>DATNBW010000224.1:0-9137 GCA_035607275.1 Verrucomicrobiia bacterium | reverse complement strand
AGGGGCAGCACCCGGAATGCAACGGCTCCGAGCGCGATCACGCCAGCCGTCGCGATGGCGATCAGAACCTTCCGTCGTCGAGACATGCCCCCATCCTGATCGCATCCGGGCCATCAGTCGAGGTCAGCGGCAGTCATCGTCATTCCAGCCATATGGCCCGCTCGTGACGGCGATGCTGCTCCCGGTGGCCTTGACCCGCGCCATCACGTCGTCGCACAGGAAGCGAAGCTGTTGGTCGGACGTCATCGACGGCGCGAGGTCGATGAACAGGGTCGGCGGATCCAAGGGCGGATGGTTTTCGAAGTCGATCCCGGTGATCTGGCTGGCATAGACGAGCGGAAGGTCTCGAACGAGCGCGTCGCCGGCGACCTGCGGATCCGAACAACCGGCGATGACCATCGCGCCCGCGACTGCGGCGAGGATCGTGGGCCTCAACCGACCAGGCCGAGCGCGTCCACGATCCGACTCGTGGCGTCGGCGGGCGTGAGGATGGAGGTATCGACCTCAACGTCATACGTCGTCCAGCGGTGGACGACATCGAATTGTGCCTCCGCCTGGCCGATCGTCCGGTCCTCGCGGCTTCGCTCGCGCTCGAGGACGACGTCGAGCGGACAGCGGACTCCGACGAAGAGCACGTCGAAGCTCGCCCAGAGGCGGCGCATCTCGGCCACCCATCCGGGCTCGAGGATGACGTGGTCGACGATGACGTTCAACCCGGACTCGGCGAGCGCGGCCGCGGTGGCGTGCATCCCGGCGATGAACCGCTGGCCAAGGGCTGTGGTCTCGATCGTGAATGGTCCATCCGATCGTCCGTCCGGTCGCACGTAGGCGAACAGCAAGGGCCAGGACGGCTGGCCGTTGACCCGACCCGGAAGGGCATAGGCAAAGCGGTCGATTCCCATCTCGAGCCACAGATCGGGCATGGCCGCCTGCACGGCGCGGACGAGCGTGGTCTTGCCGCTGCTCGAGGTCCCGTTGATCACCATGATCCGGCCGCGGCCGTCGCCGCTCATGGGGCCCACGAGACGATCGGGCCGCTCATGGCCGACGGAGACCCTCCGGGCGTGCGGTCTCCCCAGCCAGAGAACACCAGGCTCATCACCACGAACATGAAGACGATCGCCAGGACGACCGCCACGACCACGGTCACGATCACATGTTTCACGGGTCGATCATGCGCCATCGTCACGGCCGCTGACCTCTCGGCGACTCCGTGCCGTGATCGCGATGCGTTCTGTCCCTCGGCTACCCCGCCACGTAGCTCGCGCCCGCCACGGCGTCGACCTCGAGCACCCTCGGCGTGAGGCCGGTCCGGGCGGCGTAGTCGCGCTCGATGGCGGCTCGGAACGCCGCCACCCGATCGCTCCGCACGAGATTGACCGTCGAGCCGCCGAATCCGGCGCCCGTCAGGCGGGCGGCGACGACACCGTCGGTCGCCGTGGCGATCTCGACGAGCGCGTCGAGCTCGGGTGAGCTCACCTCGAACAGGTCGCGCAGGGACGCGTGGCTCGCGGCGAACAGCCGGCCGACCTCGTCGAGGTCGCCGCCCGCCAACGCCAGCTCGGTCGCCAGCACTCGCGCGTTCTCCTCGACCACGTGCCGGGCGCGACGCGCGGCGACGGGGTCCATCCGATCGGCGGCAGCGTCGAGCAGCGCCGCATCGACGTCGCGCAGTGAGCCCACGGACGGCTCGAGCGTCGCGATTGCTGCGACCGCCCGCTCGCAGTCTGCGCGTCGCTCGTTGTACGCCGACGTCTCGAGCTTGCGCGACGACCCACTGTGGCAGACGACGAGGGCGCACTCACCGAGCGGGAGCGGAACGGGCCGCCAGTCGAGCGAGCGGCAGTCGAGCAGGATCGCGTGATCGGCGACCCCCGCCGCCGACGCGAACTGGTCCATGACGCCCGACTGGACCCCGACGAACCCGTTCTCGGCCCGTCGACCCGCGACGGCGCGCGGCTCGGGCGGGCCTGCGCCATCCGGTCCGAGCAAGGCGAGCGCCGCGGCCATCTCGAGCGCCGCAGACGACGACAGCCCGGCCCCGCGCGGGAGGTTGCTCGCAAGCAGGCCGCGGAAGCCGCGGAGCGGTCGACCGTCCTCGGCCAGCGCCCACGCGGTGCCCGCGACGTAGTCGATCCACGTCCGGCTGGGCCGTGGGATCGCGTCGAGGTCGAACGCCTTCGTCTTGCCGGTGTCGTCGAGGGTGATCGTGACGCGGCGATCGTCGGTCGGGAGGACCGCGAGGCGGAGCTCCAGCCCGATCGCTGCCGGCATCACGAAGCCGTCGTTGTAGTCGGTGTGCTCGCCGATCAAATTGACCCGGCCGGGCGCGCGAACGACGAGGATCTCGTCGTCGCTGGCCACGGCGGCCACCGGGTCGAGCGCTCGAAGCCGCTCGCGGAGCCGAGCCGGATCGAGCACGTCCGGAACGCGGATGGGATCCACCACGCCAGTCTGAGTCATCTGCCGCATCGAATTCGGGCTCAGCAAGCGTGGCCGTGTGAGAACGCCGGCGCATGCAAGCGTGCTGATCGCCAATCTGAGTCACGAGGTGCATCAGCGCGCCGGGACGACACGCCGCTGACGATCAGTCGATCGCGAGGAGCAGGGCGCCGGCGAGGACGAGCCCGGCCGAGCCGAGCCGGCGGATCGCGTCGCGCCGGTCGTCCGCTTCGCGCAGGCGGAACGTGCCCCAGCCCGACGCGAGGACGATCGCCGACTCGCGCAGCGGCGCGACGGCGGTCAGCGGCGCGACCGTGAACGCACCCAGGATCAGCAGGTAGGCGGCGAGCGTCATCAGGCCGCCGAACCCGGCGCGCCGCACGGAGAACGGGTCCGGCTCGGTCGTGAAGGTCACCGTCGCGCGTGCCCAGCCGACCCGTCGATAGACCCAGACATAGCTCCACAGGAACACGGTGCAGCTCGCCCAGATCAGCCCGGCGTAGATCCACGGCGTCGTCCCGCGAACGCCGACCCGATCGACCGCCGAGTACGACGCGATCGTGACCCCGGTCAGCAGCGCGAACCCCGCGGCTCCACCGCTCTCGCGACCGGACGCCCGGAGGTAGCGCCACGGGCGCTGGAGCGTGAGAAGCCCCGTCAACAGGGCGACCACGCCGACGAAGCCGGCCGTTCCGAGGCGCTCGTCGAGCACGAGCACGCCGAGCGCCACCGCCAGCAGCGGCGCCGAGCCGCGAGCGAGCGGATAGACCAGCGACAGGTCGCCGCGCCGGTAGGCCGACGCGAGGAACGCGAAGTAGAGCGCCTCGAGCGCGCCGGACGCGACGGACAAGGCGAGCGTCTCGGTCGTGATCGGGGTCTGGCCGGTCGCCAGCCAGATGACGAAGGCGAGCGGGCAGATGACCGCCGCCGCGGTCACCATCCCGATCGCGGCGGCGCGCAACGGATCACCGGCCGTCTTGAGCAGGACGTTCCACGTGACGTGGAGGACGGCCGCGCCCGCGACCAGGACGAAGACGAGGGGATCCACCCGGCGATCCTACCGGCGACGCGCGCGGTCGCGCCGCCGGTTTCGCACGGACGTCAGCTGCGCAGGTCGCGCCGCTGAAACCCCCAGGCACCGACTGCCACGCCGCCGACGGCGAGCACGACCGACGCGACAATCCCCACCGGGTCCCAGACCCCGAGCATCGGCTGGCCGTAGTGGGTCGTCAGCGCGAGGTCGCGGACGATGTCCGGCAGGCCGAGGGCGGGGGCGATGATCCCGTCGAACCAGGTGATGACCGTCAACAGCGCAACCGCGGGGCCCGCTGCTCCGGTCCCGACCACGCCGCCGACGGCGACGCCGACGCCCGCCATGGCCGCCGCGTACAGACCGAGGGCGAGCGTCCCGACCATCGGCGTGACGATGTCGCCGCCGGTCAACGAAGCGCCGATCCCGATGCCCGCGACCGTCACGACCATGATCACGACGATCCCGCCGAGGATCCCGATGCCGCCCGATACGGCCCAGCGCCTCCGGCCGAGCGGCGCCGCGAGAAGCATCTCGAGCCGGCCGGAGGTCTCGTCGGACGCCCAGCCCGCGACCAGTGTCGCCGCCGCGAGACCGGCGAGGATCATGCCGAAGTCGACGAAGAGCAGCTGCAGGAACCCCCCGACCGAGGCGATGTCGGCGCCCGGAAAGATCGACGCGAGCAGCCGGTGGAAGTCCGGGGCGTTGGCGAGCTGCTCGACGAACGATCGGCCCGAGCCCGCGATGGCCAGTCCGAAGAACCCGAGGCCGAGCCCCCACGCGAGCGCCGACGGCAGCACGTGCCCGAACGTCCGGCCGGCCGGCCTGCGCAGCCCGACGAGCGCGCGCGGCAGGCTCGGGGTCGGGATGCTCGTCGTGACGCCGATGTCCCGGCGCACGAACGCCTCGACTCCGACGACCAGCAGGACCACCGCCACCGCGCCGGTCAAGGCGAGGGACGGCCAGTCGTACAGGCCGGCGAGCGGGATGTGGTTCGTCGTCCAGCCGAACCAGGTCAGGTTGGCGAGCGGCGCGAGCTGCGGGATCGCGGCCTGGTAGCCGTTGAGGATGAAGCCCGCGAACATGATCGTGCCGGCGATCCCGACCGCGGAGCCGCGACCCAGGAACGGAGCCAGGGCGAACGCCACCGATCCCGCGATGAGGGCGAGCAGGCCGAGCCAGATCGCGTAGCCGGCCGCCGCCGACACCGGGATCTCGTCCCCGGGCAGCTTGCCGAACGTTCCGACGACGAGCAGCGACACGAACATCGCGAGCGACGCGATCGCGAGGACGAGGACGTGGCCGGACAGCTTCTCGAGCGCGATCCGGCGCCGGGTGATGGGCCCCGCGGCGACGAACTCGAGGCTGCCCCGACGGGCCTCGGCCGCGAGCGTCCCCGACAGGGCGAGAATCGACCAGAGGCCGGCGATGATCGGGAAGAACGTGCCGTACTTGTACGAGAGGTATCCGCCGAGGGTCTCGACGTTGACGACCTTCCCGGCGAGGCCCTGGAGGATCGGCGGCACCGCCCGGATAACGTCGCCCATCTCCCTGCGCGAGGCGGGCGTGGCGAACTGCGAGACGATCGCGTACGCGACGCCGATCAGGAGCAGGCCGAGCACCCCGCCGACGAGGATCGTGGCCCGGCGCGAGTCGCGAAGCGTCTTGGCGAAGACGCTGCCGAGGCCGTAGATCCGCGCGACGAGCGAGACGGGCGCGAGAGCGGCGGGGGTGGGCCGCCGCCCGACATCTGATGCCATGTCAGGCCGCCTGACCGGCCTCGTGGCCGTACTGCGCGAGGAATGTCTCCTCGAGCGATGGCTCGCGGCTCACGAAGTCGAGGAGCTCGTACCGGGCGGCCGCGCGGACGACCGGCGTGATCGGGCCGGACACGCGCATCTTCAACGTCTGGCCCTCGGTCGTGACCTCGCTGACGCCGGGGATGGCGGCGAACTCGCCCACCGGGACGTCGCCGGCGAAGCGCAGCTCGACCTGGTGATGGGCGAGGTCGCGGAGCGCCTCCACCCGATCGACCTTGGCGAGGCGGCCGTCGCGGATGATCGCCACCCGGTCGCAGGTCTTCTCGACCTCGCTGAGGATGTGGCTCGAGAGGAAGATCGTGCGACCCTCGGCCTTGGCCTCGCGGATGACCTCGTAGAACGTCTGCTGGACGAGGGGGTCGAGACCGGACGTCGGCTCGTCGAGGATCAGCAGGTCGGGCCGGTGCTGGAGGGCGACGATCAGCCCGATCTTCTGCTTGTTGCCCTTCGAGTACTCCTTGAACTTGCGGCTCGTGTCGATGTCGAGGCGCTCGACGAGCGTCGCCTGGTAGGCCGCGTCCACGCCGCCGCGGAGATTGGCGAAGTACTCGATCGTCTGGCCGCCGGTCAGCTTGTCGTACAGCGTGAACTCGCCCGGCAGGTAGCCGACCCGACGGTGGATGGCGACCGGATCGGCCGTCGTCTCGATGCCGAAGACGAGCGCCCGGCCGCTCGTCGGGCGGATGTGATCGAGCAGGGTCCGGATCGTCGTCGTCTTGCCGGCGCCGTTGGGCCCGAGGAAGCCGAACGCCTCGCCTTCGGCGACCTCGAGGTCGATGTCGGCGACGCCGCGATGGACGCCGTACGACTTGGTGAGCTTCTCGATCTGGATGATCGCGGTCACGCTGGTTCCTTCCTGCGCTGCTGGTCCGCGGCGCGGTCGCGCAGGAACCCCCCGACGAGTCGCGGGACCTCCTGCTCGACGAACGTCATCACGTCGTGGAACTCCTGGAGTCGCGCCCGAGCCTCGGGCGGGCGGGCGGCCGTCGCGGCGAGCCCGCGCTCGGCGATCTCGCGCATCTGCCGGTAGATGGCGCCGGCGCTCGCGAGCATCGAGTCGAGCGCCTCGGCCGGGGCGCTGAAGTACTCGCGCCGGTCTCCCGGGCGGGTCGACCGCCGGATCAGGCCGGGGCCGGCGAGCAGCCGGGCGGTGCCGCTGATCGCACCGCGGCTGGCGTGGAGCGCCTCCGCGATCTGGGCGGCCGTCTGATCGGGCGGGTCGCAGATGAGGAGGTAGCCCCACATCCGTCCGGCCATCGGGGTCATCCCGATCGAGCCGAGGAACTGGCCCATCTCTTCCACGAACTGGCTCTCGCCCGGCGTCATGGCGGAGATCGTAGAACGTTCGGAAGTTTCAGTCAATACTGAACGTTCAGGACGAACGGCCAGGCGATTGCGAAATGCGCGCCCGGCGGGCGTTACGGCGGCTGAGACGGTGAGTCGGTCGCGATTCTGGGCGCGCAGCGGTCAGAGTTTGCCGCCGAGGGCTAACACCGAGGGGAATTCGACCGTTCGCGGCGGGCGCCGCGGCTTCGATTGTTGTCGTGCTCACCCGGCGGGCATCTCGCGATCCGCGGCCGCAGTGGTGGGCGGTTCCGAGCTTCAGACCCCGATCGGGTGCCAGACGGTCTTCATTTCGAGGTAGGCCGCGATCCACTCGGGGCGCTCGGCGGCGCGGTCGTCGAGCCAGTCGAACTTCGCGTCGGTGACGCCGGCCGGGCGTCGGGCGATCCGCTTGATGTTGTCGGCCGCGATCAGCTCGGTCTCGGTCCGGAGATCGGCGGGGACGCCCCAGACGTCGATCGAGTCGACGTCGACGTGGCCCGCCAGGACGGGGATCAGCTCCTTCTTCAGGCCGGTCAGGACGTTGACGACGCCGCCCGGCACGTCCGAGGTGGCGAGGACCTCGGTCAGGGTGATCGCCGGCAGCGGCCGTGTCTCGGAGCTCAGGACGACGACGGCGTTGCCGGCGACGAGGGCCGGCGCGACGCGCGACACGAGCCCGAGCAGCGAGGATGTCTCCGGTGCGACGATCCCGATGACGCCGGTCGGCTCGGGGATCGTGAAGTTGAAGTAGGGCGCGGCGACCGGGTTCGACGAGCCGAGCACCTGGGCGATCTTGTCGGCCCAGCCGGCATACCAGACCCAGCGATCGATCGCCCGATCGACGATCTCGCGCGCCTTCGCCTCACGCAGCCCTTCGGCAGTCGCGACCTCGGCGACAAACTGATCGCGCCGACCCTCCATGAGCTCGGCGACGCGGTAGAGGACCTGGCCGCGGTTCATCGCGGTCTTGTCGGCCCACGGCTGGAATGCCTTGCGCGCGGCCCGGACAGCCTCGCGCAGGTCCTTGCGGGAGGCGCGGACGGCGTTGGCGATCGGGTCGCCGCTGGCCGCGTTGACCACGTATGAGCGGCCGCTCTCGGAGCGCGGGAACGCGCCCCCGATGTAGAGCTTGTACGTCTTGCGGACGTCGATCCGGTCGGGTGCCATCAGCGCGCCGCCCCGGTGGGTGCCGGTTTCGAGCAGATACCAACCCGGGTGGTGAGCGGAGCGGCCCGGCGGCCGAATCGGGCTCGTCCGGCTGCATCTGGCTCCGAATGCGCAGCCTGATTTGTATTCGGCACAGATTCTGGCCCCGACTCGCCCCGCCTACGACCGGGGTTGGTATGTGGGGCTGGACGGGGCGGGAGGGCCGAGATCGCCACCTCAGCGGTCCTCGAGCCGGACGTAGGCGTGCAGGCCGTGCATCCCGCCCTCGCGGCCGAACCCGGACTCCTTGTAGCCGCCGAACGGTGAGGTCGGGTCGAACCGGTTGAACGTGTTGGCCCAGACGACGCCTGCCTTCATCCGCTTGACCATGTGCAGGATCCGCGACCCCTTGTCCGTCCAGATGCCGGCCGACAGGCCGTACGGCGTGTTGTTCGCCTTCTCGACCGCCTCCTCCGGCGTCCGGAACGTCAGCACGGACAGCACCGGCCCGAAGATCTCCTCGCGCGCGATCCGGTGGCTCTGGGCCACGTTCGTGAACAGCGTCGGCCGGAAGAAGTAGCCGCGTTCCGGCAGGTCGCACGCGGGCTGGTACATCTCGGCGCCCTCGGCCCGGCCCGCCGCCACGAGCTCGGTGATCTTCTCCAGCTGGCTCTTCGAGTTGATCGCGCCGACGTCGGTGTTCTTGTCGAGCGGGTCGCCGACCCGGAGCGTCGCGAGGCGGTCCTTGAGCTTCTCGATCAGCGGCTCCACGATCGATTCCTGGGCCAGCAACCGTGACCCCGCGCAGCAGACCTCGCCCTGGTTGAAGTAGATCCCGTTGACGATGCCCTCGACGGCCTGGTCGAGCGGCGCGTCGTCAAAGACGATGTTCGCGGCCTTCCCGCCGAGCTCGAGGGTCAGGCCCTTGTCGGTGCCGGCGACGCCCTTGAAGATCTGGCGGCCGATCTCGGTGGAGCCGGTGAATGCCACCTTGTCGACGTCCTTGTGCGTCACGAGCGACATCCCGATCGCTCCCGGCCCCGGGACGATGTTGACGACGCCCGGCGGCAGGTCGGCCTGGCGGCAGACATCGGCGAACAGGAGCGCCGATAGGGGGGTCGTGGAGGCCGGCTTCAGCACCACCGTGTTGCCGGCGGCGAGGGCAGGGGCGATCTTCCACGCCAGCATCAGGAGCGGGAAGTTCCACGGGATCACCTGGGCGGCGACGCCGAGCGGCTTCGCCACCCGGCCGGGAAAGGCGTACTCGAGCTTGTCCGCCCAGCCGGCGTAGTACCAGAAGTGAGCCGCGGCGAGCGGCACGTCGACGTCGCGCGACTCCTTGATCGGCTTGCCCGAGTCCATCGACTCGAGGA
>DATNBW010000209.1:0-2549 GCA_035607275.1 Verrucomicrobiia bacterium | reverse complement strand
CCGGGCGGTGAGCTTCGGCGGCGATCGGGCGATCGTCAGACGCCGGTCAGGCGGTGCGCCGGCTCCGCAGCCACGAGGCGACGAGCAGCCCGAGGCCGATGACGATCGCCGACCCGAAGAGCATGTTCAGCGGCCGGAGCGGTTCGCCCCCGGCGTCGCGCGACGCGAGGTCGGCGGCGGCCTGCGCGGTCGGGCCGGGCGTGTTCGCGTACGGCGCAAAGGGTGCGGCGCGGAGGTCCTCCGGCAGGCCCGAGGGGATCGACGTCCCCTGGTGATCGAAGTTGCCGTAGACGGGGGCCCGGCTCGCCGCCGCAGCCGCGGCGTAGGCGTCCGACGCCGCCGGCACCTGATCGGGCGTCGAGCCCGAGAGCATGCGCCCACTGGTGTCGCCCGATGACGCGTTCGCCGGCGGCGCGGCTGGTTGCCCCGCTGCGCCCCCGGTCATGACCTCCTTCGTCGGCGCGGCGCCGGCGCTGCTGCTCGTCAGCGACACGTTCCCGACCAGGAGGCCGACGAGGCCGAGCGTCGCCAGCCCGATACCGAGAGGACGGGAGACCACCGAGCGCGGCGCGGACAGCGCGCCGACGAGCCGCCGCCAGCCGCTCGGCCGGAGCCGGGCGGCATCGGCCGGGGTCAGCGTGAAGTCGCGCGGCCGGGTCGTGATCGGCGGTGGCGCGGACGCGGTCGCGCGGGCCAGGGCGAGGAGGTCGTCGTGGAGCGTGGCGCATTCGGCACAGGAGCGGGTGAGGGCGATGGCCTGGTCGCGGTCGGTGGCGGCGAGATCGCCGGCAGCGAGCGCGGCCACGAGCATCGGGTCGTGGCGATCGTGGGACGTCGCGTGGACGTCGGAGACGTGTGGCATGCCCGTCAGACGACCTCCACTCGCATGCGGTTCCCGAACCCCCGATCGGTCGTGCGCCGGTCAGCCACGAAAGAGCTCCATTCGGTTCGCGAGCCGGTCGCGCAGGGCCAGCCGTCCGCGATGGATCCGCGACTTCACGGTACCGAGCGACACGCCGGTCATGTCGGCAATCTCGGCATAGTCGTAGCCCTCGACGTCGAACAGGATGATCGCCGCTCGCTGGTCGTCGGTGATCGTGGCCAGGGCCTCGTTGATCGCCCGGTGGCGCTCGGTCGTGAGGGCCGTCGTGACCGGGTCGGCCTCCTTGCCCGCCGGCGGCTGCCAGCTCTCGTCGTCGAGCTCCGGATAGGGCTGGACGGGACGGCGCTTGCGGGCGCGCTGAGTGTCCATCGCGGCATTGATCGCGATCCGGTGGAGCCACGACTTCACGCTGCCACCGCGGAACTTCGCGAGGTTCCGGAAGGCCGAGAAGAAGGCCTCCTGGACGCAGTCCGACGCCTGGTCGCGATCCGGCACCATCCGCACGATCAGGGCGAAGAGCTGATCCTGGTAGCAGACGACGAGGTCGTTGAAGGCATCGAGATCGCCATCGCGGGCGGTCTCGAGAAGGATGAGGTCACGGCGCTGGACGGGGTCGTCGGGGACCGTCGTCGAGCGAAGGTCCTCCACGATCAGGGGGTCCCTCCGGACGGCGATTCTGAGGCGGGGCGAGTCTAGCATCGGTCCTGCCGCCAGACGCCGGTGCCCGTGGGACGGTTCCGGGAGATCCGATGCGTCGTTGACCGGCGGCACCGTCCGCTACGATCTGGCTAGTGCCGAAGTGGCGGAATGGCAGACGCGGCGGTCTCAAACACCGCTGAGGGCAACCTCGTGTGGGTTCGAATCCCACCTTCGGTACCACGCCGGCGACGTCGCCGCAGGTCCGGCCGGCCAGGCTGGTCACGAGGTCAGATCCGTGGAACGCAGCCCAGATCGGCCGACCGCGCTGCTGCCGATCAGCCATCTCGTCCGGCTCTCGATCTACTGGCTCGGGCTGGTGGCCGTCATCAACGGGATCGGGATCATTCTCCAGGAACGGATCAAGACGATCGTTCCGGATCCGGACGTCCAGTACACGACGCTCGGCATCGTCCAGGTCATCGGAATCGTCGTCGCGATCGTCGTCCAGCCGACGGTCGGCTCGATCAGCGACTACACGGTCAGCCGGTTCGGCCGGCGCAAGCCGTACATCCTGATCGGGACGACGCTCGACTTCGTCTTCCTCGTCGGCGTCGCGACGTCGAACACGGTCCTCAGCCTCGCCGCGTTCGTGACCCTCCTCCAGTTCAGCTCGAACTTTGCCCAGGGGCCGTTCCAGGGCTATGTCCCGGACCTCGTGCCGGCGGCCCAGGTCGGGCTGGCGAGCGCGATGGTCGGAATGTTCACGGTCCTGGGCGCCGTCATCGGGACGGCCTTTGCGACGCTCGGGCTCGCGATCGGCAACTTCCTCCTTCCGACGATCGCGCTCGGGGTGCTCCATTTCGCGACGATGGTGTCCATGTTCTTCCGGCTCGACGAGGGTCGGCCGGCCAATACCCGGGGCGGCCGGGGGTGGGGCGCGATCGCGGCTCGCACCTGGGGGACCGACATCCTCCGCGAGCGAAGCTTCCTGCTGCTCGTCGGGTCGCGGTTCTTCATCCTCGGCGGG
>DATNBW010000185.1:0-8165 GCA_035607275.1 Verrucomicrobiia bacterium | reverse complement strand
CAAGGCCCTGACCGCCGCCGGCAAGGCTGCGGGCGTGCTGATCGTCTCGGTCGACGGCGGGTGCGCCGGCGTGGACCTCGTCAAGACCGGCGTCATCGGCGCCACCTCGCAGCAGTACCCGCTGAAGATGGCCTCCCTGGGCGTCCAGGCGATCTACGACCTCGCGACGAAGGGCACCAAGCCGACCGTCACGCAGGGTCTCGACTTCTATAACACCGGCGTCGCCCTCGTGACCGACAAGGCCGCGACCGGCGTCGACAGCATCTCCTCGGCCGACGCCGCGAAGATCTGCTGGGGCTAGGAAACCCTCCTCCTCCCTCGGCCGGGCGGTCGCTCCACGGGGCGGCCGCCCGCTCCTTGTCCGGACTGGATCGCGGGCTCGGTTCCGCCCCGGGTCCGGCTCGGTTCGGAGCGGGTTCGAAGCTCGCTCCCGGCCCACGACCGCGTCTAGACTGACCCACTGGCAGCGGTGATCCACGACACGAGGCGACAGCCATGACCGAGGCGCAGGCCGTGATCGATCCGGCGGAACGGTTCCTTCACGAGACGACCCCGCTCCAACGGATCCATCACGTCCTCCATCGCTATCCGGCGATCAGCCCGGCGGTCGTCCTCGTTCTCGCCGCCCTCGTCCTTGGCGCGTTCAACAACCGGTTCTTCCTGCCAGCGAACCTCTCGCTCGTGGTCCAGCAGGTTGCCGTCGTGGGCGGTCTGGCGGTCGGCCAGACCCTGATCATCCTGACGGCCGGCATCGACCTGTCGGTCGGCGCGATCATGATCTTCTCGGCGATCGTGATGGCCGCCAGCGCCAGCACCTACGGCCTGCCGGGCCCGATTGCCCTGGTCGTCGGGCTTGTCGTCGGGACGCTCGCCGGCGGGATCAACGGACTGCTCGTGACCCGGCTGCGCCTGCCGCCGTTCATCGTCACGCTCGGGACGCTGAACATCTTCACCGCCCTCACCCTTCTGTACTCCGGCGGCCAGTCGATCCAGAAGAACATTCCGGACATCCTCCTCTGGACCGGGCGAGACGTCGCGATCGGGCCGTTCAAGCTGACGACCGGCGTCCTCCTGATGCTCGTGATGTACGCGGTCGCGACCTGGGTCCTGCGGAACACGGCCTGGGGACGGCACCTCTACGCGGTCGGCGACGACCCGGAGGCTGCCCGGCTGGCCGGCATCGCCGTCACCCGGATCCTGCTCTCAGCCTATCTCGTCGCGGGGTTCATCTTCGCCCTGACCGCCTGGATCCTGATCGGTCGGATCGGCGCGGCCAGCCCGAACGCAGCGGCGGATGCCAACCTCGACAGCATCACCGCTGTCGTGATCGGCGGCACGAGCCTGTTCGGCGGGCGCGGCCTGATCCTCGGCAGCCTCCTCGGCGCGCTGATCGTCGGCGTGTTCCGCAACGGCCTCGCGCTCGCCGGGGTGGACGTGCTTTACCAGACGCTCGTCGTCGGCGTCCTCGTCATCGTCGCCGTCGCGATCGACCAGTGGATCAGGAGGGTGCGGGCATGACCGCCCAGGACAGCCGCCGGCCGATCATCGCCGCGTCCGGCCTCGTCAAGACGTTCGGTCGCGTCGTTGGGCTCGACGGGGCGGACTTCGAGCTGTACCCGGGCGAGGTCCTCGCGGTCATCGGCGACAACGGCGCCGGCAAATCGACGCTTGTGAAGTGCCTGTCGGGGGCGATGGTCCCCGATGCGGGCGACATCCTCGTCGAGGGCGAGCCGGTCGTCTTTCGCCGGCCACAGGACGCGCGGGCGGCCGGGATCGAGACCGTCTACCAGTCGCTCGCCGTGGTCCCCGCGCTCGACATCGCGAGCAACATCTACCTCGGCCGCGAGATCCGTCGCTCGGGTCCGCTCGGCAGCATCTTCCGGATGCTCGACCACGGCGCGATGCGGACGAAGGCCCGGCAGCACCTCCTGGATCTCGGGATCGGCACGCTCCAGTCCATCACCCAGGCCGTCGAGACCCTGTCGGGCGGTCAGCGCCAGGCCGTCGCCGTCGCCCGGGCGGCCGCATTCGGGAGCAAGGTGATCATCCTCGACGAGCCGACCGCGGCCCTCGGCGTCCGGGAGACCGGCCAGGTCCTCACGTTGATCCGCGACCTGCGCGACCGGGGACTGCCCGTGATCCTCATCAGCCACAACATGCCGAATGTCTTCGACGTCGCCGACCGGATCCACATCCAGCGGCTCGGCCGGCGCGTCGCCGTGATCTCTCCGAAGACCCACACGCCGTCGGAGGCGGTCGCGATCATGACCGGTGCCCTCGACGCCGCGTCGTCCGGGTCGCCGGCGCCGCCCCCGATGACAACGCCCGCTGCGGCCCATTGACGCCGGCGTGATCGTCGTCGCCGGGGAGAGCCTGGTCGATCTCGTCGTCCGCCTCGACGGGAGCGTGAGCGCCACCCCGGGCGGCGGTCCGTGCAACGTCGCTCGGGCGCTCGCCCGGCTCGGCGGACAGGTGTCGTTCCTCGGGCGGGTCTCGAGAGATCGGTTCGGGCAGATCCTCACGGCCCGCCTCGCGGCCGACGGCGTCGATCTCGGGTGTCTCGTCCCGAGCGACGATCCGACCCTGCTGGCGATCGCCGACATCGACGCGGACGGCGCCGCCACGTACCGGTTCTACACCGCGGGCACGGCGGCCGCGGGCCTCGCCGTCGCCGACCTCCCTGGCGGCCTGCCCGCCGCGACGACCGCCCTTCACGTCGGATCGCTCGGCCTCGTCCTCGAACCGATGGCGGCGACGATCGAGGCGATCACGACCGCCGTTCCATCGACCGTCCTCGTCATGGCCGACCCGAACTGCCGGCCGTCGGCGATCCGCGACCCGGCCGCCTACCGGGCTCGACTCGACCGGGTCCTCGCCCGCGTCGACGTCCTCAAGCTCAGCGCGGATGACCTCGCGTGGCTCGAACCGGATCGGGAGCCGGCGGCGGCCGCGCGGCGGTTCCTCGATCGGGGTCCCGCGGTCGTCCTGCTGACCGCCGGCCCGGATCCGGTCCGGATCGTCGCCGCACGGGACGTCATCACGCTGCCGGTCCCCGCGGTCCGGGTCGTCGACACGATCGGCGCCGGCGACGCGTTCGGTGCCGGGTTTCTGGCGGCCTGGTCGGGCGCGGGTCGGGGCCGGGCCGAGCTCGGCGACCTCGCCGCGCTGGCCGACGCGACGCGCTTCGCGATCGAGGTCGGAGCGAGAACGACGGGCCGCGCCGGGGCCGACCCGCCGACGCTGGCGGAGATGAGCATGGCGGGGCCCGGATGATCGGACGGACGGCTCGGACGACAACCGCCCGGACGACCTTCGTGACGGTCCTCGTCCTGGCGGCGCTGGCTGCCTCGGCGGGACCGGTTGACGCGCGGGCCGCCATCGCCTGGCCCACCCAGAGCTCGGGCGACCGCGGCACCGACGTCCTCGCGATCCAGTACCTGCTCCGGGCCCGCCTGGCCGGGTCGTCCGCGGCTCTGCCACCGGTCGACGGCCTCTTCCGATCGACGACGGACACAGCGGTCCGAGCCTTCCAGGTGGCGCGCGGCCTTCCCCCGAACGGAATCGTCGCCTGGGCGACGTGGGGCGGGCTGATCCAGCGCCTCGGTCGCGGTGCGAGCGGCGACGCGGTTCGCGCCCTCCAGGTCGAGCTCGTGGCGAAGGTCCGGGCGCCGATCGCGGTCAGCGGCTCGTTCGGAGCCGGGACCGAGGCGTCCGTGATCGCCTTCCAGCGGCACACGGGTCTCGCGCAGACAGGCGTCGTCGACACCACGACCTGGCGAACCCTGGTCTGGCACTACCAGCTCCCGCACTTCGGCTCGACGAGCCTGTGCGACTACTCGGTCGGCAACGGGGCGGCCAATTGGGGCACCGCCGAGGCGATCGGCACCCTCCAGGCCGTCGGACGCTCGATCGTCGCGCTCGGCTACGGGCGGGTCGCGGTCGGCGATGTGTCGTTCGAGCTCGGCGGGCCGATCCCCGGCCACGTGACCCACCAGGTCGGCCTGGACGTCGACGTCCGGCCCCTCCGCCGGGCGAACGACCAGTGCTCGATCGCCGGGACGACGTGGCGCTCGAGCGCGTACGACCGGACTGCCACCCGGGCGATGATCCTGAAGTTCCGGGCCTCCGCCGCGGGCCACGTGAAGCTCATCTATTTCAACGATCCGATCCTGATCGCCGAGGGACTGACGACGTGGCACACCGGCCACGACGACCACCTTCACGTCCGCTTCTGCGAGGCGAGCCATCCGTTGGCGACGTACGTCTGCTGACGCTCCCGTTCCGCGGCGTTCGACGACGGGGCGACGGTCGGCACCCTCAACCCACGGCGGCGATCACCTCGTCGATGACCCGGTCGAGGTGCTCCTCGAGGCCGAGCCAGAGCGGCAGCCGGACGAGACGTTCGCTCGCCGCCACGGTCTCGGGTAGCTCCCCGGCGGCCCGGCCCGCCGTCCGCCCGAACGGCGACGTGTGGAGGGGCACGTAGTGGAAGACCGGGCTGATGCCGCGCTCCCGGAGCCGGTCGATGAACGCCGTCCGGGCGGCGAGGTCCGGCAGGAGCAGGTAGTAGAGGTGGCCGTTCTGGCGGCAGTCGGGCGGGACGACCGGGCGTCGCACGAGGCCGGCTTCCTCGAGCGGCCCGAACGCCTCGTGGTAGCGCGACCAGATGGCGAGACGCCGGGCCGTGATCGCGTCGGCCTCCTCCATCTGGGCCCACAGGAACGCGGCCGTGATCTCGCCGGGCAGGTACGACGACCCGAGATCGACCCAGGTGTACTTGTCGACCTGGCCCCGGAAGAACTGGGCCCGGTTCGTCCCCTTCTCCCAGATGATCTCGGCCCGATCCGCGAATCGCTCGTCGTTGATCAGGAGCGCGCCGCCCTCGCCGGAGATGATGTTCTTCGTCTCGTGGAACGAGAGCGCGGCCATGTGCCCGATCGCGCCGAGCGGCTGTTCCCGGTAGTCGGACAGCAGGCCCTGCGCCGCGTCCTCGATCACGAGCAGGTCGTGGCTGGCCGCGATCCGCATGATCGCGTCCATGTCGCACCCGACACCCGCGTAGTGGACGGGCACGATCGCCCTGGTCCGCTCCGTGATGGCGGCCTCGATCAGGTCCTCGTCGAGGTTCAGGGTGTCCGGCCGGATGTCGACGAAGACGGGCCTCGCGCCACGGAGCACGAACGCGTTGGCCGTCGAGACGAAGGTGAAGGACGGCATGATCACTTCGTCGCCCGGGCCGACGCCGCTCAGGATCGCGGCCATCTCGAGCGCGGCGGTGCACGAGTGGGTGAGGAGTGCCTTGCGGCTGCCGAGCCGCTCCTCGAGCCAGCCGCAGCAGCGCTTCGAGAACGCGCCGTTGCCCGCGAGATGGCCGTTCGCGTGGGCCTCGGCGATGTAGCCGAGCTCGCGCCCGGTCAGGAACGGCTTGTTGAACGGGATCATGAGCCAGCCTCGGAGGGGTTCAGCTTGCGGGCGACGACGAGGAGCGAGCCGCCGGCCGGGAACGAGACCCCGCGCCGGACCAGGCCGACCTCGACCCGCATCACCGCTGCCAGGGCGCGGTTGACCAATCGAGGCTGGCGCAGGGTCTCGATCGCGTCGAAGTCCGGATCGTTCGTCGCCCGCCGCATCCGGAGCCGCGAGGCGAACATCATCGGCAGGAGCATCGAGACGAACGATGCGCTTCGGACGATCTCGAAGCCGGCCGCCTCCACCCTCCGCCGGAGCCCGGACGCGGTGTAGCGCCGGACATGGCCGGCGTGGACGTCCTGCGGGCTCCACAGCGCCGGGTGCTGGGGGACGGTCAACATCAGGACGCCGGCCGGGCGCAGGGCATCGTGAACCGCAGCCAGGACGGCCTCATCCTCCTCGATGTGCTCGAGGACATCGAACGCGCCGATGACGTCGAAGTGGTCCCGGAACGGGATCGCCCGGGCGTCCATCTGGAGGAACCGCGCCGACGGCACGCGAGCGGCCGCGATCGCGAGGCCGGCGCTGAAGATCTCGCTGCCCCAGAGCTCGGCGCCGGACAGGGCCTCGTGGATCCGGCCCAGCACGAACCCGGTTCCGCAGCCGATCTCCAGGAACCGCTCGCAGTCCGGGGCGTACGTCGTCGCCGCCCACGCGATGAGCTCGTTGCGGGCGCGGAACCACCAGCTCTCGGCCTCGAGCGCCGCGAGCTCGGCGAAGAACTCGCTCCGGAACCCGGTGTTCTCCGCGGCAAGATCCGGGGCGAAGGCCGGGTAGCCATCGACGATCGCCGGCCGGTGGCCGCAATCGGCGCACGTCCACGCGTCGTCGCAGCGGGTCGAGCCGCAGGCGGGGCAGACTCTCACGTGGCCAGCCGTCTCGCGCCGGTGCCGGACCGCGTCAACCGACGGTCTCGCGCAGCCAGTGGAACGTCATTCGCGGCGACCCGAAGGTGAACCCGAGCCGCGCGTACAGGTTGATCACCGGTTCGTTGTGGGCCGAGATCGTCGTCCGGACCGAGGTGGCGCCCGCCGCCCGATGGCGGAGCAGCATCGTCTGCCACAGGCTCCGCCCGATCCCCCGACCCTGCCAGCCCGGGGCAACCGCCGTGAGGTGCCAGTAGACGCTCCGGTCGGGCCGCTCCTCCACGATGAAGAACCCGACCAGCTCCTCGCCGATCCGGGCCTGGAGCAGGATCTGGCGCGGGTCGTCGACGCTCGACCGGACCCAGGACGCGTAGCGCCGCCGGCCGAGATCCGGATCGAGGCGCGGATCGAGCAGGAATCGGCTCGTCGTGAAGGCGTCCGACGCGATCGCCTCGATCGCGCCGAGGTCGTCACGGCCGGCCACGTCGACGGTGATGGCCCGGGCCGGCGCGTCGACTCCGGAAAGGTCATCGAGCTGCGGCTGGTGGACCATCTCGACGAACCGGAAGCCGAGGGCCTCGAGGGCCATCGACTCGCGCAGCTTCGTGTGGTCGAGCCGACACGACACGAGGCGGATGCGGTGGTCCGCACACCACGCATCCAGATCGGCGAGCAGCCCGTTCGCGCGGTCGCCCGCGCCGAGCTCGATGCCCGTGATCTCGGCGACCGGGAACCCGAAGATCGCCGTGTCCCAGGGCACGACGAAGCACTCGATGGCGCCGCCGTCGCGCTCGAGCGTGACCGCCTCGATCGTGTCCGTCATCGATCGTCCGCGGCCGTCATTCGTCGTCCGTGACCTCCCGGACGAGGTAGGTCGGTCGATCCATCGTCCGGAAATGCATCCGGGCGAGGTACTCGCCGATGATCCCGAGGGCGAACAGCTGGGCGCCGCTGAAGATCGCGATGATCGAGGCGAGGAAGGCGAAGCCCGGCACGGTCGCCCCGCCGTTGGCCACGTAGCTGACGACGACGATCAGCAGAATCGCGAACCCGAACAAGGTGAACAGGAACCCGATCAGGCTGGCGATCTGGAGGGGCAGGGTCGAGAAGCCGGTCATCATGTTCAGTGCGTGCGTGATCAGCTTGCGGAGCGTGTAGTTCGACTGGCCGACCAGGCGCGGCTCATGGCGAACCCGGACGTGGCTGAACCGCGTCGTGCCCCAGGTCAGCAGGACGTCGATCGAGACGTACGGCCCGCGATAGCTCGCGAACGCGTCCCGGAGCCGCGTCCGGAAGGCGCGGAAGGCGCTGACGTTGCGGGCCGTCTCGGCGCTCATCGCGCTCTGCAGCGCGAGCTTCGTGATCCGCGAGCTCTGATTGCGCAGGAACCCGTGCTGCTCCTGCTCGGGCGTGCCGTACACGACGTCGACGTCGTCGCCAAGCTTCGCGACGAGCTTGGCGATCTCCTCGGGCGGGTTCTGGAGGTCGTCGTCGAGGGTCACGATGATCTCGTTGCGAGCCGCCCGGATCCCGCACAGGAGGGCGTTGTGCTGGCCGTAGTTGCGGCTCATCCGGATGCCCCGGATCCGGGGATCGGCGGCGGCCAGGCGTTCGATCACCGTCCATGAGTCGTCGCCGCCGAAGTCCTCGACCAGGATGATCTCCCAGGTGTCGGTCAGGTCCGCGAGCGCCGCGCCGAGCCGCTCCGCGAGCTCCGGCAGGATCGCCGCCGAGCGGTAGACGGGCACGATCGCGGAGATCGACGCGGCAGCGCTCGGGGTCGTCGGGCGCGAGGCGGTCGTAGAGGCGGTCGTCGTTTCCGAGATCGTC
>DATNBW010000171.1:0-5786 GCA_035607275.1 Verrucomicrobiia bacterium | reverse complement strand
AGGTCGAAGAACGGGTCGCCCATGCCCGCGTACTCCCAGTCGACGATCCGGATCCTCGTCCCGTCGTCGATGAAGTTCGCATTGAGCAGGTCGTTGTGGCAGGGCCGCATCCCGACCGGGTTCGACAGGAACGCGAGCTCGATCCGCCGCGCGAACGACTGGGCGAACTCGTACTCGGGCGGAATCGGCACGCCGCGCGCAGCGGCGAGGGCACGATACGCCTCGACGATCCGGAACGGGATGAACAGGCCCGGGATCGGCGGGCCGTCGTGGATCCGGCGCAGGGACTCGCCCACCCGGCGCTGGGTCGCGGCCTGGTGGACGGCCTCGTCGGACACGGGCGAGCCCTCGATGAAGCGGGTGATGAGATAGCCCTCGGGCCGGATGAACGCCGTCACCTCCGGGCCGACCCCGACTCCCGCCGCCGCCACCGTCGCCGCGTGCTCGACCTCGCGGCTGATCCCGAGCAAGTGGGTGTCGTTGCCGGCGAGCCGGATCACGTAGCGATCCGGGCGACCCGCGAGCGTGACCAGGAAGTTGCGGTTCGTGATCCCGCCGCTCAGCGCGGTCAGGGTCAGCTCGACGCCGGCCAGCTCCGGCACGCGCTGCATCGCCCCGACGAGCTGGTCGCGGAGCTCGCCGTGGAGCGGCGGTTCCTGGATCGTCATCGGTCCGTGCCCTCCCCGACGTGACGAGGCGGCGCGCCGGGATCCGGCGCGCCGCCCGTTTCGGTGGCTGGATTGCGCCGGGCGTCAGCCGATGATCGCCTCGCCGGTCGCCTGGTCGGCTTCGATCACGTCCTGGCGCCGAACCTGGGTCACCAGGTAGTAGATCAGTCCGGTCACCAGGATGAGGATGACCGTCGCCTCGTAGAACGGGATGTCGGGCAACCAGCTGATCGGGTTGCCGCCGGACTTGACGCCGGTGAGCGACGGGTTGGTGTTCGCGCGCAGCGCGGAACCGAAGTTTCCGAACAGGCCCGGGTCCTGCCACAGCGCGAAGTTGATCGTCATCAGGCCGCCCCAGACGAGCGCCAGGATGTTGACGACCAGGCCCCAACCACCGAGCTTGAACCAGGCAGGCTGGCGCGGCCAGCCGCGCAGTCGAGCGATCAGCACGCCGATGTTGCACAGCAGGTAGCTGAGGTAGATCAGGCCGGTCGCACCGGTTGCGAGCAGGCCCGGGTTGTCGGTCACGAAGAAGGGGATGGCAGCCAGCACGCCGACGGCGACGGCGGCATTGGCCGGCGTCTTGAACGTGTGATTGACCGAGCCCCACAGCGAACCCAGGGGCATCCGTCGGTCGCGACCCATCGAGAACATCAGGCGCGTCGTGGCCCCCTGGATCGCGAGGGTGCACACGGCGACCGCCGCGAGGATGACGAACAGGTAGACGTTCCCGAATGTGTCGCCGAGACCGGACTTGATCGCCGTCGAGATCGGCGACGGATCCTTGAGGGCGGCCGCCATGTCGGGCGTGGCCAGGATGATCGCGAGGAGGAAGACCGCCCCGACGATCCCCGACAGCCAGATCGCCGACAGGATCCCGCGGGGCGCCTGGCGTCCGGCATCCAGCGTCTCCTCGCCGAACGTGCCGGCCGTATCGAAGCCGTACACGACGAACAGGCTCATGAACATCGCGACGGCAAAGACCGGCAGGTACCCGCCGGTCTCGGGCGTTTCGACGTGGGCGGTTTCGAACAGGACGGCCGGCGACTGGTGGTTCGCGAAGATCAGCAGGATCAGGGCGAAGACGAGCATCCCGAGGATCTCGGCCGCCACGCCGATGTTGTTGATGACCGCCAGGAGCCGAACGCCGAAGGCGTTGATCACGGTCGTGACGACGAGGGTCACGATCGCCCAGAACACGAGGTTGTTGACGATCCCGATCGGGCTCTTGGCGGCGAGGTCGAAGCCGAAGATGCTCGACATGACCAACGGCACGGTGCCGGCGACGGCGGTCACGGTGACGACCCCGGCCCAGAAGTAGAACCAGCCGGTGAACCAGCCCAGCGTCCGGCTGGACAGACGCTTCGACCACTGGTAGATCGATCCGGCGACCGGGAAGTGGCTCGCCAGCTCGGCGAAGTTCAGGGCGACGAACGTCTGGCCGAGGATGATCAACGGCCATGACCAGAAGAACGCCGGCCCGCCGACGCCGAGACCGAGGGCGATCAGCGTGTAGGTGCCGGTCGAGACCGAGATGTAGCTGAACGCCACGGCGAAGTTCGACAGGAAGCCGAGGCTCCGCCTGAGCTCCGGCTTGATCCCGAGCGACTGAAGGTGCGCATCGTCGCGCGCTGCCTGATCCTGGACCGATCCCGCCACGATCTCCTCCTCCTGCTCCGCACCGGTTGGTGCGAACTGAATCCCGAGGTGGACGCGAGGACGCCGGGGATGCGCGGGCGCTTCCTCCCTCAAGGGCGCCGCGATTGCGGCCGAGGATGGCACCCGCCCGAGGCGCCGTCAACGCCGTTGCGCGCCACGCCGAACGGGACTCGCCGAGGGCCTTCGCCGCCCGGGCTCAATCGAGGTCGATGAAGGCCTGCGGGTACACGACCCGACCGCGGACATCCGCCGGCGATCCCGGCCGGCGGCGGGCCATCCACGCCTGGTCGATGGCGCCGAGGTGCTCGGGCGGCAGGATCCCGATCGACCGGCCGCGGACGAACCCGAAGCGGGGGTAGTACGTCGGGTGGCCCTGGACGATCATCAGCGGCTCCGGGCGGGCATCGGCGATCGCGAGCACCGCGCCGGTCAGTCCGAGCCCGATCCCGCGGCCCTGGAGGGCAGGCAGGACGCCGAGCGGCGAGAGCATCAGGATCGGCACCGTCCGGCCATCGTCGGCATCCAGCGTCGTCCCGCTGACGATGATGTGCCCGACCACTCTGCCGCCCCGCTCCGCCACGAGCGCGAGCTCGGGGATCCAGTCGGGCGAGGCGCGGATCGCCGCGATCAGCGGCGGGATCTGCGGGTCGTGGAAGGCGGCGAGCTGGAGCGCGTCGATCGCGACCGCGTCGGCCGGGGTCTCGGTTCGGATCAGGATCCCGGCGGGCGGCGTCGGGCCGCTCAGCCGGCGGCCCCTGCCGCGGCCTCGCGCAGCCCGTCGGGTGGCGGCGTCCGCTGCCCGACCGGCGTGACGTAGCGATCGACCATCGCCCGCGACCCGTTCACGCCGAGCTCGGTGAACAGGAAGCCGATCTTGCGACGCTGCGCGGCGAGGATCTCGTCCTTCGTCGAAAGCTCCCAGAGCTGGCGCTTGAACGGCCCGATCGCCTTCTTGCGCGTCGTGTAGACGAACTGCTGATCGGTCTGGTCCGGCTTGCGCTCGTCGAGGGCGTTCGAGAAGCAGAACGACTCGATCTCGCGGTGGAGCTCGGCCGGGAAGGCCGGATGCTCGAAGAGGGCGTTCTGGAACCCGGTCGCGAGGTGGATCTCGGCGGTCTCGATGGCCGGGAAGCGGTGGAACAGCTCGTCGGGCAGGGTCGACGCGCCGTGCTGGACCGCCCCGGCCAGGCCGTACGACCGAGCGACCTCGCCCAGGCGGCGGAGGACCTCGAAGTCGAGCTTGACCTCGGCGACCGAGCCGTCCGGCAGCGGGACTCCGCCGTGGGACGTCCCGGTCTGGACGCTGACCTTGCTGATCCCGGCCGCCCCCGGAGCGCGCGCATCGAGCTCGCGGCGATAGCCCTCGAGATAGGCGAGGAGCTCCTCCTCGTTCGAGTTCTCCTTGCCGACCTCGCCGATCTCACCGCCGACGCTGATCGTCACCCCGTCGGTCTCGAGCGACCGGATCAGGGCGGTCAGCTCGGCGGCCCGGACGTAGTTCTCGTGCTGCTGCTCGTCGCGGGTCGCGAACGAGAGATCCACGAGCGTCGAGCTGTCGATGTCGATGTTCCGGTAACCGGCGTCGATCGCGAGGCGGCACGCCCGCCGGATCTCCTCGGTCATCGCCTCCGGATCGGCCGTGTATTTCTTCATGTTGAACTGGTAGTGGTCGCCCTGGATGAAGACGGGGCCGTGCCAGCCGGCGGCGACGGCACCCGCCAGGACGGCAGTCGCATAGTCGCTCGGTCGCTGGAACGTGTAGGTCTGCTCGCTCCGGGCGAGCTCGAGGATGACCGCGCCGACATCGGCTGCTTCGGCCGTCTCGTAGACGGTCCGGGCCATGTCGAACGTCTGGGCCCGGATGTTGATCGCGGGGACCGTGAAGCCGTGGACCTCGCCGCGGGCGCGGGCCATGTACAGCTCGTGGATGCTCGCGCTCAGGGCACCGAGCTCACGCGCCGCCTCGCGGATCAGCCACTGGGCGGCGGCGATCGTCGCCTCGTCGGTGGCGAAGGCCGCGGTCCACGCCAGGTCGCGGATGACGTCGCCGCGGAACGCCGCCTCGTCGTCGATGACCAGGCGATCACCGGCGACGTGCGCGGCGCCGCCGAGTCGGACGGTCAGGTCGGGGACGCGTTCGGCGACGTGCGGCATCGGTGATGGCTCCTGCGGCGGGCGTGCTGTCGGTTTGCGCCATGGTAGCCGCCCTGCCGCCGGGGCCCTCCGGGTCAGAGGGTGGGCTTGGTCACCATCAGGATCACGATCACGAGGATCGTCAGTCCGAGGAACATCCCGCCCCGCTGGCCTTTCTTGACCGTCGCCATCAGCTCCGGCGACGGGCCGGATGCGCCCGGGGGTGGCGGCGTCGAAGTCAACTCCACCAGCTTCTTGCTCGTCGGACGCTGCACGAACAGGGCATACCCCAGGGCGATCAGGTACAGGACGATTCCGAGGCCCAGCCACAGCTGCGTGAAGGGATTGAACCCCGTCAGCCAGATCAGCACGAGACCGGTGATCCCCTGGAAGATCGCGAGCGGCTCGACGCGCTGATCGGCGATCGCGTCCATGACCCGGGCCGCGAAGTTGACGTGCTGCGGCTCCTTGCCGGACATGGCTCCGATGATCGGAAAGCTGAACGTCGGCCCGAAGGCGACGATCGCTCCCATCACGTGGAGGAACAGGAAGATCGCGATCCAGATGGTCATCGACGCCCTCTCAATGCGGCGCGGCCACGGAGGGCGCGCACTCGAGCGGAGCATAGTGCGGGAAACCACGGCGCGAGCCGCGATTCCGCCTAGCCCACCCCGCGCGTCCGGCCCGCGACGAAATCGACGAGAACGTATTCGCCGAGATGCTCGGGCGTCGCGTAGAACGCCCGGCCCCGGTTCAGCCGGGTGACCAGCGCCACGAACTCCGCGAGGGCTCGCGATCGTTCGAGCATGAACGTGTTGATCGTGATCCCGTCGCGGGTGCAGCGCTGGACCTCACGGAGGGTCTCCTGGATCGTGCGCCGCGTCGGCGGGTAGCTGAACTCGACCTGGCCGTTCTCGAAATGGGCGGTCGGCTCGCCGTCGGTGATCACGACGATCAGGCGGCTGCCGCCGCGCTGCCGGGCGAGGATCCGGCGGGCCAGCATGAGCCCGTGCTGGAGGTTCGTCCCGTACTCGTAGCCATGCCAGGTCAGCTCGGCGAGGGCTTCGGGCCGGAGCTCCCGTGCGTAGTAGGCGAACCCGATGACGGTCAGGTCGTCGTGCGGGAACTGGGTCCGGATCAGGGTATCGAGCGCGACCGCGACCTTCTTCGCGGCCAGGAAGCAGCCGCGCAGGAGCATCGAGCGGCTCATGTCGACGAGGAGGACCGTCGAGGTGCGCGTCAGCAGCTCGGTCCGGAAGACCTCGAAGTCCGCCGGTGAGAGCCGGACGCCCGGCTCGCCCCGCTCGAGGCGCTCGGCGGGGCTGT
>DATNBW010000170.1:0-19193 GCA_035607275.1 Verrucomicrobiia bacterium | reverse complement strand
ACGAGGATGTCGCGCAGGTCCTGCGACCCCGCCACGTAGCCGCCGAGAACGCCGACCGCCTTGCTCAGGGTTCCGACCTGGATCGCGACGCGGCCGTGCAGCCCGAAGTGGTCGACCGAGCCGCGTCCGTCGCGGCCGAGGACGCCCGAGGCGTGGGCGTCGTCGACGAAGACCGCGGCGTTGGCCGATTCGGCGGCCTCGACGATGCCGGGCAGCGGCGCGATGTCGCCGTCCATGCTGAAGACGCCGTCGGTCACGACGAGGATCAGCCGGTAGGGCAGTCCGGTTCCCTCGCGACCCTTCTCGATCGCCTCGTCGAGGATCGACCGGAGGTGGTCGGTGTCGCCGTGCCGGTAGATCTTCCGCGGCGCTTTGGACAGGCGCATGCCGTCGATGATCGAGGCGTGGTTGAGCTCGTCGCTGACGATCAAGTCCTGCTCGCCCGTGATCGTCGGGATGACGCCGGTGTTGGCGGTGAACCCGGACTGGAACGTCAGGGTCGCGGCGGTGCCCTTGAAGGCGGCGAGGTCGCGCTCGAGGTCCTCGTGGAGGGTCATCGTCCCGGCGATCGTCCGGACCGCGCCGGACCCGGCACCGAAGTCGCGGACCGCATCGAGCGCGGCTTTGCGCAGCCGCGGGTGGTGGGTGAGCCCGAGATAGTCGTTCGAGGACAGGCTGATCAGGCGTCGGTCGTCGACCGAGACGATCGGACCCTGGGCCGACGACATGATCCGCAATGGCCGGTAGAGGTGTCGGCTGCGCAGGTCCTGCAGCTCGTCGCCGAGGAAGGCGAGCGGGTCCGGGTGAATGTCGGTGCTCATGCCGTCAATCCTTCCAATCCATGATCACCTTGCCGGAGTCGCCGCTCCGTGCCGCGCCAAAGGCGGCCTCGTGGTCGCGGTACGAGAAGCGGTGGGTGATCACCGGGCTGATGTCGAGCCCGGACTGGAGCATGACCGACATCTTGTACCAGGTCTCGTACATCTCACGCCCGTAGATGCCGCGGAGGGTCAGCTGGTTGAACACGACCTGGCTGATGTCGATCGGGATCTCCTCGGTCGGGATGCCGAGGATGGCCATCCCGCCGCCGTGGGCCATGTTGCCGAGCGCGTCGCGAAGCGCGGCCGCATTGCCGGACATCTCGAGGACGACGTCGAACCCCTCGACCATGCCGATCTCCTTCTGGAGGTCGCCGAGGTCACGGGCTCGGGGGTCGAGGACGTGGGTCGCCCCCATCCGGAAGGCGAGCTCGCGGCGGAAGGCGTTCGGCTCGCTGACGACGACGTAGCGCGCGCCGGCGTGGCGCGCCACCGCTGCCGCCATCAGCCCGATCGGCCCGGCCCCGACGACGAGCACGTCCTCGCCGAGGACCTCGAAGCTGAGCGCCGTGTGGACCGCGTTCCCGAAGGGATCGAAGATCGCGCCGACCTCCTCGTCGATGCCCGGCCAGTGGTGCCAGACGTTCGTCACGGGCAGGACGACCTGCTCCGCGAACGCGCCATCGCGGTTGACTCCGAGCCCGACCGTGTTCGCGCACAGGTTCCAGCGGCCCGCTCGACAGTGGCGGCATCGACCGCAGACCACGTGGCCCTCGCCGCTGACGACGTCGCCGGCGGTCAGGTCGCGGACGTTGGCGCCGACCTCGAGGACCTCGCCCACGAACTCGTGGCCGACGACAAGTGGCGGCTTGATCGTCCGCGCCGCCCACGGGTCCCAGCTGGCGATGTGCAGGTCGGTCCCGCAGATTCCCGTCCTGCGGACGCCGATCCGGACGTCATCGATGCCCATCGGCGGCTCCGGGACATCACGGAGCTCGAGGCCGGGGCCGGCGGTCGTCTTGACCAGTGCTCTCATCACCATCCAGTGTGCCGCGTTGCCGCCGTGGCCGCCTCCCGCGGCGCGCGGTCACGCCTCCCGCGGGTCGTCCATCCAGTCGACGATCGGGTTCTCGACCGAGCCGATCCCCTCGATCTCGCAGCGCACCCGGTCGCCTGGCTCGAGGAAGACCGGCGGGTCGCGGAAGACGCCCACGCCCGACGGCGTCCCGGTCGCGATCACGTCGCCGGGCTGGAGCGTGATGTGCCGGCTGATGAAGGCGATCAGCTCGGGGATCCCGAAGATCATGTCGGCCGTGGAGCCGTCCTGCATCAATTGGGGCTCGCCGGCGCGCGCGTGGCCCGCTCCGCCCGGCCCGCCCGCTCCGCCCGGCCCGCCCGGACCCGGGATCCGCCAGCTCCGAAGGCGCAGCCCGGCCGCCGGGTCGAGCTCGTCGGCCGTCACGAAGACGGGACCCATCGGCAGGAACGTGTCGCTGCTCTTGGCCCGCAGCCACTGGCCGTCGCCCTTCCGGCCCTCGGCGAGGGCGGCCTTGTTGCCTTGCCAGTCGCGGGCCGAGACGTCGTTGACGACGACATAGCCGGCGACATGGCCCATCGCATCCTCGGCCGCCACACGCCGCGCCCACCGGCCGATGACGACGCCGAGCTCGACCTCCAGGTCGAGGGCGTGGGTGCCCTCGGGCCTGACGATCGGCTCGCCGCTGGCCACGACGGCGCTCGGGAACTTGGCGAACAGCAAGGGCCACTCGGGGACCTCACGTCCCGCGCCCTCGGCGACGTGGTCGCGATAGTTCAGCCCCACGCAGACGATCTTGGCGGGGAAGACCGGGATGGCGGCGCGAAGCTCGTCCAGCGGTCGAACGCGATGAC
Organism: Verrucomicrobiia bacterium; assembly: GCA_035607275.1. Lineage (GTDB taxonomy): Bacteria > Chloroflexota > Limnocylindria > Limnocylindrales > CSP1-4 > CF-46. The sequence goes on along the minus strand of DATNBW010000170.1, from coordinate 16,485 downwards.
GCTCGGCCTCGTGACGGGCGATCTCGAGGCACTCGGCCGTCGGGACCGGGGCCTCGCTGAAGAGCCGGCTCGTCCGCGCCCAACCGCCCTCGACGAGCACGCCGAAGCGATGGTGGCCCGCCGGCCCTCGATGTGCGATCAGGCGCATCAAGCGCCGCCGCTCAGCTCGGGGCCGCGGACGGCTCCGGGCTGCCGCTCGTAGCCCCGGACGGAGCCGACGACGGGGCGACCGACCCAGCCGCCGACGGGGCGACCGACGCGCCCGCCGAGCCGGACGGCGCCGGAGCGCTCGCGCCGGGGGGAGCGCTCGGCTTCAGGCACTGGGGCTCCGGCGGCGTCACGAACGCGCCCTGCGAATCGAGCCGCTCGGATTCCGTCGCGTAGAACTGGTTCACGAGGGCCGGATCCCACGTGTCGAGGTAGAACACCCGATCCCAGACGAGCGCGGCAAATGGATGGGGCATGTCGTCGAAGCGGGCGATGATCGGCGACAGGCTGCCCGCGGCCAGCTTGCAGATCGGGCTCGCCGGGAACGACCCGAAGTAGTCGCGGAAGGCCTGCTGGCCGGCGGACGACGCGCCCGGCGAGTCGTTGCGATACAGGACGACGAGCCCGCCGTGCTCCAGGTTGTGGATCCAGTTGGGCGGTCCGACCTTGTCGTCCGGCTTGTAGACACGAGCCGGGATCGGCCCGGTTACGCCCGGGTTGTTGCCGAAATGGTTGCCGGAGGCCGGCGGGCAATAGATGTAGTTCACCGGCGTCGACGTGATGTGCGTCCGGCCCATCTCGTCCTCGAAGAACCCGAGCCGCGCGCTCGAGCCGGGGGTGATCGGAGGCGTCGGGGACGGATTGAACTGGCTGCCGCACGTGAAGGATGCGGCGGTCGAGCCGATGAACACGTATCCGACGGCGATCGCGACGATCGCCACGGCGGCCACGGTCACGATCACGGTCCGGTAGCGCTCGAGGAATGTCGGCGCCGGACCCTGGCGAACGCGCTCGCGACGACCGGCCCGCGCACCGACGCCCGACACCGGCCGGCCGGGCCGGCTCGGCGTCGAGGCGCCACCGGCAGCGCCCGCCGCTCCACCCTGCCCGGGACCCGCTCCGGGTTCGCGGGGTGCACCGACGCGACGGCTCTCGCGGGCCAGTCGGGCCGCGCGACGCGATTCCTTGCTCACGGTTCGGTCATGCCTCGTCGTTGTTCGGGTTGGAGGCACGCGCGGCGGAACGTGCGCGTGCGCGCGACGCCGGGGCCCCGCGCAGGTCCGGCAAAGGGTACCGTCAACCGGCCTCGGGTGTCGGTCGACGCCCGATCACGGGGCCGCGTTCTCGTGGGGACCATGACATCGGTACGGCGCGCGGCTCGATGTGGATGGTCACTCCTCGCTCAGGTACGCCCGGACCTCGTCCCGGAGCAGCCCGCGGAAGAGAAGCGCGGCCAGGGCGGCGAAGAAGATCGTCTGGGGAACGAGGCCGGCCTGCAGGAAGAACACGAGGAGCGGCAGGGTCAGGCTGGCCAGGATGAGGGCGAGCCCCCGGGCGGCCTGCTTGCGCTGGATGACGAGGGTCGTCGTGAAGATCGTGAAGGCGAGGAGGACCATGACGACCACCCCGGGGAGGCTGACCGGCGCGCCGACCGCCTGGTCGATGACATACCGCAGCGAGATGCCGATCCCGAACAGGATCGTCAGCGCGTAGACGAGGAACAGGCGGAGCCCCCCGGGCATCGCCAGGAATTGCCGGACCACGCCCGGATCGTGACACGGGACGATCGGGAACGCACGGCGGGCCGGCCGGCCGGCTCGGCTATCCTTCAGGTCCGTGTCGGATCTCCCGCTGAGCCTGCCCACCGGACCTGCGGCTGCGCTCGCATCCGCTCTCGATCGGGAGCGCAAGATCGATCGCGCCCTCGATGCCCTCGGTCCGCTCGTCGACCGGGATGTCACGTTCGTCGGCCCGGGTCCCGACGAGATTGCCCGCTGGACGGCCGCGGGCGCGCGGCCGACGGCCGTCGAATCGCTGCTGGACGACGACGCGCGGGCGCTGCCCGACGCCTCGGCCGACGCGATCGTCGCCACGTGGTCCGGGTTCCGTGGCGTGGATCCCGCGGAGCTCCGCGCGGCGGACCGGATCCTGCGACCGGGCGGCCGCCTGCTCGTCGTGCACGACTACGGCCGGGACGACGTCTCGCGGCTCCGCGGCGACCTGCCGGACTACGGGGCCTGGAGCCGCCGCGACGGCCCGTTCCTGTCCAACGGCTTCCGGGTCCGGGTCGTCCACTGCTTCTGGACGTTCGACACGATCGAGGCGGCCGCGGCCTTCCTCGAGGAGGCGTTCGGTCCGGAGGGAACCGCCTTCGCCGCGGGGATGAAGCGGCCCCGGCTCTCGTGGAACGTGGCGCTCTACCACCGGACGCGCGGCGGCCCGGCGGCCGAACCGGGCTAGACCCCGACGGCCCCGGCGGCCACCCCATCGAGCACCGAGCGGTACATCGACTCGACGTCGTCGACCATCCGGCGGACGCTGAAGCGCTCCTCGGCCGAGGCCCGGCAGGCCCGCCGGTCGATCTCGTCGATCCGATCGATCGCCTCGACCATCCCGTCGAGGTCGTCGACCACGAAGCCGGTCCGGCCGTCCTCGACGACCTCCGGGACGCTCGCCCGGCGGAACCCGATGACGGGCGTGCCGGAGCTGAGCGCCTCGACCATGACCAGCCCGAACGGCTCGTCCCACTCGATCGGGAAGAGGAGCGCATCCGCGCCGGCCAGGAGCGCCCGTTTCTCGGCGCCGGCGACCTCGCCGACGTAGCGGACCTGGTCGTCGTCGAACAGCGGCTCGATCGTCGAACGGACGTGGTCGGCGTCGACCGCATCGATCTTGCCCGCGAGGATGAGCCGGCGTCCGGCGCGCCGGGCCGCCTCGACCGCCCGATCGGCGCCCTTCGCCTTGCTGAACCGGCCGAGGAACAGCAGGTAGCCGCCGGTCGGATCCGGCTCGAAGGCATGCGACGCGACGTCGATCCCGTGGAGGATCGGCGGCAGCGCACCGCGCGCGGGGAACGTGGCCGCGCTGGCGGCCGAGACGGCGTGATGGAACCAGGGATAGGCGTCCCAGATCGGTCGGGTCTCGGGGGCGTATGGGTTGTGCATCGTCGAGATCACGGGCGTCCGCGAGGTGGCGGCCAGGACCAGCCCCTCGATCCCGGCGTGGCTGTGGACGAGGTCGAACGCGCCGTCGGCCGCGGCGAGGAACGCCGCCTGGGCGTTGGCCAGCTGGAGGTATTCGGCGTGTGGGACGGCACCGCTCGATGCGTCCCCGTAGCGCTGCGACGTGGGGGTGACGCTGCGCAGGGCAGCCGAGGTCATCGAGTCGCCGCTCGCGAACAGGGTCACGTCGTGACCCCTCGCGACGAGCTCTTCGGTGACGAGATGGACGATCAGCTCGGTCCCGCCGTACGCACGCGGCGGCACCCGCTCATATGTCGGCGCAAGTTGCGCGATCCGCATTCGTGTCCCCCTGTGACACGACGATCGTATCCGCCCTGCTACCGTTTCCGCTGATGAGCGACCGACGACGCGATCCGTACGGGCAGGCCACGGCCGAACGCGCCGAGCGCGACCAGCCGGCCCAGGGTCCGCGGCTCGGCCCGATCCCGATCACCGTCACCGGCGTCCTGATCGTGATCGCGCTCGTCCTCTCCCTCGCCTACGTGGGCTTCGCGATCTCCGTCCGCGATGCGTCGCAGATCCCGCTGCTCGCGTCGGGCCTCGTCGTGCTCGGGATCGTCTTCGGCGCGATTGCCGCGGTCGGCGCCCGGGCGGCATGGCGCTCGAGCGTCCGCGGCAGCGATGCCCGGGCGTTCGGCCACGCCCTCGTCGGCGGGCTCGCGTCGCTCGTCGCCGCGGGCTGCATCGCCCTCGCGATCATCCTGATCCTCGTTCGGTAGCGGCCGACCGCGGCGGCCGATCCGTCCGGGGCCCCTGCTACACTCGGCCCGGCCTCGCCCTCATCGTCTAGAGGCCTAGGACGCCACCCTTTCAAGGTGGAGATCAGGGGTTCGAATCCCCTTGGGGGCACCATTCCCCCGCTCCGACAAGCCGATTGGCCCATACGGAATGCGTCGGGCGGCGCGGTATCGTGTGGCCGACCCGGGCGTCAACACCGGGCCGGACGACCGCATTCGAGGGCCCACGACGTGCGCAACCGCCTCGCCAGGCTCGCCTCGCTCCTCGCCGTCGCGGCGCTCGTCGCCGCCGGCTGCGGCGGGCCCGCCGCTCCACCCGACGCCTACGAGCAGCTCAACACCTCGCTCACCTCGACATGGAGCCCGGTCCAGGTCAACGTCGGGGTCAAGGTCACCGCGGCCGGGCAGACGATCACCATCGATCCGAAGGCCATCGCGTTCGTCGTCGATACCGCGGCCGCCAAGTTCGCGTTCCACATGTCGCTGCCGGGAGCCGATCTGGGGATGCCCGCCGGCGCGCTGGACGCGCTCGGGATCGCGGGCGACTCGATCGACTTCGACGTGATCTACGCCGCCGATGCGCTGTACATGCGGAGCGCGATGCTGAAGCCGACGCTTCGCCTGATTCTTCGCAGCAAGGTCCCGGCCGGGGACCTGACGGGCTGGCTGAAGCTCGGGACGAAGGAAGAGCTGATGGCCCTCCAGGCCCTCTCGGGCGGCCTCAAGCCCCAGTCGAGCTTTGCGCCGCCGTCGTCCGGCCCAGGCGCCATCAAGGCCTCGTTCGAAGCCGCCGGGATCACCCTCACGGACGGCGGCCCCGTGAAGCACAACGGCGCCGACGCCCGGCACATCACGATCGCGGTCGACATCGACAAGCTGGTGGCGGACCCATCGTTCCGCGCCGGCGCGGGTCCGCAGAGCGGGCCGACGATCGCCGTGATGCGGAGCCTGTCGTTCGCCGGCGACCTGTGGATCGATCCCGCGAACAACCGGATCGTCGAAGCCGACGCCCACGTCACCTCGATCAAGGATCCGACCCAGGTCGGCGACGTCACGATCACGGCTCACGATCCGGACGGGTCCGTGGCCCTCGACGCGCCGACGTCGTCGGTCGACGTTCCGCTGGGCACCTTGATCTCCGAGATGATGAAGCTCATCGGGAAGGGCGCCGAGAGCTGACCGGGCCGCCGCGGCGGCGGGCCGCCTCGGTGGCCGCACGGGCCCGATGAGCGGCCGCCGCCGGGGAGGGTCCCTGCTACCATCGCGCCGATGGAAATCATGGGGATCCGCATCCCGACGATCGTCCAGGACAACGTCGCCCGGCGCTGCGACGGTTGCCTGCAGGTGATCGAGGGCACCCCGTGGCGGGTCAACCTGCTCGACACGGTGACGACCGAGGTCGCCGCGCCGTGGACGGACACCGCGGCGATCAACCCGGGCCCGTTCGAGTTCCACTCCGACGAGGCGTGCGTCCGGCGCTGGATGGCCGGCCGCGGCTTCCTGTTCTGCCGGAAGGGCCGCGTTCGCGAGATCATGCGACCGATCCCGATTCCCTCGGCTGACGGCACGAGCGTCCGGTGGGGTCTGTGCGACGGAATCCACCGCGACGACCACGAGTTGATCCCCGCCTGACGATCGCCTTGACGGCGGCCCGGGCGGCTGCGATCATCCCCTCGACCGGACGGATCGCCGGACCCAGATTTACCCACATTCGGACCCGAGGACGCGCATCGCCGTGCCTGCCGCCACCCGCCCCGGCCGACCCGTCGCCGACCCGCCGCTCTCGCTGGGACCGGCCAGCCGCCTGCTCGGCGTCGACCCCGACACGCTCCGGCGCTGGGCGGACGAGGGCCGGATCGACGCCTTCACCACGGCCGGCGGTCATCGCCGGTTCCATCGGGCGACGGTCGAGCGGATCCTCGAGGCCCGGCGCCACGACGCGACCGTCCGTCTGGCCAGCCTGGGCGCCACCGAGGACCGCCTCTCGCGTGCGTATCGTCGCGGCTACTCGTCCGGGTCCGATGTCGGCGACGTCCGGGCGGCGATCCCGGAAGTCGACCGGGACGCGTTCCGCGACGGCGGCCGGGCCCTCGTGGCGGCGATGCTCGCCCACCTCGACGCCTCCGACGAGGCGGCCCGCGATCGCGCCGAGTCGAGCGCGGTCCGGCTGACCGAGGACCTCGCCCGCCGATTGGCCGCGGCCGGGATCCCGCTCGGGGAGTCCGTGTCGCTCTTCGTCTCCGCGCGGCGCCCGTTCCTGACCGAGCTCGGGGTCATCGCCCGCCGCCGCTCGCTCGATCCCGACCGACTGGCGACGATCTACGACAGCTCATCGGGCCTGCTCGATCGCCTGCTCCTGCGGCTCGTGGCGGCCCACCAGGAGGTCCTCGTCTGACATGGCCGTGACCTGGATCCCCGCCGCGACCGCCGCCCTCGCCCTCGTCTTCGCGGTGGCGCTCCTCGACCAGTGGCGTGAGCGGCGGCAGACCTTCCAGCTGATCTGGGCCGTCGGGATGCTGTTCTACGGCGTCGCGTCGGGGTGCGAGGCGATCGGCGCCGCGAGCGGCTGGAACGAGGCGCTCTACCGGACGTGGTACCTGACGGGCGCGCTCTGGACGGCGGGCTGGCTCGGGCTCGGGACCGCGTTCCTCCTCGGCCGGACGCGGTTCGGCTATACGTTCGCCTTCTGCCTGCTCCTCGCGGGCGTGTTCACGCTGCTGACCGAGCGCAAGTTCCAGTACCCGGGATCGGGATCGGCGCCGATCCTGTACCTGATCGGGGCGATCGTCCTCGCTGCGGCGGTCGCGATCGAGACCTACTTCCAGAACGATCGCTGGCCGCGGCTCGCCGCGGGCGCGGTCATCGGCACCACGCTCCTGTCGCTCGTGCTGATGCTGACGACGGCGTTGGCGGCGCCGGGCTACGTCATCGACCCCGCCACGGGCGCACCGACCGGCGAGCTCCTGCCCGGCACGATCCGCCTGTTGACGCCGTTCCTGAACATCACCGGCGGGTTCGCGCTGATCCTCGGCGCGCTCTTTTCGGCGTACGTGTTCATGCCCAAGCGGCGGGTGCTGGGGTACTCGCTCGACCCGAGCGCACCCGGCGATCAGTTCCTGTTCAACCTCCTGATCTCCCCGATCGCGATCGTCGTCAACTTCGTCGCATCGCTGCCCGGCGCCGTGCGGGCGCTGTTCGCCGGCCGGCTCCACAGCCGCGTTCCGGCGACGATCCTGATCGCCATCGGCGGCCTCCTGGCAAGCGGCGGCGATGCGCTCAACCGCTTCGGGGTCACGAACTACTTCCAGGTCGGAAAGTTCCTCGCGGTCATCTTCCTGCTTGCGGGCTTCCTCGTCTCGATCGAGACGTTCCGCGAGATCCGCATCCCGTTCACCCAGGTCCGGCTTCGCGGCCGGCGGACGGAGCACGGACAAGCCGAAGCCGAGCCCTCCGTGGAGCCGGCTCCGGCGACGACCGCGGACGGCGCCACCGGCTGACCCGTGGGCCGGGTATCGCCGGCCCGAGGCAGCGAGCGATCGATCGGCAACGGGACGACCCGAGGGCGCGGTCCGCCCTCGTACCATCGGGGGATGCGCGATCGACGCCTCCTGATCGGCTCCCTCGCCCTCGTCGTCGCCGCGAGCGGGTTCGGCATGCTCGGCCCGGTCGCCCGGCTCGCGTACGACGCGGGGTTCGAGCCGATGGCGTTCGTCGCCTGGCGGGCGACGATCGGGTGGCTCGCGATCGTCGCGATCGTGGCGCTGACCAACCGGCGCGGGGACGCCCTCGTCAATCCCCTCCGTCTCCCGCGTCGCGACGTGCTCGCCCTGATCGTCGCGGGCGGTGCCGGGATCGCGCTCAACATCTCGACCTTCGTCGCGTTCGACCTGACGACGGTCGCCCTTGTCCTCCTCGCGTTCTACACGTATCCGGCCCTCGTCGCGGTGGTCGCCGTCGCCCTCGGGCACGAGCGCCTCGACGGGTCGCGTCTCGTCGCGCTCGGGCTGGCGCTCGGCGGGATGGTCCTCGTCGTCGCCGGCGGGCTCGATCCGTCGACCGTGGCGCGCGACGGCGGCGCGTCGTTCAATCCCGTCGGCGTCGTCCTCGGCCTCGTCGCGGCGATCTTCCAGACCGTGTTCGTGACGATCAACCGGGGACGCTTCGCGACGATGCCGTCGGTCCAGGTGATGAGCTGGGTCCTGCTGATGATGATCGCCGTCTGCATCCCGCTCGCGTTCGTCCTCGGGAACCGGCTGGACGTGCCCCTCCACGACGGTCGGGCGCTCGGACTCGCCCTGCTGGCCGGGATCTTCGGCGCAGGCGTCCCGTCGGTGCTCTTCCTCATCGGGATCCGGGCGATCGGCGGGACCCGGGCCGGGATCCTGATGCTGATCGAGCCGCTCGTCGGGGTGACCCTCGCGGCGATCGTGCTCCACGAAGCGCTCCTGCCGATCCAGGTCGTCGGCGGCGCGGCGATTCTCGGTGCGGCGCTGCTGCTCCAGCGGGGCGGCCCGGGCGACCGGCCGGAGCCGGGTCTCGTCGCGGTCGCCGAGCACACATGACGCCGATCCGCCACGATGGGCGACGATGAGGACGTGGGTCGGCGCACGGCGCGTCGCCGACGCCGCGCTGGAGGGAGGTGAAGCCGATGGCTGACGCGGTCGCCGGCAAACGGATCCGCGTTCTGCTCGTCGACGACCACGGGGTGGTCCGGCGCGGCCTGCGCGGCTATCTCGAGCTGCTCGACGACATCGAGGTCGTGGGCGAGGCCGAGAACGGCCTCATCGGGGTCGAGATGTCGGCGGAGCTGTCGCCCGACGTCGTGCTCATGGACATCGTGATGCCCCAGCTCGACGGGATCGGCGCGATTGCCCGGATCAAGGCGGCCCAGCCGAAGGTCCAGGTCGTCGCCCTGACGAGCTTCATCGAGGAGGACAAGGTCCTCGCAGCGCTCGAGTCGGGGGCGAGCGGGTTCATCCTCAAGGACGCCGATGCGGACGATGTCGCCGCCGCGATCCGGGCCGCCCACAACGACGAGGTCCACCTCGATCCGGCCGCCGCCCGCGTCCTCGCCAAGGGGATGCGCACCCGGGTCGAGCAGCAGCCCGTCGAGAGCCTGACCGAGCGCGAGCTCGAGGTGCTCAGCCTCGTCGGCCACGGCCGGAGCAACAAGGAGATCGCGACGGATCTCGGGATCACCGAGCGGACGGCTCGGACGCATGTCAGCAACATCCTCGGCAAGCTCGACCTCCAGAGCCGGACGCAGGCGGCGCTGTACGCCGTCGAGCGCAAGCTGGTTCACGACTGACAGACGGACGTTCACGCGGACGAGGTGCACCCCCAATGAGCGCACGCGATCGGTTCTCGCCAGCCCAGTGGGCGGCGGTCGTCGATGCTGCCCCGGCGATCGCGCGCGCGGTCGCGGCCTCGGCAGGCAACCCGGGCGATACGGTCCGCGAGCTCGGAGCCTTCGAGACGTCGCTGATGTCGGCCACCAGTTACGGCAGCGAGCTGCTGGGCGAGATCATCGACGCGGTCCGCGATCGCCTGGCGTCGGGCGCCCCGAGCGGGCCGTCGGATCGGGCCGTGATGGACGGCATCGAGGCGGCGCGCAAGGCCGGCGCGATCCTGGCCGCCGTCGCCGAACCCGACGATGCCACAGCCGTCCGTGCCTGGTTGCTCGTGGTCGCGAGGACCGTCGCGTCAGCGTCTCGCGAGGGCGGCGTTCTCGGGATCGGCGGCGACCTCGTCAGCGAACCCGAGGAGCAGCTGATCCTCGAGCTCAGCGAGGCGCTGGGATCGCTCGAGCACGACGCCTGAGCCGGGACCCGGACGCCGACTCGGAACCGGCCGCGATGGCCCTCGATGAAGGCGCGGCGCCGCCGCCCGACACCGGACCTGACCGGCGCCCGACGATCGTCTTCCTCCACGGCACCGTCCTGACCGGGGCGGCGTGGACGGCCCAGGTCGCGGCGCTGCGAGAGTCGTTCCACTGCCTCGCGCCGGACCTGCCGGGTCACGGGACGGAGCGCGCCGTGCCGTTCTCGGTGGACGACGCCGCGTCCCGGGTCGCCGCGCTGATCGAGCGCGAGGCACACGACGGTCGGGCAGTCCTGGTCGGCCTGTCGCTGGGCGGGTACGTCGCGATGGCCCTCGCCGCCCGCTGGCCGGAGCGCGTCGACGGCCTCGCGATCGCCGGCGCGACCGCCGACCCGGTCGGCCTGCAGTCGCTCGGCTTTCGCGCTCTCGCGACGATCCTCGACGTCGTGCCGAACCGCGTCCTGGGCGCGATCTACCGCTGGTTCTTCCGGCGGCGATTTCCAGCGTCGATCGCCGACCCGATCTTCGACGGCGGACTCTCCTTCGATGGCGGGGTCATCGCCCTGCGATCCCTCGTCGGCCGGAGGTTCCGGCCGCTGCTCGCCGCCTACCCGGGAGCCTCGCTCCTCATCAACGGCGAGTACGACCTGTTCTTCCGCCCGACGGAGCGCTCCTTCGCCGACGCCGCAGCCGATCCGCGCCGGGCGCTGATCCGCCGGGCGACACACCTCTCGAATCTCGATCAGCCCGAGCGATTCAGCGCGGTCATCCGGGCGTTCGCCTCGTCGCGCTAGCTGCGCGGGCCGGGCTCCGTTCGTCGGTCGGATCCGACCCCGATGGTATCCTCGCAGCACCGCCGTTCCAGTCAGCGACCGAGGTTTCATGCGCGTTCGAAAGGCCGTCTTCCCCGCCGCCGGATGGGGCACGCGCTTCCTTCCCGCGACGAAGGCCCAGCCCAAGGAGATGCTGCCGCTCGTCGACAAGCCGGTCATCCAGTACGCGGTCGAGGAGGCCGTCGCGTCCGGCATCGAGCACGTGATCATCGTCACCTCGAGCCAGAAACGGGCCATCGAGGACCACTTCGACACCTCCTACGAGCTGGAGCGCCTGCTCGAGGAGAAGGGCGACATCGACATGCTCCGCCAGATCCGGCGGATCTCCGACCTGGCCCAGGTCACCTACGTCCGCCAGAAGGAGCAGCTCGGGCTCGGACACGCCGTGCTCGTCGCCAAGGAGATCGTGGGTCACGAGCCATTCGCGGTCATCCTGTCCGACGACGTCGTCATCGGCGACCGGCCGTGCATCGGCCAGCTCGTCCACGCCTACAACCAGACTCACGGCTCGGTCGTCGCCGTCATGGAGGTTCCCCACGAGGAGACCCAGCGCTACGGCGTGATCGCCGGCGAGGAGGTCGAAGGGGCCCTGAACCACGGGCGGCTGCACAAGGTGAGCCGGCTCGTCGAGAAGCCGAGCCCCGCCGATGCGCCGTCGAACCTCGCGATCATCGGCCGCTATGTCCTCACGCCCAAGATCTTCGACAAGCTCGAGCAGACTCAGAAGGGCGCCGGTGGCGAGATCCAACTGACCGATGCGATCGAAGCGCTCATGCAGGAGCAGGCGGTCTACGGGTACGAGTTCGAGGGCACCCGCTACGACTGCGGGACGACGATGGGCTGGCTGAAGGCATCGGTCGAGCTCGCCCTCCAGCGGCCCGAGCTCGCGCCCGAGTTCCGGACGTACCTCCAGGGCCTCGAGCTGTAACGGGCTGACGCGACGAGGCGTCCCTCGGGCGATGGGCGCGTCTCCATGACTCCCGAGGTCCTCGTCATCGGGGCGATCCGGATCCTCGGCTCGCTGCCGGTTCTTCGCTGGCCGCTGGCCGGCGGCCTGCTCGCCATCCTCGTCGACCTGTCCGACCTGCTCCTCCGCGACACGCTCGACCTCGGCGGCATCCCCGACTACCAGGCGTTCGACAAGTGGGCCGACCAGGTCTATCTCGGGCTGTTCCTCGTGGTCGCCCTGCGCTGGTCGGGCGTCGAGCGCTCGATTGCGGTCGGGCTGTACGGGTTCCGGCTGATCGGGTTCCTCGCGTTCGAGCTGACCGGTGAGCGGACCCTCCTGCTCGTCTTCCCGAACGTCTTCGAGCCGTGGTTCCTGACGGTCGCGGCCGTCCACCGCTTCCGGCCGGGCTTCACCTGGCGGCCGGCGGTCCTCGCGACGGTGCTCGTGGGCCTGACCGCGGTCAAGGAGGTCCAGGAGTGGGCGCTCCACGGTGCCCGCCTGTTCGACGGCATCAGCTCGCTCGAGTTCCTCGACCAGGTCCGGCGCTGGCTGACCGGCGGCTGACGGCGCTGGCTGACCGGCGGCTGACGGCGGCCGCTCGCCGGCGGACCCAGGCAGCGCCGCCGGTGGCACGGCGCCGAACGGCGCCCCGCCACGGCGACTTCCCGCACAGATCCCCCGTCACCGACCGCCCGGTCGAACGTCGTACGCTACGATCCGAGCGGCGCGTCACCGCCCGGATCTCCGGCCGCGGTCCTCGCGTCGGTCGCACGGAACGACGCAGCGGAGGTTGACTTGGCGGAGATCGGGACGATCCTCGGTGGCCGGTACCGGCTCGTGGAGCTGCTCGGCCAGGGCGGGATGGCCCGGATCTATCGTGCCCACGACAACCAGCTCGACCGGGACGTCGCCGTCAAGCTGCTCCGGCCCGAGTACGGACGCGATCCCGACTTCAGCTCCCGGTTCCGCCAGGAAGCCCAGAACGCGGCTTCGCTGAACCATCCGAACATCGTCGGCGTCCACGATTACGGCCAGGACGACGCCGGCCCGTTCATCGTCATGGAGCTCGTCGACGGCGAGGACCTCGGCGCGATCATCAAGCGCTCGGGTGCCCTGCCCCCGCGCCAGGCTGCCCGGATCGTCGCCGAGGCGGCTCGCGCCCTGCACGCCGCCCACCAGCGCGGGATCGTCCATCGCGATGTGAAGCCCGGCAACGTGATGATCAACCGCGAAGGCAAGGTCAAGGTGACCGACTTCGGGATCGCCCGGGCGATGGCCGAGGCGCAGATGACCCTGCCGGGCACGACCCTCGGGTCGGTCCACTACTTCAGCCCGGAGCAGGCGCGCGGCGACCAGACGACGGCGTCATCCGACATCTACGCGCTCGGCATCGTCCTGTTCGAGCTCCTCACGGGGCACCGGCCGTGGGAGGCCGACAGCGCCGCGGCGGTGGCGATGGCTCGCCTTGCCGGCCCGGCGCCGGACCCGTCGTCCCTGCGCTCGGGCATCCCGTCCGACCTCGTGGCGATCGACCGCAAGGCGCTCGCGACCGAGCCCGCGGACCGGTGGACGTCCGCATCGTCGATGGCCGCGGCGCTCGAGGCCTTCCTGGCCGGGACCGCGGTTCCCGGCGTCGCCGCCGGCGCACCGCCAGGATCGACCTCACCGACGATCGCCGGCGGCGCCGCCGGTGCCGCGGCCGGAACCGGCGTCTTCGGCGCGGCCTCCGCGACCGCGCGGGCCAACCCGGGCGCGATCCCGTACGTCCCCGAGGCATACGCCGACGAGCCGCAGCCGCGTCCGCGGCCCTCCGATCCGTACCGGCGGACGCCGGGTGGCGCCGCCGGGCGTGACGGCGGCGGTCGCCCGCCCGCGCGCCCCATCGACGAGGACGACGAGCCGAGCGGAACCTCGCCGGCCGTCTGGGCCGCGGGGATCGCCGCCCTGCTGATCCTTGCGGCCGTCGCGTTCATCGTGTTCCGCCTGCTGTCGAGCCCCGGCACGTCGCCGGCCGCGCAGGTCACGGTCCCCGACTTCGTCAACCTGTCGCTGACCCAGGCGCAGGCCCTCGCGACCCAGAACGGCCTGACGGTCAGCCCGGCCGCGACCGCAGCGCCGAGTGGCGTGATCGCCGACACGGTGCTCAGCCAGAATCCGGCGGCCGGAACGAAGATCGACAAGGGCGGCACGGTCAACCTGACGATCGCCGCCGGGGCGCAGACCGTCGCGGTCCCGGACCTGCGCGGGAAGCCGGAGACGGAGGCGTTCAACATCCTCGCCGCCGCGGGGCTGTCGCTCGGCCCGAAGACCGACGCGTTCGATCCGGTCGTGCCGCTCGGTTCCGTGATCAGCCAGAGCCCGCCGGCCGGCGTGCTCGTGAACAAGGGCACGCCGATCTCGTACGTCCTGTCCAAGGGACCCGAACCGTCGCCGAGCCTCGCCCCGTCGCCCTCGCCGAGCCCGTCGCCGACACCCACCCCGCCGCCGACCCCGACACCCACCCCGCCACCGACTCCGACGCCGACGCCGGCCCCGATCGCGGTGGGGGACTACGTGTGCATGACCGTCGCCGACGCGAAGACTCGGATCGTCGCGGACGGGTTCACGGTCGGTCCGGTCCTTCCGACCGACAACGACGCGTGGTTCGTCAACGCCCAGTCACCCACGGCGGGGTCGAAGGCGGCCCCGAAGTCGCCGATCACGATCACGACGCAGGAGACGAAGCCGGGCACCTGCCCCTGATCCCGGCGAGACCGGTTCCGTCGGCGCGCCGGGCGGCTGTCAGCGAACGGCGGCTTCGACCTCGACCCAGAGGCGGTGGCTGCCACTCGGGCTCTCGACCGCGAAGCGCGGCGGCACCGCGCTCGCCGGCCCGTCCGGATCGTCGGTCTGGCGCTGGCTGCCGAGCGCGGCCACGCTGAGCAGGTCGAGCAGCCCGGGCGTGATCGGATCCGGGGTCAGCGGCGCGGCGCCGTCCTCCCAGCAGACCCGGACCTCGTCGCCCTGGAGCGGCTCCCGGCGCCGATCCAGGCCGCAGAACCCGACCCGAGCCGCGACCGAGCCGCGGAAATGCCGGCACGTCCCGCAGCTCGTCGAGGAGCGGTGGCAGACCCAGCAGCGCGACGCCTCCGGTTGAGGGGTCGAGCAGTGCGGGCATCGCCACGACGGCATGAGCAGATGGTAGCTGCGACCGGCGTCCGTGTCACGGGAATCGGGAAGATCGGCGAACGCCCGGTCTATCGTTGGATCGCGATCACGGTCCGATCGGTCGTGTCACCGAATTTGGCGGTCTGGACGATGACCGTGACCGAGCACTGGCCGGCGTCCGCGCCCTTGGGGATCGTCGTCGTGAACGAGGCCTTGCCGGTGTTCGAGGTCGTCAGCGTCGACGACGTGATCGCCGGGACGCCCGGAACGGCGAGGGTGAACGTCACGCTGGCGCCCTCGAGGGCCTGACCGTCCGGATCGGTGACGACCACGTAGAGCTGCACCTGTTCGGGCAGCTTGGACAGCCGGACCTGGTAGAACGACGCCGTCACATTGGCGGTGAGGCGGCCGGTGCCACGGCGGACCTCGACGGTCATCACGTTGACGTTGCCGGCCGGGTCGGTCGCGCTGATCTGGATCTTGTTCGAACCGGTCGTGATCGGCACGGCGATCGCGAACGCCCCGGCCGCGTCGGCCGCCCCGGCGACGGTGGCATTCGTCGTCAGGTTGCGGAGGCTCAGCGTGCTCCGGCCCTGCGTCTGGCCGACGACCTGGACCGACGTTGCGTTCACGATCGCGTTCGCCTTGGGCGAACTGATCCGGATCTTCGGCTTCGTCGTGTCCAGGATGTAGGTGACGGCTGCGGACGCTTCCGATTCCAGGTCGGTCGGGCCGATGATCGTGGCGGTGAACGTGTTCGCGCCCGGGCTCAGCGAGAGACCCGGAACGAGGAAGTGCTGCGACGCGCCGACCGCGACCTCGATCTTGACGCCGGGATTGCCCTTGCCGAGCGCGACGTAGATCCGGATCCGGCTGTCGGCCTGGCCGACGACCGCGGCCGGAACCGTGCCGACGAGATCGACGGTCGGCTGGTTCGTGTACGGCTCGTCGGGCGCCTCGAGGGACGGCGGGTCGGAGACGGTCGGATCCGGAGCGCTCGGCGCGGGCGTCTTCGTGAGATCGGCGACGAAGCCGTTGAACGCTGAGCCGACCGCGGCGGCGGCCTTGCCCAGCCCGCCGTTGGCGATCAGCAGGACCCCGATCCCGAGCGCCACCACGGCCACCCCGGCGAGCAGCTGGAACGGCAATGCGAGGCCCGGCCCGCGCTCGATCCTGCGGTGGGCGGCGAGGCGGCCCGGGGCGGGCGGGCGGGGTCGCGTCGTGATCGGCGCAGGGCGTCCCGAGGACGGGGGACGCGGCCGTACCTGGGATGGTCGCCCGCCTCGCCGTGTCGTCATCGGCGTCGATTGTCGCATGCGCCGAGTGCCGACCGTGGCGAACGTCCAATTCGTTGCGGAGCGTTGTAGTCTTGCGCGGTCCGGCGCGCGGGACACCCGTCCCGTCGGTGCGCCCACATCGAGGGATGGATGCAGGCTCGAGACCCGAAACGCGATCGCCCCCCTGGCTCGATCGGCCGCCCGGCGTTCGGGATCGGCCCCATCGCCCGGGTGAGCCGGCCGGCCTCCGATCGTCCGCCCGCTCCACCGCCGATGCAGGATCGACGCGACCACGCCGCGGCCTCGTCCGCGGGCGCTCCGGCCGTCCGCCCGCCGATGCCCATCCGGCCGGGCATGCCCGGGATGCCGGGCCGGGCCGGCGCGCCGTTCCGATCGCCGCTGCCCGCGATGCCGCCTTCGCGCGGCGGCTTCGGGCTGCCGAACCTCCGACGCAACGTCTGCCCGCACTTCTACATGACCGGGTCGCGCGGG
>DATNBW010000169.1:0-4069 GCA_035607275.1 Verrucomicrobiia bacterium | reverse complement strand
CCGACGGGGTGCGAGCTCGCCCAGGTCTATGCCCGGTTCGGTGTTCCGGTCGCGATCGTCCAGTCGGGCGATCGGCTGATGCCGACCGACCACCCGCGCAACTCCGAGGTCGTCGCGAAGCTGCTCCGGCGCGACGGCGTCGACGTGAGACTCGGGGTCCGGGCGACGGCGGCCCGCGCGGGCGCGGGAACGGAGGGCGCCGACGTCATCGACCTCGACGACGGCTCGACCGCCGAGGGCCACGCCGTCCTGCTCGCGGTCGGGCGCGCGTTCCCGCTCGACGACCTCGGGCTGGAGCACTACGGGCTCGACACGAGCGGCCGGGTGATGTTCCCGCGCGACGGCCGATTGCGCGTCGCGGACGGCCTGTGGGTCATCGGCGATCCGGCCGGCCCCGAGCTCCACACGCACCAGGGTCACTACCAGGGCGAGGTCGCCGTCCGGATGGCCCTCGGCCTCGACGTGCGCCCGGACTATCGCGCCCTGCCGCGCTCGACCTACACGGATCCCGAGGCATCGTCGGTCGGCCTGACCCTCGACCAGGCGAAGGCCGCCGGGATCGAGGCGGTCGAGTACGTGGCGGACTTCGCGACATCGTCGAAGGGCTATGCGGTCGAAGCCGAGTTCGGGCACGTCACGGTGACCTTCGATCGGGCGACCCGCCAGTTGATCGGCGCCGCGATGGCCTGTCCCGATGCGTCGGCCGCGATCCACGAGTGCGTCCTCGCGATCCGTGCCCGGGTGCCGGTCGAGATCCTGGCCGACACGATCCACGCCTTCCCGTCGACCTCCCGGATCTTCAACGGGCTGTTCGCCGAGGCCGCGAAGGACCTGGCACCGGGCTGACTCGGCGCGCCGGGGGTGGCGCCGGTCTCGATCGGCCCGGCGTCACCACAGCGCTGCCAATTCGGATAGCCGAATATCGGCGGACCGGTCGCGGCGCGCAGATGCGGCTATTCGAATGCGGGCGGGCGGGGCGGACCCGCGCGTGTGCGGCTATTCGAATGGTGAGGCGGCCCGGGCGTCGCGCAGGTATTCGGCTACACGAAACGGGGCCGCGCCCCGATCCGGCGCGCCGCACGAACCCGCGGCTACGTCTCGAACGCGACCTCGCCGTCGATCATCACGAGCCGCGGGCGCGCGGTGGCCAGGGCCCCGCCCGGTTCGATCGGGTGGACGAGCGCATCGGCGGGGATGACGAGCAGGTCGGCCCGCTGGCCCGGGATCAGCCGGCCGCGGTCCGTCTCTGCGGCCGTGACGGCCGGGGCGATGCACGCCGCACGCAGCGCCTGGTCGAGCGACACCCGCTCCTCCGGCCCGAACGGCTCGCTGCCGGGTCGCCAGGACCCGTCGACGCGGGTCACGGCCATCGACAGTCCCGGCCACGGGTCCATCGGCTCGACGGGCGCGTCCGTCCCGAACGCCACGATCGCGCCCGCCTCGACCAACGACCGCATCGGGTAGCCGCGGGTCTCCACCCGGTCGCCCCACAGGACGCGCGCGATCGCGGCATCGGCCCGGACGTGGATCGGCTGGATCGATGCGGCGATGCCCCAAGCGGCGAACCGCGGCCGGTCGTCCGGGTGGAGGAGCTGGACGTGCTCAAGCCGCGGCATCAGCGAGGATCGGCCGGAGGTTCCCTCGAGCGCCCCGAGCGACACCCGGCAGGCC
This sequence comes from Verrucomicrobiia bacterium, assembly GCA_035607275.1. Taxonomy (GTDB): domain Bacteria; phylum Chloroflexota; class Limnocylindria; order Limnocylindrales; family CSP1-4; genus CF-46. The sequence goes on along the minus strand of DATNBW010000169.1, from coordinate 2,398 downwards.
CGATCGCCGATGGCGTGGATCTGGGTCGCGATGCCGGCGTCCGCGGCCAGCCCGGCGAATGACGCGACCGCCTCGGGGTCCGTCAGCCAGATCCCGCGTTCCGTGCCGGGCGGCAGCGGCCGGCCGTCTTCGGGCTCGATCGGCTCGAGCAGCGCGGCCGTCCGCGACCCGAGGGTCCCGTCGGCGAACAGCTTCAGCCAGCCAAAGCGGGCGCGGCCTCCCGGCGGGCCGAGCGGGTCGCCGCTCCGGAGCCCGAGATCGGCGGCGGTCGCGAGCTGCTCCGAGCGGATCGAGGCGTGCACCCGGATCGGCAGGTCGCCGCGCTCGTCGAGGGTCCGATAGGCGGCGATCCCCCGCCCCAGGCCATCCTGGAGCGACAACCCACCCGGATCGTGGACGGCCACGAGCCCGAGCCGGATGAGGTCGCGGGCCAGCCGGGCGATCGAGCGCTCGTAGTGCTCCGCCGACGCCGGCGGGATCTGCTCGGTCACGAGCCGGGCCGCCGCTTCGTGCAGGACGCCCGTCGGCGTGCCCTCCGGATCGCGCCGGATGATCCCGCCGTCCGGATCACCGCGCTCGGCATCGACGCCGGCGGTCGCAAGCGCGCGCCGGCTGGCCCAGAGCGCGTGGTGATCGTGGGCCCAGAGCGCGATCGCCCGGCCCGGTGCGACCCGCTCCAGGTCGTCGGCCGTCGGCCAGACGCCCCAGCGATCGTTGTGCCAGCCATGGCCCTCCAGCCATGCGTCCGGGTCGGCGGTCGCCGCGTGGGCGGCGGCGATCCGGGCCAGGCCGTCGTCAAGCCGGGCCGTCCCGGACAGGTCGATCCGGTCGAGCGAGATCCCACCTTCGGCCAGGTGGAGGTGGGCATCGGTCAGGCCGGGCAGGGCGACCTCGTCAGGGTCGAGCTCGATCCGGAGCGTGTGCGGATCCGCCCGGGTCTCGAGATCGACCGCCGACCCGGCAAAGGCGATCCGCCCGTCGGTGACCCCGACCGCCTCGACCCAGCCGAAGCCGCGGTCGCCGGCGAACGTCGCGATTCGCCCGCCGGTGACCAGCGTGTCGAGGGGCATCTAGCGCGATGCCTGGTCGAGGGGCATCGAGGACGAGGCCCGGTCGAGTCGCATCAGCGCGAGGCCCAGTAGCGGTCGGGATCGTGGATCGGAGCCGGATCCGCGAGAAGGGCGGCCAGGCCGTCGCGGTCGAGTCCCGCACCCAGCCCGAGCGCGAGCGCGATCCGTGCCTTCGGACCGCCGAGATGACCGGCTGCGATCGCGCCGGCCCGGATCCAGGTGGCGCCCCCGCCCGGGAAGGCGTAGTCGGCACCGGCCGCTCCGATCGGGCAGCGGGTCGTGACGACGACCGGCAAACCATCGGCCAGCACCGCCTGCGCGGCCGCCAGCAGCGATGCCGCCGTGTTGCCCGCGCCGGTGGCCGCGACCACGAATCCGTCGGCACCGGCGGCATGGAGCGCCGTGATCGGCGTCCCGTCGGTGGCGACGGTCGCCGCGACGAGGAACACCCGCTCCGCCGCCCGGGTGGCGCGCACCTGGCGGCGCGGTCCCCGGGCCATCCCCAGGACGACCCGGGCGTCGTCGACCCGGCCGAGCGGCCCACGGTTGAGGCCTCGGAACGTATCGAACGCGGACGCGTGTGTCTTCGTGACGTCGTCGGCCGCCTCGATCGAGCCGTCGAGGACGACGACCGCGCCGAGGTCCGCGTCGGCCGCGACGGGCGACGACGCGACGCGAACGGCCGCGGTCAGGTTGGCCGGCCCGTCGTAGTCGGCGTGGCTGGCCGAACGCATCGCGCCGGTGATCACCACCGGCTTCGGTCCGGGGTGGAGCAGGTCGAGGAAGAACGCGGTCTCCTCGATCGTGTCGGTTCCCTGGACGACGACCGCCCCGTCGATCGCGGGATCGGCCAGCGCGTCGCGGACCGTTTCGGCGATCAGGAACAGGTCCGCGAACGTGAAGTGGCTTGCCGGAGTGAGGCCCCGGTCGATCGGGACGAGGTCCGCGATCCCCTCGAGGCCCGGAACCGTCTCGAGCAGCGCGGCGCCGCCGAGCACCGGGACATTGCCGCCCGCGACCGGATCGTGACGCATGCTGATCGTGCCTCCGGTGAACACGACGGCGACGCGCGGCACGTCAGGTCAGCCCGACGGGCCGCGATCGACGGCGTCGGCGGCGGCAGGCTGGTCGGCGTCGGCGGCGCGGTTCGCCGGATCCGCCGCTTCATCCGGTTCGAGGGGTACGGCGGTCACGGTGATCGGGTTCGCGACCTCCGCGACGACGGATGCGGCCGGAACGGGCGGCTCGAGCGGCTCGAGCGGGGCGGTCGGGTCGGACCCGGCAGGTGCTTCCGACGAGACGGCGCCGGCGTGGGCAATCGGCTCGCC
>DATNBW010000147.1:0-8202 GCA_035607275.1 Verrucomicrobiia bacterium | reverse complement strand
TGGACGTCGAGCTGGGGGAAGAACAGCACGAGGACGACGAGGATCGCGGCCGTGTGGATCAGGCCGTAGACCATCGCGTACAGGACCGAGCCGAGCAGCTGCGACCAGCGCCGGATCGGGGCCATCATCGTGTACTCGAGCGTGCCCTCCCAGCGCTCGACGCTGATCGTCTCCGCGATCCAGCTGAACACCACCGACAGGTAGTTCCAGAAGATCGCCCCGACCATCAGGAGGAGGATGAGACGAGGGCTGCCCTGGTCGGCCCCGATGAGCGAGATGCTGAGGGCACCCGCCACGGAGTAGACGAGGAACGCCACTTCCCAGCCCCAGTAGCGACGGGTCAGGAAGAAGTTGCGCTCGATGAAGGCGTACGACGCCTTGAGCTCGTGGCCGAGGGTCATCATCGCGGTTCTCCGGGTCTGGGCCGAGGCCCGGTCGCTCACCGCGACCGGGCCAGGCCGTAGGTCGGCTCACCCGCCAGGCGGGCACCGAAGCGGACGATCCGCGTGCCGATGGCACGCCGGATGGACGGCGCGGGCTTCTCGAAGCGCCGGCCATTGGCCGCCTGCCTCATCTGCTCCGCGCGCATGTCCTGGACCAGCCGAAGCCGGTCGGTCGCGTAGCTCTGCATCTCGTTCTCACCTCCTTTCATTCGGATTCGTCGTCGGCCGAGTCCTCGTCCTCGACGTCGTCGTCGAGCGAGCGGCCGGTGTGGGTCATGAAGACGTCATGGAGGGTCGCCGCGCGGCCCGTTCGTTCGGCTTCGGCCGCGATCAGCCCCGCCGGGCTGTCCTCGACGACCACTCGGCCGCCGGCGATGACCGTGATCGATCCGCACAGCCGCTCGGCCTCGGCCAGGTCGTGCGTCGTGAGCACGATCGACGCGTCGTGCGTCGCGCGGAGCTCCTCGATGAACGTCTGGACGTCGAGCTTCGAGCGTGGATCGAGGCCGGTCGTCGGCTCGTCGAGGAGGAGGAGCGAGGGACTCGTCAGGAGGGCGCGAGCGATCGCGACCTTCTGCTGCATCCCGCGACTCATCTGCTCGATCGGGCGTCCGACCCGCTTCTCGCCGATGCCGAGGCGGCCGAGGATCTCGACGGCCTCCGTGCGGGCTCCCGCCGCATCCAGGCCATACAGCCGGGCCGCGAACAGGAGGTTCTCCATCGGGCTGAGCTTCTTGAAGAAGGCGGCGTCGACGCTGACCCGGTTGATCAGGCGCTTGACGGCCATCTCGTCGCGTTCGATGTCGTGGCCGAAGACCTCGACCCGGCCTTCGTCGAGGGTCAGGAGGCCCGAGACGAGGCGGATGAGCGTCGACTTGCCCGAGCCGTTGGCGCCGAGGATCCCGACGATATCGCCGCGCTCGAGGCGCAGGGACACGTTCGCGATCGCGGTTACCGGCTTGCGCTTGCGGCCGACGAAAAAGCGCTTCGTCACGTTCTCCACGAGGAGGGCGGGCACGGCGCGGTCGAGGGTCGCGACGCCGGCGGTGGTGCCGTCGGTCCGGGCGATCTTCTGTTGTCCGATCAAGGTGGCGGTCACTTCAGTGACTCCTGGCTGCGCGGTGCCCAGTGGCTGCTTGCGGATCCGGGCCGGAGAATCGAACGAGCCGCGGATCCAGTTCGACGCTTCCGGCGCATCGGGTGGGTCCACGGCTCGGGGTGCCTCGTGAGGCATCAAAAAAGCCGGGGGCCCGTCTGGCCCACGGCTCGTGGTTCGCGCTTCCGGCGGTTCGACCGCCTCAGGGCTAGCTCGAGATGGGCACAGATCTCCCGCCATCGACGGCGCCGTAAGGCGCGATCGCAGGCCGGAAGCGGAGGAATTCATTCGTCGTCATTCGGAGGAACCCTCCAGCTGTGCAAGTCGAGTGGCGGGCGGTCGCCGCGCCGGTCGGCAGTCTAGGCGTCCGGCGCTCCCGAAGTCAACCCCGTCGGATGACGGTGTCGGTGACGCGACAGATGACGTAGGCATACCTCCGCGCCCCGGCGGCCGAGGGCGCCGTCCCCGCCGGCTGTCCGCGTCGGCCGTCCGCCGAGCGTAGGGTCAGGCGTCGCGCCGGACGATCACCCGGCGGACCGTCGCCTGGGGCGAGTCGATCGCGTGGACGACCTCGAAGCCCGCCTTCAGGAACGTCGAGAGGAGCCCGGTGTAGCCGACGGCGGCCGGAATCCGGCCCTCGCCGACATCGACCGGGTAGGCCTCGAGCGCCGGCGCCCCGCGCTCGGTCGCATAGTCCATCGCCGCGTCGAGGAGCCGCGTCGTCAGTCCCTGGCCGCGGACCGCGCGCGAGACCACGAAGCAGACGACGGACCAGACGGGAGTTTCGTCCAACCGCGGCCGGACCCGGGAGTTGGCGAGCCGCTCGTAATCGTCGCGCGGGGCGACGCTGACCCACCCGACCGGCCGTCCGTCGGCATACGCCAGGAGGCCCGGCGCGGGGTCGCGATCGGCCATCACGAGCTCGTGGAAGCCCTCGCGCGCCTCCGCCGCGTTGGCGAAGGACCAATTCTTCGAGCGGAGCCTCCAGAACATGCACGAGCAGGTCTTCGGGTCGCCGCCTTCGTCGAAGAGGGCCGTGACGTCTGCCCAACGCTCCGGCGTGAGCGGAACGATCTCGATCGACGAGGCGGCGAGGTCGATCGGAGCAGGCTTGGTCCGGCGGGCAGGCGTGGCCATGCAGGTCAGCGTAGACCGCCGAATCGCCAGGGCCTGTCATCATCGGCCCGTGATTCCCGACGACGAGCTCGCCTTCCTGCGCGCGGCGACCGCCCCGCCGCGGCGGTCGATCGTCGAGCTGATTGCCACCGGCGTCATGGACGCCGACCTGGCCGCGCTCGCCTGGATCCTCGTCGAGGCTCGCCTCCCGCTCATCGTGGGCGGCCTGCAGCGGGGCGCCGGCAAGAGCACGGTGCTCGAGGCACTGCTCGACTTCCTGCCACCGACCGCGCGACGGATCGATCTGGCCGGCGCGGCCGAGGACTTCGCGTGGCTGCCCGAAGCCGAGGGCCTCGGCTGGTCGAGGACGACGCCCCCCAGCGAGGCGGCGATCCCGATCGGGCCCGCATCTGCCTACCTCGTCGCCGCGGAGCTCTCCGAGCACCTCCCGACGTACACCTGGGGTCGGGCGGCCCGGACCCTCGTCCGCGCCGCCTCGATCGGCTACGGCATCGGCGCGACGCTCCATGCCGACCGGCTCGAGGACGTCCACGAGCTCCTGCGCGGCCGGCCGGTCGGGCTCGGCGACGATGAGCTGACGTACCTCGGGCTGATCCTGATCGTCCGGGCCGATCACGGTCCCGGCGGCCACATCCGGCGGCGGGTCGTCGCCGCCCACTACGCCCGCCCGGTCGGCCGCGACGAGCACGGCCACACCCAGCGCCTCCCGCCGGCCGTCGTCGCCGCCCGCGACGAGGCAACGGATCGCCTCGACCACTTCGCATGGGGCGTGATGCCCGAGCTCGCGATCCGCCTTGGCCGGCGGGCCGGCGATCTCGAGCGCGACCAGGCGGCGCGAGCGGCCGTGCTCTCGGCCCTGGTCGCCGGGGGCGCCCTCGACCTTCCGACGGTGCAGGCGGCGATCGCCGCGTACCGGGCAGCCGCCGGCGCCGGAGGCCATCCGCACTAGGCGCCATCGCCCGAGTCCACCACCAGCGAACGTGCCAAGATGCAGCCGCTGCACATGCCACTCCCCATCGGGCCGACCGTCACCTTCCTCTTCACCGACATCGAGGGCTCCACGCGCCTCGAGCGGGCGATCGGCTCCGCGGCCTGGTCCGCGGTCGTCGGCCGCCACGACGCGCTCCTGCGCGAGGCGATCGAGGCCGCGGGCGGCATCGTGGTGAAGACCGAGGGCGACGCCTTCTTTGCGGCGTTCGCGGACGCAAACGCGGCGGTCCGCGCGGCGATCACGGCCCAGCGGGCGATCGCGGCCGACCCGTGGCCGGCTGACGCGGCGATCCGGGTGCGGATGGGCCTGCACACGGGCGAGGGCCGCCTCCGCCAGTCGTCGTCGAGCGACGAGCGCGACGACTACGTCGGGATCGACGTGAACTACACGGCGCGAATCGCCGCGGCTGCCAACGGCGGGCAGGTCGTCGCCTCGGCGGCGCTGCTGGGCAGCCTCGACCCGTCACTGGAGCGCAGCCTGGCGGTCTCGATCGTCGACGAGGGCCTCCGCGCGGTGAAGGACTTCGATGAGCCCGCCAGGCTCCATCGCATCGTCGCGGCCGGCGCCTCGGACGACGATCGGCGGCTGCGAACGATCGACCCGCCGTCGAACCTGCCGGGCGACGTGACGACGCTGGTCGGCCGGGATGCGGAGATCGACCACCTCGCCGAAGTCGTGCGATCGAGCCGGATCGTGACGCTGACGGGCCCCGGAGGCAGCGGCAAGACGAGGCTCGCCCTCGGCGTCGCCCGCCGCCTCGCCGACCGCTTCCCCCATGGCACGTGGTTCGTCGACCTCGCGGCGCTCCGCGATCCCGATCTCCTCGTCGCGGCGATCGCGTCGACGATCGGCGCCCGCGAGTCGTCGGCACTGCCGGTTGCCGAGGTCCTGCGCTCGCACCTCCGCGAACGATCGATGCTCCTGGTCGTCGACAACCTGGAGCAGCTGCTCCCGGACGCCGCGGACGTCGTCGCGGGCCTCGTGCGAGCCGCCCCGGACCTGCGCCTCCTGGTCACGAGCCGCGAGCTGATGCGGATCGCCGGCGAGCGCGGCTACGCCGTGCCGCCGCTGGGCGTGGACGCGGGCGCCGCCCTCTTCGAGGATCGCGCGCTCGCCCATCGACCGGATCTGGTGCTGACCGACGAGACCCGGGCGGCGATCCGCGCCATCTCGGTGCGTCTCGCCGGACTGCCGCTGGCGATCGAGCTCGCCGCGGCCCGCGTCCGGACGCTCAGCGCGGCGGCGATCCTCGATCGTCTCGAGCGGGCGATCGATCTCGGCGGAGGATCGCGCGACCTGCCCGAGCGGCAGCGCACGCTGCGCGGGGCGATCACCTGGAGTCACGACCTGCTGAACGACGCGGAACGGCGTCTCTTCCGGCGTCTCGCGGTCTTTGCCGGCGGCTGGACGGCGGCAGCTGCGGCGGCGGTCGCGGACGGCGATGGCGATCTCGGGCTGGACCTGACTGGCGGCCTGGAGTCGCTCGCCGACAAGAGCCTCGTCCGGATCGAGCCCGCCGACGGCATGCTGGGCCACGCCGACGACGAGGTCCGGTTCGGGATCCACCCGCTGCTCCGCGAGTACGCCCTCGAGCAGCTCACCGAATGCGGCGAGCGGGCGGATCTCGAGCGACGTCACGCCCAGGTGATGGCGGAGATCGGCGCGATCGCGGGCAAGGCGATCCTCGGGTCGTCGGGCGACGCCGGCATGCACGCCCTCGATCGCGAGGCGGACAACCTGCGGATCGCGGCGAACTGGTTCCTCGAGCATGACGAGCCCGCCGGCGGAGTTCAGCTGCTGGGCGCGACCTGGCGCTGGTTCCAGCAGCGCGGCCGGCTGAGGGAGGGCCGGGCGCTCCTGGCCCGGCTCCTCGCCCATCCCGGCGCCGGCGATCCACGCGTCCGGATCGCCGGGCTCACGGCAGCGGGCGGGCTGGCCTACTGGATGGACGACGTCGCCGCGGCGAGTGCCGCGTACGAGGAACGGCTCGGTCTCGCCATGGAGACCGCCGACCCGGGCCTGATCGCCGACGCGCATTACGACCTGGGGTTCCTCTCGATGATCGCCCAGGACGTGCAGCAGCTCCGGGCGCATGAGCAGCAGGCGTTCGAGCAGTACCGTGCCGCGGGCCGCGAGGAGGACGCCATCCGGGCCCGCCAGGCGCTCGTCCTCGCCGTGTTCCTGGACGCGGACTATGCGCTGGCCCGCTCGCTCCAGGAGCAGAACCTGGAGGTCTGGCGAGATCACTCCCCAGCGGAATACGCCGATGGCGTGACGCTGCTCGCGGGCATCAACTACCGGCTCGACGATCTGCGCGAGGCCTGGGATCGGATGCTCGAGGGGCTGCGCATCTTCTCCGACAAGGGCCTCGAATCGGGTCTCGTCCGTTCGCTCGGGATGGCGTCGATCATCCGGTTCCGCGCAGGCGACGCCGATCTCGCCGTGCGCATCGCCGCGTCGCTCTACGACCTGATGCGCCGCGAGAACCTGATGCTGGCGCCCGTCAAGGTGCTCCATCTGCCCGATCCCGCGACGCTCGCCGCCGAGGCATTCGGCGCAGCAGCCGCCGCCGAGCGCCTGCAGGCGGGTGCCGCGATCCCCGTCGCCGACATCGTCGCCGAGATCCTGGCCGCACCGCCTCCGTCCGGAGCAGCCACCCTGTCGCCGGACCGGTGAGCTCGTGCTGATCGGGATCGACCACGTCGTCCTGGCGGTGGACGATCCCGACGCGGCGGCGGCCACCCTCGAGCGGAGGCTGGGCCTGGCGGCGACCGGAGGCGGCCGGCACGCGGCGTACGGAACGGTCAACCGCCTCGTGTGGCTCGGTGACGCGTTCCTCGAGCTGATCGGGGTCGTCGACGCCGGGGTCGCGCGCGGGAGCTGGCTGGGACGGTCGGTCCTCGACTCGCTCGAGGGCGGCGGCGGCCTCGTGACCTGGGCGATCGCCGTGGACGATCTCGACGACGCGCTGCGCTGGGCGCCTCCGAAGGGCGGCCTCCTCGGACCGGCCGACGGCGAGCGCCGCCGCCCGGATGGTCGGATCGTTCGCTGGCGTTCGGCCCGGCCCGCCGAGGTCTCACCGACGGCGCCATTCCTCATCGAGCACGACCTGCACGCCGCGGAGTGGTCCGCGCCGGAGCGCGAGGCGCGTCAAGCGGAGCGGCATCCCCTCGGAGGCCGCGCCCGGCTCGCCTCGCTGGAGGTCGAGACGCCGTCACCGGCCGTGGCGGCCGGCCGGCTTCGCTCGCTCCTCGCGGCGGCCGTCGAGCCGGCGGGACGGTCCGCCGTCCGGGTGCGCCTCGGTCCACACGAGGCGCGGTTCGCCGTGCCCGGACTGCGGCCGCGATCCGGGCCGAGCGTGGACCTCGTCGCGGATGTTCCGCTCCGGACCCGCGTCGCGCGAATCGGCGACTGCACCATCCGACTCCGGGGCACGGCGGTCACGCTCGTCGAGCCGGATCCGGGGACGGCGACGGGCGTTTGACGGGCCGACGGGCCGGTCGTACGCTCGCCGCCCGTGCCATCCCCGTCCGTCGATCCGCCGCGCCAGCCCGAGACCCTCGGGGAGCTGCGCGCCTCGGGCTGGGCGAGTCGGACCGTCAAGGAAGAGCTCCGCGCGAATCTCCTCGGGCGGCTCGCCGCGAACCGGCCGATCGTCAGCGGAATCGTCGGCTACGACGATTCGGTCCTGCCCGCGATCGAGAACGCGATCGTCGCCGGCCAGGATCTCGTCCTGCTGGGCGAGCGCGGCCAGGCCAAGACACGGCTGGCCCGGCTGCTCATCGGCCTCCTCGACGACGCGCTCCCAGTCGTCCGCGGCGGCGAGCTGAACGACGACCCGTACGCCCCGATCAGCCCGACCGGCAGGGCGATCGTCGCGGAGCACGGGGACGCGACGCCGATCGACTGGCTGCCGCGGGACCGCCGCTACAGCGAGAAGCTGGCGACGCCCGACATCACGATCGCGGACCTGATCGGCGAGGTCGATCCGATCCGGGTCGCCGAGGGCCGCTACCTGTCCGACGAGCTGACGCTCCACTACGGGCTGATCCCACGCTCGAACCGGGGCATCTTCGCGATCAACGAGCTGCCCGACCTCGCCGAGCGGATCCAGGTCGGCCTCCTGAACATCCTCGAGGAACGCGACGTCCAGATCCGCGGCTTCACGGTCCGCCTGCCGCTCGACCTGTTCGTCATCGCCAGCGCCAATCCCGAGGATTACACGTCGCGCGGCCGGATCATCACCCCGCTCAAGGACCGCCTCGGCTCCCAGGTCCGGACGCACTATCCACGGACCCTCGACCACGAGCTCGCGATCGTCCGGCAGGAGAAGCAGCGCTTCGTCGGAGGCGACGGCGAGCCGGTCATCGCGGTCCCGGGCTTCATGGAGGAGCTCCTCGCCGAGCTGACCCATCTCGCCCGGCGCTCGCCGGAGATCAGCCAGCGCTCGGGGGTCAGCGTCCGGGTCACGGTCGCGAATACCGAGGTCCTGGAGGCTGCCGCGCTCAGGCGTGCCGTCCGCCTGGGTGAATCCG
>DATNBW010000142.1:0-2501 GCA_035607275.1 Verrucomicrobiia bacterium | reverse complement strand
CGGATTCGTCGCGCCGGAGGCCACCAGGCCGAGGTACTGCGGGGTATCGGCGTCGTCGCGGAGCTCGCGCAGCCCGCGAGCGAGCTTCGTCGCGGTCCCGAGGGAGGGCATCCGATCGCCGCGGATCAACCGCGAGATCGTCGAGTGGTCGACACCCGACTGCTGGGCGAGCTGGCGCTGCGACATCTTCTTGGCCTTGAGCTGTGCTCGAAGCCATTCGTTGAACGCGCGACCGTTCTGGGTGGTCATGACGTCGTTGGGCGCTCCGTGTCTCGCGCATGCGGGTGGTGACGCGATATCCGCATGATCACGAACAGACGGGCTCCTCCTGTATCACCCGTTCGTACCGGCGCGGTCCCCGCGGCGCAGCCGATCGCCGGATCGGTCTGGTGCATTCCACGGTGGTCCGGATCGGAACGGGCATGGGACTCCGGTCCGGCATCAGGGATACGTCGGGCGTGCCGGTCGCGGTTCAGGCGCACGGCTGCCCGTGCGTGGCGGCGGCCGGTCACGCACGATGCGGCCCCTCGATTCGGGTCAGCACTCGACATGTGATCACGAAAGTGCGTCAAGCGGTCCTGCGGCACGCGCGCAGACGCGTTTCGCGTTGCGGATGTCTTGCCGATCCCCCCGCCCCCGTTCAGGCCGTGCCCGGAACCTTGGCCGGTTCGCGCGGCTCGATGCCCAGGCCGCGTCGCTTCGGAGAGATCCAGTACGCGATCGAGCCGAGCACGATGATCGAGAACACGCTGATCGTTCGATCGACGAGCACGATCGTCGTCGCCTGGGACAGGCTCACGTGATAGGCGCCGACGAGCACGCCCGCGACGCCGAGCTCCACGACGCCGAGTCCGGCCGGCGCCAGCGGCACCGCGGTCAGCAGCGAGCCGATCAGGGCCACGAACACGGCGCCGGACAACCCGAGCTGGACGCCCGGGAAGTTCAGCGCCTGCACGACGAAGTACAGGCGAAGCGCCTCGGTCGCCCAGATGCCCCCGGTGAGGACGACCAGGCCGGGCAGGGCGCGCAGACCGACCGCTCCGAAGACGCCCTCCTCGAACCGGTCGTACAGCTCGAGCGCGCGGTGCGGCAGTGGCAGGCGGACGAGGATCCTCCGTCCGAAGTTGCGCATCGTCAGCAGGCCCAGCGCGAGCAGGACCATCACGCCGACGCCGATCGCCGCGACGATCTGGATCTCGCCCGGCAGCCCATCGCGGAAGCTCCAGAACCCCGCCGCAAGGCCGAGGGTGGCGATCGCGAACAGGTCCAGGATCCGCTCGATGAACACCGTCCCGACCGTCCGGCTCAGGGACACGGAGCTGTTGATCTTCAGGAGGTAGGCGCGGTACAGGTCGCCGAGCTTGGCCGGCACGAGGCAGTTCACGAGCCACGACAGGAAGATGATCTCGGTCGCGTCGCGCGTCCTCAGGCGGAAGCCGGTGCCCTTGAGGAGCAGCGCCCAGCGGTAGCCGCGGAGCGGGAATCCCGCGTAGAACACGACGAAGCCGGCGAGGATCAGGAGCTTGTTCGAGCGGCCGATCCCATCCAGGAGCTCGTTGACGTCGACGTTCAGTGCGACGCGGAAGATCAGGAACAGCAGGACCAGCGGCACGACGAGCGAGACGATCGTCCGACGCTGCCGCAGCCGGCGTCCGAGCGAGAGCGAATCCGCGGTGACCGTGTCACTCGAGCGGCGGTCCTCGCTGGATCGGCGCTCGAGGCCGCTCCGGCGCTCGTCGGCGGCCGCGGGCGGGGCAGGAGTGGTGGTGGCGATCGCGGCCCCGGTGCCTGAGGCAGAGCCTTCGTCGTCGCGGCGATCCCGGCCGTCGCGCCGATCGTCGCCGCTCCGTCGTTCCTCCTCGGACCCGCTGCCGCCGCGCGGGCCGGTCGAACCGGGCAGCCCGCTCATCGGACCGCTGCCGGAACGTCGCCGGCTGGGTCCACCCGGCCGTTGCCGCGGGCCCGTTGGACGACCTTGGCGAGGGGCGTGAGGAGCCGGACGTAGAGCGATGCCCGGCCCATCACGAGCTCGACGTCGGCCAGCGCCGCGAGGAGGCCGGACGGCGTGGACGGATCGGTCTCGAAGGCGGTATATGCCACCCCGACTTCGAACGAGCTGTGCGCGTCCGAGACCGCGATCCCGGGCAGCGCATGCTCGCGAGCGAACTCGGCGGCGAGCTGATTGCCCTTGCCGACGGCGATCCGGGCGTTATGGGCCTCGACCCAGTCGACCTGTCCCGCGAGGCTCGTCATCCGCTCGTCGCGCAACAGCGAGCCGCGAAAGCGATCGAACGGGTGGGGAACGCCGACGAGCCCGCCCTGGGCACGAGCCCGGGCGATCGCATCGGCTGCGGGCAGGCCCGGCGGGATCGCCTCGTCGAGGAACAGGCAGATCAGGTCGCCGTCGGCGGTCCGACCTCCTCGCCGACGATTACCGTGAGCTCCGGCGCGAGCTCGGCGGCCAGCGCGCGGGCCTCGAGGGCACCGTCGATCCGATCGTG
>DATNBW010000120.1:0-11468 GCA_035607275.1 Verrucomicrobiia bacterium | reverse complement strand
GGCGAGGATGTCGACCATCCGCTCGATCGCGTGGACCGCCTCGGTCACCCGGAACGAGCAGCGGTACGCGACGCCGCCCGGCGGCTTGTTCGTGTAGACCCCGTCGACCTCGACGAAGGCGTTCGGGAAGTCGTACGAGCCGGTGATGACGTTGAACAGGCCGGCCGGGAACTTCGAGGGATCCGCGGCGGCGTCGCTGTAGCCATGGTCGGCGATCGTCCGGACCTTGAGGCCGGTGATCTTGCCCTCCTTCGTCGCCGCGAGCTCGGCATGGATGTGGTAGTCGCGGGCGAACGAATCCGCCTGGAGATTCTCCGAGCGATCCTCGATCCACTTGACCGGCTTGCCGATGAGGAACGACGCCGCGACCGCGAGGACGTAGCCGGGATAGACCGGCACCTTGCCCCCGAAGCCGCCCCCGATGTCATGGGTCTTCACCCGGATGTTCTGCTCGGAGATCGGGAGCCCGGCCCCGGCCGCCACGAGCGCGATGATCGTGCGGATCGCGTGCGGCGCCTGGCTGGTCATGTGCAGGGTGAGCTGCTGGCGGACGGGATCCCAGTCCGCGACGCAGCCGCACGTCTCGATCGAGGCGACATGAATCCGCGGGATGTAGATGTCCTCGCTGACCGTGACGTCCGCGGCGGCGATCGCCGCGTCGGCCTTGGCCTCGTCGCCGGATTCCCAGTGCCAGATCCGGTTCGTCTGCTTGTCGGCCGCCCGGTCGGGCCGGAGGACGAAGGCGCCCTCCTCGAGCGCCTTGAACGGATCGACGATGACGGGCAGCGGCTCGTAATCGACGAGAACGGCCGCGACGCCGTCGGCCGCCGCGTACCGGCTCGTCGCGATGACCGCCGCGACCTCCTGCGCCTGGTACATCACCGTATCGGTCGGGAGCACCATCTGCATGTCCCCGGCGAGGGTCGGCATCCAGTGGAGCTTGTAGCCCTCGAGATCCTTGCCGGTGATCACCGCGAGGACGCCCGGGACCTTGAGCGCCTCGCTCGCGTCGATGCTCTTGATCGTCGCGTGTGCGTACGGGCTCCGGGCGATGTCGAGCCAGAGCTGGCCGGGCAGGTTGACGTCGTCGATGTACTCGCCCTGGCCGCGGATGAACCGCGGATCCTCCTTGCGCTTGACGGAGTGGCCCATGCCCCCGACCTCGGGGGTGGTCTGGAGCTCGCGATCGGGGGTCTCGGTCGTCATCTCGTCGTTCCCTTCAGCCGGCCGCGGCCGGCTCGGCCGAGACTTCCTGGCCTCCGGTGGTGGCTGCCGCGACCACCGGTGCGGACTCGCCGGCGGCGAGGCTGCCGGCGGCCTGCTGGATCGATTTCACGATGTTCACGTATCCGGTGCAGCGGCACAGGTTGCCGGAGATCCCCGCCCGGATCTCCTCCTCCGACGGATCGGCGTTCTGGTCGAGCAGCCAGGCCGCCTGCATGATCATGCCGGGCGTGCAGAAGCCGCACTGGAGCCCGTGCTGGTCCCAGAAGGCCTGCTGGAGTGCGTGGAGATTGGCCCCGTCGGCCATGCCCTCGATCGTCCTGACCTCCGCGCCGTCGGCCTGGACGGCGAGCATCGTGCACGACTTCGCGCTCTCGCCGTTGACGTGGACCGTGCAGGCGCCGCAGTTGCTCGTGTCGCAACCGATGTGGGTGCCGGTCAACCCGAACACATCGCGCAGGAGATGGACGAGGAGAAGGCGCGGCTCGACGTCGGCCTCCCGCGCCTCGCCGTTGACCGTCAAGGTGACGTGGTGGGTTGTCACGATTCCCTCCGCGATTGGGATGCACGCGCTCTCCGAGGTCCAAGGCCGAGCTCCGCGAGGCCATTGGCCCGAGGATGGGTGGTCATCGTCTCGGCTCCTGGGAGTTCGCGAGGGCGCGCTCGACCGCCGTGCGCAGCGATCGAACGGTGAGCTCGGCAACCATGGCCCGCTTGTAGTCGGCAGGGCCGCGGACGTCGGAGACGGGCTCGCTCATCGCGGCCGCGGCCTGGCCGGCCGCCGCGAACGCCTCCGTCGAAGGCATCTTGCCGGCGAGCGCGGCCTCCGCGTCTGTCGCGGCGAAGGGCGAGGGCGAGACGCCGGTCACGCCGATCCCGGCGAACGCGATGACTCCTCCGTCGCCGAGGCGGACGATGGCGGCGACTCCGGCGGTGGCGAAGTCGCCGACGCGGCGCTCGAGCTTCACGTAGGCCCCGCCCTGGCCCCGCGGACGGCGGCCGAAGCGGACCTCGGTGAGGACCTCGGTCGGCTCGATCGCCGTCGTGAACGTGTCGAGGAAGAAGTCCCGTGCGCCGATGACACGCTCCCCGCCCCGGCCGCGGCAGACGATCGACGCCTTGGCCGCGAGCAGGGCCGCCGGCCAGTCCGACGCCGGGTCGGCATGGGCGACGGAGCCGCCGATCGTGCCCCAGTTGCGGACCTGCGGATCGCCGATCCCGCCGGACACGTCGTGAAGGAGCGGATAGCGGGCGATGATCTCGTTCTCGTGGATCCGGCGATGGGTCGCGCGCGCGCCGATCCTGAGCTCGTCGTCGGTCTCGACGATGCCGTCCAGGCCGGTGACGTCGCGCAGGTCGACGAGGAGCGCCGGCTGGGCCAGCCGCAGCTTCAGGAGCGGCAGCAGGCTGTAGCCGCCTGACAGGAGCTTGGCCTCGCCCTCGCGCTCCGAGAGGATCCGCAGGGCGCCGTCGAGGTCCGCTGGCCGGACGTAGTCGAAGGGTGCCGGAATCATGCGCGACCGTCCTCCTCCGCCCCGAACCGGGGGCGATCAGCGCCCGACGCACCCGGCGGCGGGCCGAATCCTGCGACGATCGGGCCGGCGAAGTGGGCGGCGACGGGATGCATGTCGCGACTCACCCGGGGGTCCGCTGCTGCGCAGTGTGGCCGCAGTTCGTGCGCCGGTCAACGTCCGGGTTCGGTTTGCGAGCGTTCTCCGGCACACCTGTCGATTCGCCCGCCCGCCGTTCGTCGTGAGGGTGACAGGGCGAGCCGGATGGCGGCCGCCGGCAGCTCTCGAGGAGGTCTCGACCCATGGGAACCAAGGTCATCCACGTCGAAGTGACCGGCAAGGACGGTCCCGCGCTCCAGAAGTTCTACAGCGACATCTTCGGCTGGAGCCTCGACACGAACAATCCCGGCGGCTACGGGATGTACCGCCAGGACGACGGCCTGACCGGCGGAATCGGCGGGGCCCAGGACGGCGGCGCCGGCAACGTGACGTTCTACGTCCACACCGACAATCCGCAGGCCGTCCTCGACAAGGTCTCGGCCAACGGCGGCACGGTGATCATGCCGCTGACCGAGGTCGCGCCCGAGACGACGATCGCCCTCTTCGCCGACCCGGAGGGGCACGTCGTCGGGATCATGTAGCCCTCGACCACATCAGGGCTCGAGCCGGGTCGCGGGGGGCGACCCGGCTTCGTCGTGTTCGGGGGCGGGCCCGGGGGTCCGGCCCCGACCCTGGCCCCGGGGGTCCGGCCGGGCAAGCCCCGGCCGGTTCCGAACGCGCCCCGCGGCGCATGAACTTGCCAAACGATTCTCACCCGGGCGTTCGTCAGCCCGAATGTGTCAATTGACCACCAGGCGGTCGGATGACACAACATCCGGGCTCGTCCCTGCATGGGGCATGCGGCCGCGTTCCGGAACGCCTGCCGAATGACCGCCTGGGATTCGGATGACAGGAACTCGCCCGGCGCCGGGCCCGGCGGCGCTGGCGGACCCGGACGTGGACGCGGACCGGGACGCGGTCGGACGCGGGCGCGGCGGACGCGGACGGGGACGCGGTCGGACGTCGACGCCGCGGACCCGGCACGCCGACGCCCGCAGGGTACGCGGCCGGCCGGGCCTCGTCGCGGGCCCTTCAGCCCATGGCCGGGCCGCCGGGCGGCACCTCTGGCGGGCCGGATGGAAGGGTGGCCCGGCGGACCCGCGAGCGCATACTTCTCGCGGGGGGTCGGTGCTTGTCCGGCGTGCTGTCGCGAAGGCGTCCTGCCGACCCCGCAGAGGGAGTCGCGCGATCGTGATCCAGCGATACCAGTGCCTCGACGGCAACGAGGCGGCGGCCCGGATCGCCTACGCCGTCTCCGAAGTCATCTCGATCTATCCGATCACCCCGGCCTCCCCGATGGCCGAGCACTGCGACGACTGGTCCGCTGCGGGCAAGCCGAATCTGTGGGGCAAGGTCCCCGACGTCGTCGAGATGCAGTCGGAGGCCGGCGCGGCCGGCGCCCTCCACGGCGCGCTCCAGAAGGGCGCCCTCGGGACGACGTTCACGGCTTCCCAGGGCCTGCTCCTGATGATCCCGAACATGTTCAAGATCGCGGGCGAGCTGACGCCGACCGTCGTTCACGTCGCCGCCCGGACGGTGGCGACCCATGCCCTCTCGATCTTCGGCGACCACAGCGACGTCATGCATGCCCGGACGACCGGCTGGGCGATGCTGGCCGCGGGCTCCGTCCAGGAGGCGCACGACTTCGCGCTCGTCGCCCACGCCGCGACCCTCCGGGCGAGACTCCCGTTCCTGCACTTCTTCGACGGCTTCCGGACGAGCCACGAGATCGACAAGATCGCCGTCCTCGAGCCCGCCGATATTGCGGCGCTGGTCCGCGAGGATGACGTCCTCGCGTTTCGTCGGCGCGGGCTGACGCCGGACGCGCCGGTCGTCCGCGGGACGGCCCAGAACCCCGACGTCTTCTTCCAGTCGCGCGAGGCGTCGAATCCGTACCACCTCGCGGTGCCCGGGATCGTCGAGGGGGTCTTCGACGAGCTGGCAACGCGGACGGGCCGGCGCTACGGCCTCGTCGACTACCACGGTGCCGCGGATGCGGAGCGGGTCATCGTGATCATGGGCTCGGGGGCCGGAGCGGTCGAGGAGACCGTCGACACGCTCGTCGCGGCCGGGGAGCGGGTGGGGATGCTCCGGATCCGCCTGTTCCAGCCGTTCCCCGTCGCACAGATCATCGCCGCCCTGCCGAAGACCGTCCGGGCGATCGCCGCCCTCGATCGGACGAAGGAGCCGGGCGCCGTCGGCGAGCCGCTCTATCTCGGACTGATCGCGGCGATCGACGAGGCGATGGACGCCGACGTCCCGCCGTTCGCGGCCGCGCCACGCGTGATCGGCGGACGGTATGGGCTGTCGTCCAAGGAGTTCACGCCGGGCATGGTCAAGCCGGTCTTCGAGGAGCTCGGCGCGGACCGGCCCAGGCGCCATTTCACCGTCGGGATCTACGACGACGTCACCCACCTCAGCCTGCCGATCGACCGGGCGTTCCGGTTCGAGCGATCGAGTGCCGAGGTCCAGGCCGTGTTCTTCGGGCTGGGGTCGGACGGCACGGTCGGGGCGAACAAGGCGTCGGTCAAGATCATCGGCGAGAGCACGGACCTGTTCGCCCAGGGCTACTTCGTCTACGACTCGAAGAAATCGGGCTCGGTCACGGTGTCGCATCTGCGCTTCGGGCCGGAGCCGATCCGCTCGACCTATCTCGTCGAGGAGGCGGACTTCGTCGCCTGCCACCAGTTCGGGCTGCTCGGCAAGACGAAGATCCTCGAGACCGCCCGGCACGGCGCGACGTTCCTGCTCAACGCCCCGTACGGTCCGGACGAGGTGTGGGACCGCCTCCCGGGCGGCGTCCAGCAGCTGCTGATCGACAAGGAGATCGACTTCTGGGTGATCGACGCGCTGGCCGTCGCGGCCGAGGCCGGGATGGGCAGCCGGATCAACACCGTCATGCAGCCGTGCTTCTTCCAGCTGGCCGGGATCCTGCCAGCGGCCGAGGCGATCGACCGGATCAAGCGCTTCGTCGAGAAGACGTACGCCAAGCGCGGACCGGCCGTCGTCGCCCGCAACTTCGCCGCGATCGATCGATCGCTCGCCGCGCTCGGCCACGTCGCCCTCGGCGTGCGGACCAACGACGTCCCCACGACCCCGCCCGTGTCCGACGACGTGCCGGACTTCGTTGCCCGGATCACCGCCCGGCTCATGGCCGGCGAGGGCGACCAGCTCCCGGTCAGCGCCCTGCCGGCGGATGGCACGTTCCCGACGGGGACGACGAAATACGAGAAGCGGGCGATCGCCCAGATGCTCCCGATCTGGGATTCGTCGATCTGCATCGACTGCGGCAAGTGCGCGATGGTCTGCCCGCACGCCACGATCCGGATGAAGGTGTTCCCGGCGTCGGCGGTGGCCGCGGCTCCCGGAACGTTCGTCTCCAAGGAGTTCAAGTCGCGCGATCTCGTCGACCACCGCCTCACGATCCAGGTCGCCCCCGACGACTGCACCGGCTGTGGCGTCTGCGTCGACGTGTGCCCGGCGAAGAGCAAGACCGATGCCAGCCACAAGGCGATCAACATGGAGCCGGCCGCGGCCCATCGCGACCTCGAGCGCGAGCGCTGGGACATCTTCCAGGCGGTCGCGCCCCTCGACCGCTCGCTGATCGCCCACAACACCGTCAAGGGCAGCCAGGTCCTCGAGCCGCTGTTCGAGTTCTCCGGCGCCTGCGGCGGGTGCGGCGAGACGCCCTACCTGCGCCTCGTCAGCCAGCTCTTCGGCGACCGGATGATCGTGGCCAACGCGACGGGCTGCTCGTCGATCTACGGGGCCAACCTGCCGACGACGCCGTGGACGGTCAACGCGGCCGGACGCGGACCGGCGTGGAGCAACTCGCTGTTCGAGGACAACGCCGAGTTCGGGCTCGGGATGCGGCTCGCCCTGGACGCCCAGACCGACCACGCCCGGCGCCTCGTCGAGCGGCTGTCGGCGGAGCTCGGCCCCGACCTCGTCGCGGGCCTCCTCGAGGCGCGCCAGGACGACGAGCCCGGCATCGAGCTGCAGCGCGAACGGGTCGACCGCCTGCGCGAGGCGCTCGCGCGGGTCGAGGGCCCGCTCGCGTCGGACGCGCGTCACCTGCTGTCGCCCGCGGGTGACCTCGTCCGGAAAGGGGTCTGGATCATCGGCGGCGACGGCTGGGCCTACGACATCGGCTTCGGCGGCGTCGACCAGGTCCTGTCCTCGGGCCGCAACGTGAACATCCTCGTGCTCGACACCGAGGTCTATTCGAACACCGGCGGCCAGTCGTCGAAGGCCACGCCGCGCGGCGCGGTCGCGAAGTTCGCGGCGGCCGGGAAAGGCACGGCCAAGAAGGACCTCGGCGCGATCGCCCGGTCCTACGGAAACGTCTATGTCGCGCAGGTCTCGATGGGCGCGAACGACGCCCAGACGACGACCGCGCTCCTCGAGGCCGACGCGTGGCCGGGGCCGTCGCTCGTCATCGCCTACAGCAGCTGCATCGCCCATGGCATCGACATGAGCCTGTCGATGAGCCACCAGAAGGACGCCGTCAAGAGTGGCTACTGGCCGCTCTATCGCTTCCATCCGTCGGAGGTCGAGACGGGCCATCCGTTCAAGCTCGACTCCGCGGCGCCATCGATCCCGGTCGCCCAGTTCGCCTCGACCGAGACCCGGTTCGCCGTGCTCGAGCGGACCAACCCGGCACGGGCCGCCGAACTGGCGGGGCTCGCCCAGGCCGACGCGGATGAGCGCTGGCGCTACTACCAGCAGCTGGCCGGACTCGAGCGGACCGTGCCGCATCTGCCGGCGCTCGAGATGCTCGACGTCGTCGCGGACGGGGAGGTGGAGGCATGACCGTCGACCTCACGACCCGCTATCTGGGGCTCGAGCTGCGCTCGCCGATCGTCGCGTCGGCCGCCCCCCACAACGGGGATCCCGAGCACGCCCGCCGGCTGGCGGCGGCCGGGGCCGGCGCGATCGTCCTGCCGTCGCTGTTCGAGGAGGAGATCGAGGCGGAGGAGATCGAGCTCAACCGCTCGCTCGAGCAGGGCACCGAGCACTTCGCCGAGGCGCTCGACTACTTCCCCGCCGTCGACTCGTTCGTGGGGATCGCCGAGCGCTATCTCGACTCGCTCGCCCGCGTCAAGGCCGCGGTCCCGGTGCCGGTCATCGCCAGCCTGAACGCCCGGACGGCGGGCGGCTGGGTCCACGTCGCGCGCCAGATCGAGGAGGCCGGCGCGGATGCGCTCGAGCTGAACCTCTACCACGTCGCCGCCGAGCCTGGGCGCACGGCGGCCGGGATCGAGGCGGCGGACGTCGCCTTGATCGCCGCGGTCCGAGGCGCGATCGGGATCCCCCTGGCGGTCAAGGTCAGCCCGTACTACAGCGCCTTTGCCCACTTCGCGGCGGCGGCGACGGCGGCCGGCGCCGACGGGCTCGTCCTGTTCAATCGGTTCTACCAGCCCGATCTCGACCTCGAGACCCTCGACGTCGTGCCGCGCCTCGACCTGAGCGAGGCGTGGGAGCTCCGCCTGCCGGTCCGCTGGATCGCGATCCTCCGGCCCCAGCTCGGGCCCGCGGTCTCGCTGGCGGCGACCTCGGGGATCCAGCGCGGAAGCGATGCCCTGAAGGCCCTGCTCGTCGGGGCGGACGTGGCGATGATGACCTCGGCCCTGCTCCGTCACGGTCCGGAGCATGTCGCGACGGTCGAGGCGGAGATGCGGACCTGGCTCGAGGAGCACGAGTACGAATCAGTCGCCCAGCTCCGGGGCAGCGCGTCGTCCGCGACGGCAAGCAACCCGACGGCGTTCGAGCGGGCGAACTACATGGCGACGCTCCGCTCGTGGGTCGCCCCGGCCGAGCTGGAGGCGACGTCACCGACGCGCTGATCGGGCGGCGGCGCCGGCAACGACGCCGCCGTCGCCCGCGTAGCTCCTGGCGGCCGTGGGCCGGATGCACGCCCGGCGGGCGTTGTGACGGCTGGACGCGTCGGAACCGGCCTCTGAGCGCCGTTCCGCGGTCGCGGTGCTCGCCGGGCGGGCAATCCGATGGCTGAGCGGGCCACCGGCCGTCGCACTGCCCACCCGGCGTGCGTTCGTCGAACCGGTCCTCTGCTCAGCCGGCGGCGGCCTCCGCCTCGACGGGCGTCATCGGCTCGCCGGTTTCGACATACGTCTTCAGGCCCGACACGATGTACACGATCCCGCCGGGGAACTCGCCGTGGACCGCGCCGCCCTCGGCCATGCCGCTCGTGACCACGGTCAGCTTCGAGACGCCGTCGCCGGCCGGCTCGATCTCCCAGCTCATCCGGACCGGGCCCTCGGCCTCGATCTCGGGACTCCACCGGGCGTGGAACGTCATCAGGACGCGCCGCTCTGGCTCGATCTCGAGGACCTCGCCGTCGGCCGCCACCGAGCCGTCCGGATAGGCGTAGACGACCCGGCCGCCGACCGACCAGTCGGACTCGACCCGGGTGCCGTAGTAGTAGCGCTCGGTCTCGACGCCGTCCGTGATTGCCCGCCAGATGCGGTCGGGCGCAGCCTTGATGAGCACGGAGTAGACGTGATCGGGGGCCAGCATCGGAGGTTCCTCCAGGGTGTGCTTCAGCGCCGCCATGCGCCCGACGACCGGCTCGGCGAATTTGCCGATCCAGCGGTCCGCGACGAGGCGGATCGGGACGGGATTGAGGTAGTGGTGCTTCTCGCGGCCGACCTTGCGGGTCTCGATCAGGCCGGCCGCCTCGAGCACGTCGAGGTGACGCATGACGCCGAACCGGGTCATCCCGGGCAGCTGAGCCGCGAGCTCGCCGAGCGTCTGTCCGTCGCGATCGAACAGCCGGTCGAGGAGCAGCCGCCGGCTCGGATCGCCGAGAGCCCGGAAGATCGCCGCCATGTCGTCCACGGGTCCATTATGTGACTATTGAGTCACATGTCAAGCGGGGAGTCCCTGCAGCTGCGCCACCGTCCCCGGCGCGCGAGCGGCGGTGGTGCGGGTCTTCCGTGGACGAGCCGTCTATCTCACCACGCGGTAGTGGAGGTAGACGACCTTCGCGCTGAAGGTGCGGGTCTCGACGAGCTCGAGATTCACCCGCCGCTCTCGCCGGGCGAAGTACGGGATGCCACCGCCAACGAGCACCGGGTGGACCATGACCCGGTACTCGTCGATCAGGTCCAGGGCGGCCGCCTCGGCGGCGAGCGTGGCCCCGCCAATCGCGATCTCGCCCTCCCCCGGTTCGGCACGCAGTCGCTCGATCTCCGCCGCGAGGCCGCCCGAGGCCAGGCGGGCATTGCCCTGGACCTCGGACAGGGTGGTCGAGAACACGACCTTCGGAAGCGGGTTCCACAGTGCGGCCCACTCGAGCTCCGCATCGCCGAGCGAGGGATCCTGGTCCGCGGTCTCCCAGTACAGCATCGTCTCGTAGAGCCGTCGTCCAAGCACATGGACGCCGACCCCTCGGATGTCGTCGATCCAGAAGCGAAAGATGTCCTTGTCGGGCGCCGTCCAGTCGAAGCGGCCGTCCGGCCCGACGATGTAGCCGTCGAGCGACATGCCCATCGAATAGGTCACGTTGCGCATCAGAAGTCCTCCTCGGTCACGGGTCGACAATACGACCGCCGGACGCCGCTCGACTCATCGCGGGCTCGTTCTTGACGGCCGCCGCCTTGCGCCGGGCCGGATCCCGGCCCAGCATCTGCCATGCCCAATCCTCCGACCCGAGCTGCTCGTGACCGACCCGAACGACGCCCCGATCCTCGACTTCGACCCGGCGCCCGACGCCATGCTCGAACCGCACCTCGCGATCAAGCCGTTCGACCTGCCGCCGCACGTCGTGGTTTGCTTCTTTCGAGACGCGATCGCGTCCTTCGTCGAGGCTGTCGGGGGCCGAGAGATCGGGCGGCTCGCTTCCGAGCTGGGCTCACACCCGGTCTTCGAGGTCGATCTCGATGGTCGGCGCGTCGCCGTCTCGCAGGCGGGAGTCGGCGCGCCGCTGGCCGCCGGCTGGCTCGATGAGCTGATCGCGCTCGGCGGCCGCGCGTTCATCGCCGCCGGCGGCGCCGGCGTCCTGGTCCCGGGTCTCGTGATGGGCCACGTCATCGTTCCGACGGCGGCCATCCGCGACGAGGGCACGAGCTATCACTACCTGCCGGCCTCGCGCGAAGTCGCCCCCACGACCGACGCGCTCGAGGCCATCGTGGCCACGCTCGACGCACATGGCATCCCGCACGTGACCGGCAAGACGTGGACGACGGACGGGATCTATCGCGAGACCAGGGACAAGGTCCGCCGGCGCGTGGCCGAAGGCTGCCTCACGGTCGAAATGGAGGCCGCCGCCTTCTTCGCCGTCGCCCGGTTCCGGGGCGTCTCCTTCGGGCAGATGCTCTACGCGGGCGATGACCTCTCCGGGGAGGCGTGGGATGGCCGGGGATGGCCGCATCACGAAACCGGCCGCGACCTGCTGCTGCGTCTCGCGGCCGAGGCCGTCCTGCGCATCGACCCGACCGGACAGCCCTCCTGACCCTGACCGATACGGGCGGCGTGCGGCCGTCCGGCCGACGTCGCTTCGATCCGACGGCGCTCTCAGTGGGCCCTGGGCGGCTTCAGATGCACGGTGATCCGGGATTCCAGCTGCGCCTTCGGCAGGGCTCCCACGACCCGGTCGACGACGACCCCGTCGCG
>DATNBW010000119.1:0-16594 GCA_035607275.1 Verrucomicrobiia bacterium | reverse complement strand
GCTTGCGCTAGGCTGCGCAATCCCTAGTAGATCGCTCGGAGATCCCGCGCCACCGATGCCCGCCGACAGCCCGTCATCGACGATCGCCCCCGGCCTCGGCCCGCTGCGAGCGGCGCCCGCCGGCCTCCCCGAGCCGAATGTCGCCCCACCCGTCGTGGCCGAATCGGGCGATCCGTTCGCCGCTCTCCGGGTGATCGACCTGCTCGCCAGGATCGAGCGCGGCCGGCCCGTCCGGCTCGCCGACATCGTCGACCGGCTGAACGCCACGAACCTCGACTGGCTGTTCCCGGTCGCCGTCGTGGCCGACGTCGCGGTCGCGCTCCAGTCGAACTGGATGGCCGACTACCGCAACAGCTCCGGGATCGTCCTCGCGGATGGGCCGTATGGCCCGACGGTCGAGATCGAGGACAGCAGCCGGGTCGATCCGTGGATCGTTCGCCAGGCCGAGCGGGAAGCCGCCGCCTGCCGCGAGCGCCTGGCCGCATTCAGCCGGCTCGACCGGCCGGCAGGGGAGGGATAGCCCGATGTGCTTGTGTCCGGAGCGGGCCCGGTCCCGCTGATCGTCGCCCGCGACCCTCGCTGATGTCGTTCGTTCGAACCCGTCGGCGACCGCGCCCCCGTCGCCCGGTCGCCCCAGTGCAAGGAGCACAACCATGACCGTCACCGGATACGCCGCCGACGTCCTCGTCGACGCCGACTGGGCACGCGCCCACCTCGACGACGAAGCCGTCCGCTTCGTGGAAGTCGATGTCGACACGACGTCCTACGAGCAGAGCCATCTTCCGGGCGCCATCGCCTGGAACTGGACCAGCCAGCTGGCCGACGGAATCCGTCGCGACATCGCCAGCCGCGAGGAGTTCAGCAAGCTCCTCAGCGAGAGCGGCATCGGGCCGGACACGACCATCGTCCTGTACGGCGACAACAACAACTGGTTCGCGGCCTGGGCCTACTGGCAGCTGAAGCTGTTCGGCCACCGCGACGTCCGGATCCTCAACGGCGGGCGCAAGTTCTGGCTCGACAACGGTCTCCCGCTCACGACCGACACGCCCGCGTACGCCGCGACCGGCTACGAGCTGCCCGAGCCCGACTTCGCGCTCCGGGCCTTCCGGGACGACATCCTGCCGCGGCTCGGGGCGAGCGACTTCGCCCTGGTCGACGTCCGATCGCCCGCGGAGTTCAACGGCGAGGTGATCGCACCCCCGGGCATGACCGAGTCCGCCCAGCGGGCCGGCCACATCCCCGGCGCGTCTTCGATCCCGTGGGCCCAGACGGTCCGCGAGGACGGCACGTTCAAGAGCCGTGAGGAGCTCGAGAACCTGTACGAGGCCAAGGGCGTGACCCCCGACAAGGACGTCATCGCCTATTGCCGGATCGGCGAGCGCTCGAGCCACTCGTGGTTCGTCCTGCACGAGCTCCTCGGCTACCAGCGGGTGCGCAACTACGACGGCAGCTGGACGGAGTGGGGGAGCATGGTCGGCATGCCGATCGAGAAGCCCGTGCCCGTCGCGGCGGGCTGATCGCCGGGGTCGCCGACGCAGTATCGTTCACGGGGCGCCACCGTCAGCGCCCCGTTCCTCACGGCGCGCGCATCCGCGCCTTCGCGTCGCGCGCCATCGGCATGTCACGCGTCCTCGCGTTCAGCGTCACTCGCGTCACACGCGTCACACGCGTCACGGATCACCGCGCTCGTGGGGCGTCAGGCTTCCCCCCCAGCCTGACGCCCCGCCCTTGCCCGGCGCGGCGTCGGGCTGGCGGATCCACGTCTAGAGCATCCCCGGGTTCGGCACGAGCCGGGCCGGGTCGACCATCGCCGGGTCCGACGCGAGGAACACGTCGCGATCGACGACCCGGAACCCGGCGTCGAGCAGCGGTCGCAGCACGGGATGCGGCCCGAGCAGGCACGCGTGGACCGGTCCGCCCCGGCCGGCTCGCGCGAGAGCGGCGACCGTCGTCCCGACGGGCTCGGCATCGGGGTGGATCACGAGCCGATCCAGGACGCGGATCGGCATCGCCTGCCGGATTCGGGCATAGCCGAACGCCGCGACGGCGTCCCCGTCACGGACGAGGAACGCGTCGCCGTCGGGCAGCGTGCCCCAGTACGCGTGGTCGGCCGCGCGGTCGACCCCGGTCCACTCGCGCTCGATGGCCGCGAGCCGGTCGGACGTCGCCGTCTCGGTCCGGAGGCGGGCGTCGGCCGGCGGCAGCCCGTCACTCTGGCCCTGGACGTACAGGCTCGTCCAGAGCGGCTGCATCCCGGCCCGGACGTAGAGCGGCAGGGCGCGCGGATCCTCCGAGGCGAACGTCGTCCGCTCGACCGCCCCGTCGAGCACGGCCGCCAGCAGCGGCCGGCCGATCCCCTGTCCGAGTCGGTCCGGGCGGACGAACAGGTCGGCGAGGTGAACCGAGCGGCCCGTGTCGATCGCCGCCCCGAATCCGACGATCTCGCCGTCGAGCGCGGCGACCCGCGTCCGGCCACGAGCGATCAGGTGCGAGAGGTACGGCCCGACGATGTCGGCGACGATCACCGGCCCGTCGTTGCCGTGGGCGACGAGGATCGCGCGGATCGATGCGAGGTCGTCGAGGGTGGCCGGGCGGATGATCGACCGACCGGCGGCCGCCTCCCGCGGGCCGGTCACGCCATCGGCCTCGCCGGACGACCGAAGCGGGCCATCGTCTCGAGCAGCCGGTCGTGAGGCAGGGCATGGGCCGTGATCCCGTCGCGCCCGATCATCGTCGCGCCGCCGACGAGCGCGTTCAGGATGGCCTCCTCCGTCGCCTCGATCGTGGCATCGAAGAGGGCGCCGATCGCGAAGTCGTTGAGAACCCGGATGTCGACCGTGAGCCGTGGGTCGGCCCGGAACGACGTTCCCGGCAGCGTCCGGTTGCCGGTGGCGAAGCACAGGAACAGGTCGCCGCTGGAGTGCGCGCCGGTCCCGCCCATCCGGGCGATTCCCAGCCCGGCCCGCTGGGCGAGCCGCTCGCACTGGTGGGGCAGGAGCGGGGCATCGGTCGCGACGATGACGATGATCGAGCCCGAGCCGGGCGGTGGCGGCGGGGCCACGTCGTCATCCTGGACCGCGGAGTACGGGCTCGGGACGTCCGCGACCGGGATCGCCTCGCCCACCGGCACACCGTCGACGCGGAGCCAGTCCCGTCGTCCGTAGTTCGCCTGGACGAGCGCGCCGACCGTGAATCCGCCCGAGTCCGCGTCGACGATCCGCGACGCCGTCCCGATCCCTCCCTTGAACTCGTGGCAGACCATCCCGGTTCCGCCGCCGACATTGCCCTCGGGAACCGCGCCGCCGGAAGCCGCTGCCAGCGCCTCGTCGACGTGATCGGCGGTGACGTGAAAGCCGTCGATGTCGTTGAGCAATCCGTCCCACGTCTCGCCGACGACCGGCAGCGCCCAGTACGACGTCCCGAACGGCAGGACCCGGACGGCGCTCCGGATGATCGCGTCGCGGACGACCCCGACCGAGTGCGTGTTCGTGATCCCGATCGGGCCGGTCAGGTGCCCGGCCTCGCGGATCCACTCGAGGCCGGTCAGCTCGCCGTTGCCGTTGAGGCGATGACTGCCGGCGTACACGGGCTCCGTCCAGACGTCGCCGTCGTGGGGGACGATGATCGTCACACCCGTCCGGACGGGTCCCTCGCCGACGACGAGGCGGCCGTCGCCGCGAACGATCGTGGCGTGCCCGACCCGGACGCCGGTCACGTCGGTGATCGCATTCGCCGCACCCGGCCGGCCGCGGCCGACGACGATCCCGAGATCCCTCGCTCGCACCAGGCTGCCTCCGTTGTCGCCCCCGGAGCCGCTTCCCCGCCCGGTCCGTATCATCGCCGGGTGATCCACGTCGTGGGCGACCGTTCCGTCTCGCCGTCCCCGGTCCGCCTCGAGCCGTTGGCCGAGATCGCCGCCCTCCGGCCGATCGACGTCGCCGAGGCGCTCCGGGACCTCCCGGGCCTGGCCCTCCTCGAGAGCGCCCGGCCGGGTCGGAACGCACGCTGGACGTTCCTGACGGCCGATCCGGTCGCCGTCCTGACCGAGCCCGCGGCCGGGGGCGACCCGTTCGCCGTTGCCCGCCGCCTCCTCGCTCGTCTCGCCCCCGAGCCGCCGGCCCGCCAACACGCCGGACCGGACGCGCCGCCGTTCCTCGGTGGCCTCGTCGGGTTCCTCGCATACGAGCTCGGCGACGTCCTCGAGCGGTTGCCGCCGGCGCCGCCGGACGACCAGGGTCTGCCGATCCTGCGCCTCGCCTTGCACGACTGGACGATCGCCTGGGACCGGCGGACCGGTGGCGCATGGCTGGCCGGCCGGGCGCTCGATGGGGACGTCGGCCGCCTGACCCGCCGGCTTGCCGACGTCCGGGCCCGGATCCGGCCGAGCCGCCTCGCCCGGGCCGCCGAGCTCTCGCCCCTCGACGACGCGCCCGCCGACGGAATCCGCTTCGTGTCGTCGCTCGACCGGCCGTCCTACGAAGCCGGCGTCGAGGCCATCCGCACACGCGTCGCCGACGGCGACATCTACCAGGCGAACCTGACGCGCCGCCTGACCACCCCGTTCGACGGCGACCCGTGGCCCCTCTACCGGCGCCTCCGGACCGGCGATCCGTCGCTGTTCTCCGCCTACCTGGACCTGGGCGGGGGCGCGCCGGGTCACGGTTCCGTGCTCGGCAGTGCACCGGCGCGCCCGCGGGCGATCCTGTCCGCCTCGCCCGAGCCGTTCCTCGCGATCTCGCCGCGCGGCATCGTCTCGACCGATCCGATCAAGGGCACGCGACCGCGCGGCCGGACCCGCGACGAGGACCGGGCGCTGGCCTGCGAGCTCCTCGCGTCGGGCAAGGACCGGGCGGAGAACGTGATGATCGTCGACGTCCTGCGCAACGACCTCGGCCGGGTGTGCATCCCGGGCACGGTCCGGGTGCCGCGCCTGTGCCGGCTCGAGCGGACGGCCGCCGTCCAGCACCTCGTGTCGACCGTGACCGGGCGACTGCTTCCGGGCCGGGATCCGTTCGACCTCCTCCGGGCGTCGTTCCCCGGCGGCTCGATCACCGGCGCACCGAAGATCCGGGCGATGGAGATCCTGCGCGAGCTCGAGCCGACGCGGCGCGGGCCGTACACCGGGGCGCTCGGCTGGATCGGGCCGGACGGCTCCATGGCGACCTCGATCCTCATCCGGACGTTCGTCGCCGACGGGAGCCGGCTGTCGCTCCACGTCGGGGGCGGAATCACGTACCAGAGCGATCCCGCCGCCGAGTGGGACGAGACCGTCGCGAAGGCGCGCGGGCCGCTCACGGCGATCGGCGGCCGCGAGGTCGGGAGCGAGGTCGGGAGCGAGTGAGCCGGCCGTCGCACCTGTGGGTCGACGGCCGGATCGAGCCGGCCGAGGCGGCCGTCCTGACCGCCTTCGATCGGGGCTTCCAGCTCGGTGACGGTGTGTTCGAGACTCTCCGAGCGCGCGGTGGACGCCCGACGGAGCTCTCCGAGCACGCCGCGCGGATGCGGCGATCGGCCACCGGCCTGTCGATCGCGCTTCCCGATGACCTCGAGACGCTCCTGGCCCGGGCGATCGGCGAGCTCCTCGCCGCCGAGGGGCTTGCCGGGCCCGATGGCGACGCGAGCGTCCGGATCACGGTCTCGCGCGGCCCGTTCTTCGGTCGCGGCCTGCTCCCGCCCGACGAACGCCCAACCCCGACGATCGTCGTCCAGGCGTGGCCCGTGCCGCCGACGCCGGTCTCGCATCTCGAGCGCGGCCTGCACCTGATCGCGAGCGCGGTCCGGCGCGACCCGGAGAACCCGCTCAACGCCCTCAAGACGATCTCCCGGGCGGACTACGTGTACGCCCGGATCGAGGCCCGCGCCGCCGGCGCCGACGACGCCCTGTTCCTGACGATCGACGGCTACCTCTCGGAGGCGACCTCGGCCAATGTCTTCCTCGTGCGCGGCGACGAGCTCGCGACGCCGGCTCTCGCGTGCGCGATCCTGCCGGGCACGACCCGCGACTGGATCCTGCGCTGGGGCGGGAGTGTCGGCCTCGAGGTGACCGAGGGGCTCCTGACCACCCGCGACCTGTACGACGCCGACGAGGCCTTCCTGTCGAGCTCCGTGGCCGGGATCCTGCCCGTGAGCCGGTTTGCCGGCGAGCCGATCGGGCCGGGCACTCCCGGGCCGTGGACGCTCCGCGCCCGCGCCGACCGCGAGGCCTTCATCCGCGACGTGCCGTCATGACCCGGGACGAGCTCATCACCCGGACCCGCCAGCTCGTCGAAGAGGGGGACCGCCTCCAGGCCCAGCCCACCCTGCGCGGCCTCCAGACCTGGCTCCAGCTCAGCGACGACCTGCTCGTCGCCGCGTGGGGCTCCATGGATCGCTACCACCTCGCCTGGCTGATGGTCGGCAAGCCCAAGCAGATCGTTCGCGGCCGGCCCCTCACCACCGACGAGGAAGCGACGTACGTGCGCGAGGTCGCGGAGGCGAAGACATCGGCCCTGCGGATGAGCCTCGACGCGGTCGACCGCCAGGGGATGCCGTTCCTGGGCGAGGAGAAGGGGATGGCGCCGGGGCAGGGGATGGGCTCGGTGCCCGGCGACGGGCGGTGACCGCCGATCCGGGCGACGGGCGGTGACGGCGCCCGCCATGACCCTCGCCGTCGGCGGCGAGCGCCAGGTCCCCGTCCCGGACCCCGTCGCCCGCGACTACCTCCTCCTCGCCCTCCGCCTGGAGCAGCACGTCCCGGGGATCGTCGACGGCTTCTACGGCCCGGCCGAGCTGAAGGCGCGGGCCGATACCGAGGAGCTCCGCCCGCCGAGCGGCCTCGTCGACGACGCCGCCCGCCTGCTCGACCGGATCGCGGCCGAGGTCCCGGAGCCCGATCGGCGGGACTGGCTGACGGCCCAGGTCGTCGCTCTCCGGACCCAGGCCGAGGCGCTCGCCGGTCACGAGCTCCCCTACCTGGAGCACGTCGAGCGCTGCTTCGCCTGGTCGCCGGTTCGCCGCGACGAGGCCGTCTTCGACGAGGCCGCGGCGGTCGTCGACACGTTGCTGCCCGGTCCCGGGACCGTCGCCGACCGCCTCCAGGCGTGGGACGATCGATTCGTCATCCCGCCGGACCGGCTGACCGACGTGCTCGCCTGGCTCGTGGCCCGGTTCCGGGCCCGGGCGGCGGCGCTCTTCGGGCTGCCCGACGCCGAGGACCTCCGGGTCCACCTCGTCACGAAGCGGCCGTGGACCGGCTACAACTGGTACGACGGCGGCCGCCGGTCGCGGTTCGACCTGAACACGGACTTGCCGACGCGGGCCGCCGAGCTGATCCATGTCGCAGCCCACGAGACGTACCCGGGCCACCACCTCGAGCACGCCTGGAAGGAGGCGCACCTCGTCGACGGCCTCCGCCGGCTCGAGTCGAGCATCCTCCTGATCAATACCCCCGAGTGCCTGATCAGCGAAGGCCTCGCCGACCTCGGTCACCGATTCGCCTCGCCGCCCCACGACGAGGCCGACCTCCTCGTCGAGCTGTACGAGCGGGCCGGGCTGCCGATCGCCGCGGATCCGGCCGCGGCCCGCGCGGCGGCCGTCACCGCGGTCGCCCTTGCCGTGCCGCGCCGCCGCCTGACCGAGAGTCGGGTGAACGCGGCCCTCATGCGCCACGCCGACGGGGCCTCTCACGACGACGTTCTCGGTTGGCTCGAGCGAGTCGGGCGGTTCGCGCCGGCGGTCGCCGCGAAGCGCCTCGAGTTCCTCGAGCACCCGCTCTGGCGAACGTATGTCTTCGTCTACCACGAGGGCGAGGCGCTGCTCCGTCAATGGCTCGAAGCCGTCCCCGAGGCGGACCGCGTCGCGCGGTTCGGGCGCCTCCTGCGCGAGCAGCTGACGCCGTCGGCGGTGGCCGCCGAGCTCGCGGCCGAGCTCGCCGGCACGAGCGACCGTGGCGCTACGGCGTCGCCTTGACCGAGGTGGTCATCGGGGCGTTGTCCTCGCGGATCGCGTAGCAGACCATCTTGCGATCGCCGTGGCCCCAGCTCTCGGGTGAGGGCTGGTAGAACCCGAGGCCGAGGGTCAGCTCCGTCTCGAAGTTCTTGCCCGTGTACGTCGACCAGACCGGAACACAGTTGGATCGGACCCACTCCTGGACGGCGCTCGTCGTCGGGAACGTCTTGTCGCCGTCCGGCAGCTCGCCGAGGAACACGACCTCGGCGTTGTGCGCCTCGGTGCACGGATGGTGCTGGACGTCCGTGATCCTGGTCGCCCCGGCCGGGTCGTCGAAGCACTCGCCGACCTTGAGGCCGCCGGCGTCGCTCGAAAGGCGGTCCCGGAAGATGTATCCGCCGATCGCGATGATCGCGATGATGCCGATGAACGCGAGCCTGCCGAGTCCGATGCGCATGACGGCTCCCTCCTGCGCCGGACGAGGAAGGTGGGCTTCCGGCGCGGGTCCATCCTACGGAACGGAGGGCCGCTCCGGCACGCCAGGCCCGTCGCCCGGGCCGCCAGGTCCGTCACCCGTCCGCCTGCGGTGGACGAAGACGATTCGATCCTCGCCGATGCCGTCGTAGTCGGGAATCCCCGGCGTGCCGTAGAGGTTCTGCGTTCCGGGTCCGTCGTCGGGCCGGAAGGCGACCGCCCGGAAGAACGCGACCGCCAGCGGTTCGCCCGGCCAGGCCAGGGCCGTCACCGTCGCCACGCCGGCCTTGTGCACGTCGGTCAGGAAGGCCTCGACGAGCGCCCGCCCGATTCCCCGTCGGCGACAGTTGGGATGAACGCCCACCAGCACGATGACGGCTTCGCCGGGATGATCCGGACTTCGATAGCCGATGATGAAGCCGGCCGGCTTGCCCCGAGGATCGTCGGCGATCCACGAGGTCGAGGCGAAGTGACGGAACCATGCCCGTGCGACCAGGTGGCGCACCCGCCGTCCGCTGAACCACTCGTCAACCATTCCGGCGATCGGCGGCTGGTCGTCTTCGATCGGGCGACGGAGGCTGACCGCGCAATTGTCGCCCGCGGTCATCGCGGCGGGCACGTCATCGGGATGCGGCGGCGGCGAGCCCGCCTCCGAAGAGCAGGCTGAGAACGACGACGACCGGTCCCTCGACCTCGCCCAGGTAGGCGATCGGATCGAGGACGCCGCCCTCGAGCCGGCCGAACAGCCAGATCCCGAGGAAGCCGGCGACGACGACGAGCAGGCCGACGGCCGCGGCCGACGCCGGCGGCGAGACGAGGCGGCCCGTCAGCCAGCCGAGGAACGCGGCAAGGATCACCAGGCCCGCGGTGATCGTGACGATCCCGCCGAGGATCGTGAACGCGACGGCGCCGCCGAGGATCAGCGCCAGCGGGACGAGCATGGCGTCCAGCCGGCCCGCCGGCTCGGCCGTCGCCGAGGGCAGGACCGCGTAGCGATCGCCGGGCGGCCGGTCCAGGAGCGGTCGCCGATCGCCGGGCTCGTTCGCGGGCGTCGTCACCCGGCCATCCTATCGACTCGCCGCCGCGAGCCGCGCGGCTCGGATGCGCCGCCGGCTCCGGCCGCGCGCTAGACTGCCCGACGTGAGCCATCCCTCGCTCGGTTTGCCGCCGACCGACCGCATCTCCGACCTTCCGCCCGCCGCCGCGCGCGTCCTCGCCGCGCGCGACCGCCTCGCCGCGCGCGCCCTCGAGATCGCGCTCGATCGCGATCCCACGATCCGTGAGCGCCATGACGAATACGCGGTCCGTCGCCTCCTGCGCGACGCCGCGGTGCTGATCGAGCGGGTCGTCGAGGCGATCGCCGCCGGCGACCCCGAGCCGGCCCGCGCCTTCGCCGAGGCGACGCCGCCGGCGTATCGCCGGCGCAAGGTCCCGATGAACGACCTGATCACGCTCGACGAGGGCGTCCGGGCCGCGATCGGGGCGACGCTCGCACCGGCCGACATGGGCCCGGTCGACGCGGCGATCGACGCGATGAACGCCCGGTTCAAGTGGCACGGCCGGATCGCCGGCGACGCACGCAAGCGGAACCGCCTCCTCGCGGCCATCTACAAGGGCGCCTGAGCGATGACGATCAAGTGGGTCCAGGTCGACCCGCTCGTGATGAACGGCGAGCCCTTCTGCTACGGCTCGCGGCTGACCGTCCGCCAGCTCCTCGAGCTGCGCAGCAACGGCTTCGACCTCGCCCGGCTGATGAAGGACCACCCCGAGCTCAAGCGGGTCGGGATCGCGGCGGCGTACACGTATGCCGCCGACCATCGCGACCGATATGCCGAGTTCTTCGAGCCGGACGGCTCGCTGGCCGGCCCCGGCTACGACGAGACCGAGGCCGCCGGGCTGCCCGAGCAGTACCGCCGGACGGGCATCGTGATCAAGCCCGGCGCGGGGGCGGCCGCCGGCACCTGAGCCGTCGCCGTGGCAGCCCGCGCACCTGGCCCGGCACGGGCGATTCGAAGGCTCGGTGGTAGGATCGGGCCGATGACCGATACACGAACCGACCCGAACGCGCCGTCCGCGGCGCCGATCCCCGCGTCCGACCCCGCGCCGGACGCCTCCGACGACTCGACGGGCGGCGCCGCGTTCGATCCGCAGCGCCGCGCGACCGAGCTCGCGATCCTCGACGCGCTGCGCGCCGTCGTCGACCCCGAGATCGGGATGAACGTCGTCGAGCTGGCGCTGATCAAGCAGATCATCCTCGGGACCGACTCGACCGAGATCAAGATGATCCTCACGACCCCGTTCTGCCCGTACGCCGGATCGATGATCCAGCAGGTCAAGGACCAGGCCGAATCGGTCGTCGAGCACGACGTCAAGGTGACCCTGCTGGCCGAGCGCTGGGACCCGCGCGACGCCGGCCTGATGTGGTGATCGCGCCGCTTCCCGGCTGAGCTCGCGGTGACCGACCCCGACACCACTCCACCCTTCGACTCGGCCGTGGCCACGCGCCGTGGCGACGACGGCACGACCGGTCTCCTGTTCGGCGGCGAGCGGATCGCCAAGGACGACCTGCGGACCGAGGCCTACGGCACGATCGATGAGGCCGTGGCCGCGCTCGGGCTGGCCCGGGCGGAGCTCGGTCGCGAGGGCGCCGGGCTCGAGCTGGCGGTGGGCGATCTCGGCGCCATCGTCCTCGGGATCCAGCGCGATCTGTTCGTGGCGGCGGCCGAGCTGGCAACCCAGCGCGCGGCCTGGGATCGCCAGGTCGGCGGCGTCAGCCGGGTGACGGCGCCGATGGTCGCCCGGATCGACACCATGCTCCATGCCGCCGAGGCGAGCATCGTCATGCCGACCGAGTTCGTCGTGCCCGGCGAGACCGTCGTCAGCGCGGCGATCGAGCTGGCCCGGACGATCGTCCGGCGGGCCGAGCGGCGGGCGGTCCGGCTCGGTGCGGAGGGATTGATTCCCGGTCCGCATTTGCTACCGTACCTGAACCGTCTCGCCGATCTGCTGTGGGTGCTCGCGAGGGCGGCCGAGCAGGCGGAGGCGCGGTCGGCGCCACCATCACGACCGGATCGTCGGCGTGCAGCCGTCACAAGGAGCGAACGATGATGAACAACTTCGGCTCAGCGCCGTCCCAGCTCGGCGTGCGGCCGGCGACCGCGCTGTCCCAGCAGCTTCTGACCCACGCGTTCGGCTGGATGTTCGCCGGGCTCCTGGTGACGGCGGGCGTCGCCGCCGTGGTCCAGGGCTCGCCGACCCTGACGAACTTCGCCTATCGCAACTTCCTCCTGCTGTTCTTCGGCCAGCTGGCGATCGTGGTCGTGATCAGCGCCGCGATCCAGCGGATCAACGCCACCCTCGCGTTGGGGCTGTTCTTCGTCTACGCGGCAACGCTCGGTCTGACGGTCGGGCTGATCGTCCAGGCCTACACGACGGGTTCGGTCACCGTCGCCTTCCTGAGCGCATCGGCGATGTTCGGCGCCGCCGCGATCTACGGCGCGACCACGAAGCGCTCGCTGGCCAGCCTCGGCGGGATCCTGTTCATGGGTCTCGTCGGGTTGATCGTGGCGAGCGTCCTCAACCTGTTCCTCCACAGCTCGCAGGTGTCGTGGATCATCTCGATTGTGGGCGTCGTGCTGTTCACTGCCCTCACCGCCTACGACGTCCAGCGGATCCAGTCCGGCGACATCGCGGCCGCGACCGGCTCGGTCGAGAAGGGCGCCGTCATCGGAGCGCTCCGGCTGTACCTCGACTTCATCAACCTGTTCTTCTTCCTCCTGCGCCTGACGGGCGGGCGGCGCTAGGGCCATCGCAACGGCCACGTCGAACCACACCCGACAGAACGACCCCGTCAACGACGGGGTCGTTTCGATTCGGGGTGCGTCCCGCTGCCCCGCCCGGCGCCGCTGCAGCTTTCCAGCCACACCGAACAGGAAGATGACGATCCGGACCTGATCGGGATCACCGACGCTCCACCGGGCGCCGATCGCGCCCGAGTCGATGGTCCTGACGAGGGTGGGCGGGCACATCCAGGCGGTCGAACTGACGTCGGTGGTGGCCCGACCCCGCCAATCAGCTCGATTCTGTTCAACCTGGATGGAGGACCGTCATGCCGGGCCCGCTGGAGCCCCGTTCGATCGGGCCGCCGGCGCGAGCGTGTCGGAGCGTGGGCCGGCGATGGTCCAGCAGCCTTGAGGCCGCCTGTGGCCGGGCAAACGTCGCAGGTACCCATGGCATCGGTGACGGACCGGATTGGCCGGCAGCCCACGAGCCGCACCGGCGGCTACCTGATGTCGGCGCCGACGACGACGTTCCAGCTGTCGGCGATCAGCGTGGATGCCGCGTTGAGCTGCTTCAGGTTCGGGAACACGGTTCCCGCGACATCGGGCAGGTTGGCCTGGACCTCGGCCGGGACCGCGTCGTGGGCCATCAGGTCGTCGAACCGGATCGGGGTGCAGTTGCCCTTCAGCCACAGGTTCTGGCCCTCGTCGCTGTAGAGGAACTCCATCCACAGCCGGGCCGCGTTCGGATGCGGTGCGTACGCACTGATCGCCTGCACGAAGATGCCGCCGAGCCGTCCCTTGGCCGGGACCGTGACGTCGATGTCCGGGCTCCCCGCGGTCCGGTCGCGGTGGGCGAGGGCGCTGTACGTCCAGCGAATGGTGATCGGCGTCGCGCCGATGTCGATGGTGTCCGGCGTGGCGATCGTCGGGAGGAGGTTGCCGGCCTTCTGGAGCTTGGCGAAGAAGTCGAGACCGGGCTTCGCGTTGTCGAGCGTACCGCCGTTGGCGAGGGCCGCGGCGTAGACGGTCGCCATCGCCTGGGCGGACAGCCGCGGGTCGCCGGCGAGCGCGACCTCACCGGCGTGAGACGGCTCGAGCAGGTCGGCCCAATCGGTCGGAGGCGTGACGCCGTGATCCTTGTTCGTCTCGAACGCGAGGACTCCGTAGTAGTCGCCGTACCAGGCGCCGTCAGGATCCTTGGCCGAGGCGGGGATCGTGGCCCACGTCGAGACCTTGAACGGGGCGAGCAGCCGGAGGTTCTTGGCCTGCGCCCCGAACGCGAGGCCGACGTCGATCACGTCCGGCGCGTCGGGGCTGTCCTTTGTCGCCTTGAGCGCGGCGACCTGGTCGCCGAACGTCGCATCGGGATTGAGCTCGGTGATCGTGATCGCGTAGCGAGCCGCGAACGTCTTGAGGATCTCGCCGTAGTTGCACCAGTCGTGGGACAGCCCGATCGTCGTCAGGCTGCCCTCCTGCTCGGCGGCCGCGACGAGGTCGCTCAACGGGTCCGCCGATCCGCGCGGCCCGCCGGACCCGACCGCGCCCGAGCCGGCCGGCCCCGACCCTGCCGGGCGTCCGGAGGGCCGCGGCGAGGCGTCCGTGCCGCACGCCGAAGCGACGCTCACGACGATCGCGAGCGCGACCACGAGCGCGCGGGCGGGATGCCGGGTGGTCAACGTCCGGGCTCCAGGGTTCGGCGTGGGAAGAGCCGCCACGACGCGACGGCTGGCCCGCGGGCGGTGGCCCGATCGGCGGTCATCGTACGGCGATCGCGACTGCCGGGCTCGGGCGTCCCATGAGGGCTCGCCCGTCAGGCGCTCGACGGCCCGACCAGCGACGCGATCGACTCCACGACCAGGTCCGCGTCCGGCTCCAGCTCGGCGACCGACGCGACGCCGCTGGCGACCCCGATCGCCCGGGCTCCGGCGGCACGGGCCATTCGCAGGTCGCCCGGCGTGTCCCCGACCATCGCGATCCGATCGGCGGCGATCCGCAGCCGCCGGCCGATGCCCGCGAGGGTCGCGGGATCGGGCTTCGTCGGGCCGTCGTCGTCGCCGCACACCACGTCTGCGACGAACGCGCTCACGCCCAGGGCGGCGAGGGTCGCCTCGGTCGGTCGTCGGTCGTCGGTCGTCGCGACGGCGATCCGTCGGCCCGCGTCGCGGAGTGCCGTGAAGACCGCTCCCAGATCGGCCAGCGGCACGGCCGTCGCCACCGGGTCCGGTTCGAACCACGCCTCCGCGAGGATCCTCCGGGCGGCGCTGACGCTCGGGCACCAGCGCCGCAGGACGGCTCCGACGAGCTCCTCGAGCTCGCCCATCGTCCCGAGGGCGAGCGGTCCGCCGGGCAGGATCCGGTTGGCGACCGGGTCGAACCCGATCGTCGTGAACACGTCCCCGGCGACCGGCCGACGCGTCGCGAGTTCCAGGCGCGTGCCGAGGTCGCGGGCCCAGCCGTCCCACATCGCGTCGAACGAGATCAGCGTGCCGTCCTTGTCGAAGACGACGAGGTCGATCCCGTCGAGCACCGGGTGGAGGGCGATCGTCACGTCAGCCGCTGGCGCATTCCGGGCCGAACTCCCGACCGCCGGGACGCCGCCGGCGCGCATCAGACTTCGGCGATCGCCTGCTCGATCGCGGCATCGGCGCTCGCCCGGCCCTCGAGGATCAGTGTCGCCTCGGGGGAGAACGAGACCGTGACCTCCTCGCCGATGGCCGACGCGGCCAGGCCCGGATCGTTGAACTGGTCGAACGAGAGCACCGAGTCCCCGCCGATCCGGACCCGGGTCCGGACGATCGA
Organism: Verrucomicrobiia bacterium; assembly: GCA_035607275.1. Taxonomy (GTDB): domain Bacteria; phylum Chloroflexota; class Limnocylindria; order Limnocylindrales; family CSP1-4; genus CF-46. The sequence continues at coordinate 1,613 of DATNBW010000119.1, read as the reverse complement.
GCCGAGGAAGCTGACGTCCTCGACCGTGCCGCGCAGCCGGTTGCTGCCGCCGGTCTCGCCGAGCTCGATCGCCTCGGGCCGCAGGGCGACCGTCACCCGCGCGCCCGTCGCCGCGCCCGGTTGCGCCCCGCGGATCTCCTGGCCCTCGAGGCCCAATCGGGCCGACGCACCGTCGACCACGTTCGCCTGGATCAGGTTCAGGGTGCCGACGAACGACGCCACGAACGGCGTCGCCGGGAAGTTGTAGATCTCGGGCGGCGCACCGATCTGCTCGATCCGGCCCTCGCTCATGACGACGACCCGGTCGGACAGCGAGAGGGCCTCCTCCTGGTCGTGGGTCACGTAGACCGTCGTGATCCCGAACTGGCGCTGGATCGCCCGGATCTCCTTGCGCAGCGCGACCCGGATCTTGGCGTCGAGCGCCGAGAGCGGCTCGTCGAGGAGGAGCACCTGCGGCTCGACCGCAAGCGCCCGGGCGAGGGCGACCCGCTGCTGCTGGCCGCCGGACAGCTGGTACGGGAACCGCCCGCCCTTGTCCGGGAGGTTGATCAGGCCGAGGAGCTCCTCGACCCGCTTGCGGATCTGGTCCGTCGGCCGCTTCCGGACCTTCATCCCGAAGCCGATGTTGTCGGCCACGTTCATGTTCGGGAACAGGGCGTAGGACTGGAAGACCATCCCGATGTTGCGCTGGTTGGGCGGCCGATGGGTGATGTCCGTTCCGCCGACCGTGATCGTCCCGCCGGTCGGCTGCTCGAAGCCCGCGATCATCCGGAGAGTCGTCGTCTTGCCGCAGCCGGACGGCCCGAGGAAGGAGACGAACTCGCCCTTCTCGGCCGAGAGGTTGAAGTCGTGGACCGCGTAGGTCGTCCCGAACTGCTTCTGGACGCCGCTGAGGGTGAGGAACGTCATCGACTCGGTGCCTCCATGGCTCAGTGCGCCCCGCCGATCTGGATGCGGGTCCGCGAGCCGCGACCGAGCATGGCGATCGCGATCATTGCCAGCCACGTCAGCCCGAAGCTGATCAGGGACACGGCGGCAGGTTCGTACGCCCGGTTCGCGCCGAGCAGCTGGAGATACGGTCCGAAGGCGGGCCGGGCGAGGTACGAGGCGATCGTGTACTCGCCGATGACGATCGCCAGGCTGAGGAACGCCCCCGACAGGAGCGCCACCCGGAGGTTGGGCAGGATGATCCGGGTAAGGATCGTGAACCAGCTCGCGCCCATGCTCTGGGCCGCCTCGGTCAGGGACCGGATGTCGATCGTGCGCAGGCCCGAGTCGACCGCCCGGTACATGTACGGCAGCGACAGGACGACGTAGGCGAACACGAGCAGCGCGTCACTCCCGAACTCCGAGTTGGTGAGCGGCAGCGGCGGCCGGCTGTACGCCTTGATCAGGCCGAAGACGAGGACGACCGGCGGGACGACGAACGGCAGGAGCGTGATGAACTCCACGAACGGGCGCAGTCGGGGTGCCCGGAGCCGGACCCAGAAGGCGGTCGGCACGATCAGCACGATGCTCAGGACCACGGTGATCACGCCGATCACGAAGGAATAGAGCAGGCTCGAGAAGAAGCCCGGGTCGGCGAATGCGTTGGTGTACGCGGAGAACAGGGG
>DATNBW010000115.1:0-2085 GCA_035607275.1 Verrucomicrobiia bacterium | reverse complement strand
CCGCAAGTCGCGCCGCGAGATCGAGAAGATGCGGACCGCCGGCCGGATCGTCGCCGAGGTCCTGGCCCTCGTCGAGTCCGAGCTCCGGCCGGGCGTCTCGACCGGTCACCTCGACCGGCTCGCCGAGCGCCACATCCGGTCCGCCGGCGCGGTGCCGTCGTTCAAGGGTTACGGCCACCGGAGCAACCCGTTCCCGGCGAGCCTGTGCATCTCGGTCGACGACGAGGTCGTCCACGGCATCCCCGGCGAGCGCGTGATCCGCGAGGGTCAGATCGTGTCGGTCGATGCCGGCGCGATCTTCGATGGGTGGCACGGCGACGGGGCCCGGACGTTCGTCGTCGGCGAGTCCGCCGTCGAGGTGACCGAGCTCGTCGACACGACCCGCCTGGCGATGATGGCCGGCATTGCCGCCGCCGTCCCGGGCGCCAATCTCGGCGACATCTCGGGCGCCATCGAGGATGCGGCCACGCCGGGCGGGTACGGCATCGTCCGCCAGTTCGTCGGCCACGGGATCGGCACGGAGATGCACCAGGAGCCGCAGCTCCCGAACTACCGGACCGGCGTCCGGGGCATGAAGCTCGTCCCGGGGATCTGCCTCGCGATCGAGCCGATGCTGACGCTCGGCAGCCACGAGGTCTCGATCAAGCCGGACGGCTGGACCGTCGTGACCCGGGACGGCTCGCTGGCCGCCCACTTCGAGCACACGATCGCGGTCACCGAAAACGGCCCTGAGATTCTGACCACCATCGCATGAAGGCAACGCGATCGGCCCGAGGTTATTTGCCCGGGTCGGCCAACTTTGATACGCTACGCGTTCGTGTGTCGGCCCGGCCGGGCCGACACTCATCGTGAGAAAGGGAAGCACCAACACCTGTGGCCAAGCGTGATGCGATCGAAGTGGAAGGAACGGTCATCGAGCCGCTCCCGAACACGATGTTCGCCGTCGAGCTGGAGAACGGCCACCGGGTGCTTGCCCACATCAGCGGGAAGCTCCGGATGAACTTCATCCGGATCCTGCCAGGGGATCGCGTCCGGGTCGAGCTGTCGCCCTACGACCTGACCCGCGGTCGGATCACCTACCGCCTGAAGTAACCGCGGCCCGGTTCGCCGGCCGCCAACGAGAGCACGAGTCGAGGATCCGTTGAAAGTCAGAGCTTCCGTCAAGGCGCGCTGCGACAACTGCAAGGTCATCCGTCGCCATGGCACCGTGATGGTCATCTGCACCAACCCGAAGCACAAGCAGCGGCAGGGGTAACGATGGCACGCATTGCCGGCGTCGACATCCCGCGCGAGAAGCGCGTCGAGATCGCCCTCACGTACATCTTCGGTATCGGGCTGCCCACGGCCCAGAAGATCCTCACCCAGACGAACGTGAACGCGGACACCCGCGTTCGCGACCTCACCGAGGAGCAGGTCAACCGGCTCCGTGAGCTGATCGACCGCCGCTACAAGGTGGAAGGCGATCTGCGCCGCGAGGTCGCGCTCAACATCAAGCGCCTCATCGAGATCGGCTCGTACCGCGGGATGCGCCATCGACGCAACCTGCCGGCGCGCGGCCAGCGAACCAAGACGAACGCCCGTCAGCGGCGCGGACCGAAGAAGACGGTCGGCGTGCGGCGGAAGAAGTAGGCCGAGGTACAGCAAGCAGCATGGCCGAGCGCAAGCGGGCAGTGAAGCAACGCCGCAAGGAACGGAAGAATGTCCCCCAGGGACAGGTCCACATCCAGGCGACGTTCAACAACACGATCATCACGATCACCGACCTCACCGGAGCCGTGATCAGCTGGGGCTCAGCCGGCGTGGCCGGCTTCAAGGGATCCCGCAAGAGCACGCCGTACGCGGCCGCCCTCTCCGCCGACGGCGCCGCGCGCCGGGCGATGGAGCACGGGATGCGCCAGGTCGAGGTCTACGTCAAGGGTCCGGGTGCCGGTCGCGAACAGGCAATCCGCTCGCTCCAGGCCGCCGGCCTCGAAGTCAGTGCCATCACCGACGTCACCCCCATCCCCCATAACGGCTGCCGCGCCCCCAAGCGGCGCCGGGTCTGATCGGGGAGGGAGACCATGGCTCGATACCCCGAAGCAGTCT
>DATNBW010000114.1:0-6008 GCA_035607275.1 Verrucomicrobiia bacterium | reverse complement strand
CGCAGGTAGAACTGGGGCCGGTAGCCGTTGTAGAACGGGGTGTGCCGGCCGCCCTCCTCCTTGGTCAGGACGTAGACCTGGGCGGTGAACTTCGTGTGGGGCTTGACGGAGGCGGCCTTGGCCAGGACCTGGCCGCGCTCGATCTCCTCCCGCTCGATGCCCCGGATCAGGCAGCCGACGTTGTCGCCGGCCCGGCCCTCGTCGAGGAGCTTCTTGAACATCTCGACGCCGGTGATCACGACCTGCGGGTCGTCTTGACGCCGATCAGCTCGACCTCGTCGCCGACCTTGACGATGCCCCGCTCGATGCGGCCGGTCGCGACCGTCCCCCGGCCCTTGATCCCGAAGACGTCCTCGACCGGCATCAGGAACGGCTTGTCGATCGCCCGCTCCGGGGTCGGGATGTAGGCGTCGACCGCGTCCATCAGCTCCTGGATCGGCTTGTACGCCTCGGCCGCCGGGTCGTCGCCGGCCTCGAGGGCCTTCAGGGCGCTGCCCCGGATGACCGGCAGGTCGTCGCCCGGGAACTCGTACTTGGTCAGGAGCTCCCGGACCTCGAGCTCGACGAGGTCGAGGAGCTCGGGGTCGTCGACCATGTCGACCTTGTTGAGGAAGACGACGATGTAGGGGACCTCGACCTGGCGGGCCAGGAGGATGTGCTCCCGTGTCTGGGGCATCGGCCCGTCGGTCGCGGCGACGACGAGGATCGCGCCGTCCATCTGGGCGGCGCCGGTGATCATGTTCTTGATGTAGTCGGCGTGGCCCGGGCAGTCGACGTGGGCGTAGTGGCGGTTGGCGGTCTCGTACTCGACGTGGGCGATCGCGATCGTGATCCCGCGCTCGCGCTCCTCGGGCGCGTTGTCGATCGAGTCGAAGGCGCGGTACTCGCCCCCACCCTTCAGGTGGAGGTACTTCGTGATCGCCGCCGTCAGGCTCGTCTTGCCATGGTCGATGTGGCCGATCGTGCCGATGTTGACGTGCGGCTTGGTGCGCTCGAACTTCTTCTTGGCCATCGTGATTGCTCCCTGGCTCGTGCCCCTCGGGGCGCCTAGACCTTCGACTTCTGAACGAGCTCCGAGGCCAGACTGGCCGGGACCTCGGCGTAGTGACTGAACTCCATCGACGACGTCGCGCGACCCTGGGTCATCGACCGCAGGTCCGTGACGTAGCCGAACATCTGGGACAAGGGGACGAACGCCCGGACGACCTGCGTCGATCCGCGCGACTCCATCCCCTCGATCTGCCCGCGCCGGCTGTTGAGGTCGCCGATCACGTCGCCCATGAACTCCTCGGGCATCGTGACCTCGTTCCGCATGATCGGCTCGAGGATGGCCGGGTCGGCCTTGGCGAAGGCGTCCTTGACAGCCATCGACCCGGCGATCTTGAACGCCATCTCCGACGAGTCGACCTCGTGGTACGAGCCGTCGAAGAGGGTCGCCTTGACGTCGACGACCGGGAACCCGGCGTAGATGCCCGTCGCGAGCGTCTCCTTGATTCCGGCGTCGACCGACTTGATGTACTCGCGCGGGATCGTGCCGCCGACGATCTTGTCGACGAACTCGTAGCCGGCCCCCTTCTCCTGGGGCTCGAGCTTGATCACCGCGTGGCCGTACTGGCCCTTGCCGCCGGTCTGGCGGATGAAGCGGCCGTTGCCCTCGGCGGCGCGCCGGATCGTCTCGCGGTAGGAGACCTGCGGCTTGCCGATGTTGGCGGCAACCTTGAACTCGCGGATCATCCGGTCGACGAGGACGTCCAGGTGGAGCTCGCCCATCCCGGCGATCAGGGTCTCGGACGACTCGGGATCGGTGTGGACCCGGAACGTCGGGTCCTCCTCGGCGAGGCGCTGGAGGGCGATCGCGAGCTTGTCCTGGTCGGCCTTCGTCTTCGGCTCGATCTTGACCTCGATGACCGGCTCGGGGAAGGTCATCGACTCGAGGATGATCTGGTGGTCCGGATCGGTCAGGGTGTCACCGGTGAAGGTGTCCTTGAGCCCGACCGCGGCGGCGATGTCGCCGGCGTAGACCTCCTCGATCTCCTCGCGGTGGTTGGCGTGCATCTGGAGGATGCGCCCGATCCGCTCCTTCTTGCCCTTCGTCGGGTTCATGACGTACGACCCGGCCTTGAGCGTGCCGGAGTAGACCCGGAAGAACGCGAGCTTGCCGACGAACGGGTCGGCGGCGATCTTGAAGGCAAGCGCGCTGAACGGCTCGCTGTCGCTCGGGGTCCGGATGACCTCCGCGCCGGTCCGCGCGTCGAGGCCGATCATCGGCGGGACGTCGAGCGGCGACGGGAGATAGTCGACGACCGCGTCGAGCATCTTCTGGACGCCCTTGTTGCGGAGCGCCGAGCCGGTCAGGACCGGGATGATCCGGGTGGTGAGCGTGCCGAGGCGCAGGCCGCGCTTGATCTCAGCGATCGTGAGCTCCTCGCCCTCCAAGTACTTGTGGGTCAGCTCGTCGTCCATCTCGGCGACGGCCTCGATCATCGTGTGGCGATGCTTCTCGGCCTCGGCCCGGAGCGCCTCGGGGATCTCGACGACGTCGAAGGTCGTGCCCTGGTCGTCGCGGTAGTAGTAGGCCTTCATCTCGACCAGGTCGACGATGCCCTCGAAGCGGTCTTCCTGGCCGATCGGGATCTGGATCGGCACGGCGTTCGCGCCGAGACGGTCCTTGATCGACTCGACGCCGCGCCAGAAATCGGCGCCGGTCCGGTCCAGCTTGTTGATGAAGCAGAAGCGGGGCACGCCGTACCGGTCGGCCTGGCGCCAGACGGTCTCGGACTGGGGCTCGACACCGGCCACGCCGTCGAACACGACGACCGCGCCGTCGAGCACGCGGAGGCTCCGCTCGACCTCGACGGTGAAGTCCACGTGCCCGGGCGTATCGATGATGTTGATGCGGTGATCGCCCCAGAACGCCGTCGTCGCAGCCGCGGTGATCGTGATCCCGCGCTCCTGCTCCTGGGGCATCCAGTCCATCGTCGCGGCGCCTTCATGCACCTCACCGATCTTGTAGATCTTCTTCGTGTAGAAGAGGATCCGCTCGGTGACGGTCGTCTTGCCCGCGTCGATATGGGCGATGATTCCGATGTTCCGCGTGCGTGCGAGCGGAACCTGACGTGCCACGGTTCTCTCAGCTTCCTGTTCTTACCACTTGAAATGGCTGAAGGCGCGGTTCGCCTCGGCCATCTTGTGCGTGTCTTCGCGGCGCTTGACGGCAGCGCCGAGGCCGTTCATCGCGTCGACCAGCTCCTGGGCGAGCTTGTCGCTCATGCTCTTGCCGTTCCGCTTGCGCGCCGCCTGGACGAGCCAGCGGACGCCGAGCGACAGGCGGCGGTCGCCGCGGATCTCGACCGGGACCTGGTAGGTCGCGCCACCGACGCGGCGGGGCTTGACCTCGATGATCGGGGTCGCGTTGCGGAGGGCGGCCTCCAGAACCTCGAGACCCGGGCGATGGGCCTGGGCCTCGGCCCGGGCGAGCGCCTGGCGGAGGATCCGGTCGGACAGGTTGCGCTTGCCGTTGGCCATGAGCTTGGCGGTGAAGCGCGCGGTCGTCCGGTTGGCCGGCTCGGTGTGGTACTTGGTCATGCGCGGGATCGACTGGCGGCGGGGCATTACTTCTTGCCTCCGGGGCCGGTCGCGACCTTGGCGCCGTACTTGCTGCGACCCTGCTTGCGGTCGCGAACTCCGGCGGCGTCGAGGGTGCAGCGGATGATGTGGTACTTGACCGACGGGAGGACCTTCACTCGGCCACCGCGGACGAGGACCACGGAGTGCTCCTGGAGGTTGTGGCCGATGCCCGGGATGTAGGCCGTGACCTCCATCTGGTTGGAGAGCCGGACGCGCGCGATCTTGCGCAGCGCCGAGTTCGGCTTCTTGGGCGTCATCGTCCGGACCTGGAGGCAGACACCGCGCTTCTGCGGGGCGCCGGGCGTGGCGACCTGCTTGCGGTTCAAGCCATTCCAGTTCTTGCGCATGGCCGGCGCCTTGACCTTCTTGATCTTGGTCTGGCGACCGTGGCGCACGAGCTGGCTGATCGTCGGCACGAAGACGCTGCTCCTCTCATCGGTGTCGGTTCTGCTGGGCGGAGGTCGCCGGCGGGCGGCCGGTTCGCGAGCGGTCAGGCCCGCGGGGACCTTCCTGGGGTGGACTGTGGGGTGGCTCGTCAACTGGGGCCGGGCGACGCGCACGTCGACCGCGGACCCCTCCCGAGGCCACGAACGCGGAGTGTATCAGCGGCCCGAAAACAGTGTCAAACCTCGGGCCGATACGCGGTGGGTCCATCCAATGGTGAAGAAACCGCTCTTCGCGGCTCTCGTCGCTCCGATGATCAACCGGTAGGCGCCCGTCCCCTTCCCCGAAACCGGCCATCGACGGGCGGCGGCGTTCCTGCCACGCGTCCAGTCACGCGACCCTGGGCGCGGAACCAGGCATCCGCGCGGGCAGTTCCGACCGACGCGCGGCTCGTGTCACGCTCACGGTCCTGGCCGAGGACACGCCAGCGACCGGATGTCCCGCCGACGGTCGCCAGGATCGACTTCTGGCACGAACGTCTCGCTTCGCACAAGCCGGAACCCCCGATCCGGCGCTCGGATCGGGGGTCCTTGAGAGTCCTGTTGTGGGCTCCCACGCTGTTACTTGTCGGGGGCGTCCTCGGCGGGCGCCTCGTCGGCGTCCTCGTCGGTCGAGCCCTTGCTCGCGCCGACGGCGACGAACGGGTTCTCGGCTGCGGCGTCGTCCTCGCCGTCGCTCGCCTCGTCGTCGGTGAGGAACGGGTTGAACTCGCCCTCCTCCGACGCTCCGGCGATCGTCGCGGCAAGCGCCAGGCCGGCGGCCTCGTCGGCCGGCCGGCCGCCCTCCTCGAGGAACGGGTTGTACTCGGCGCCGCCCTCCTCGATCGCCTCGCCGGCGAGGGCCTCGAGGGCCGCCCGGCGGTCGCGCTCCTTGCGGGCCGCGACATTGGCCGGCGCGCCGGTCCCGGCCGGGATCAGCTTGCCGATGATGACGTTCTCCTTGAGCCCGATCAGGTGATCCTTGGCGCCGTTGATGGCCGCCTCGGTGAGCACCCGGGTCGTCTCCTGGAAGGACGCCGCGGCGAGGAAGGACGAGGTGTTGAGGGACGCCTTGGTCACGCCGAGGAGCACGGTCTGGGCCGTCGCCGGCTCGCCGCCCTCGGACAGGACCTTGTTGTTCTCCTCCTCGAAGTCGAGCCGATCGATCAGCTCGGTCGGAAGGAGGTCGACGTCGCCCGGCTGGTCGATGCGGACCTTGCGGAGCATCTGGCGGACGATGATCTCGATGTGCTTGTCGTTGATCGTGACGCCCTGGCTCCGGTAGACCTTCTGGACTTCCTTGACCAGGTAGCGCTGGACGGCGTCCTTGCCCCGGGTCTCGAGGTACTCCTGCGGGTTGATCGGACCGTCCGTGATCCCGTCACCGGCCCGGATCTCCTGGCCGTTCTCGACGAGCAGCTTGGCGTTGTGGGGGATCGTGTACTCGCGCTCGACCACGTCCTCGGCGCGGACGGCGAGGCCGTCGTCGCCCTTGACGAGGAAGCCCTTGACCGGCGACGGAACGTCGGTCGGGGCTCCGGTCTCGCCGTCGGTGAAGCGGGCGACGACCTGGTTGGCCTCGACCGAGTCGCCGGCGGCGGCGAGGAGCTCGGCGCCCTTGGGCAGGCCGAGGGTCGTGTCGTAGACCTCCGTGCTCACCACCTTGACCTTCGTCCCGGTGTCGCTCCGGATGATCTCGACGATCCCGTCGATGTGGCTGATCTCGGCCTTGCCCTTGGGGACGCGGGCCTCGAACAGCTCCTCGACGCGGGGCAGGCCGGCGGTGATGTCCAGCCCGGCGACGCCGCCGGTATGGAACGTCCGCATCGTGAGCTGGGTGCCCGGCTCGCCGATCGACTGGGCGGCGATGATCCCGACCGCCTCGCCGGAGGCGACCATGTCGCCGGTCGCGAGGTTGCGGCCGTAGCACGCCCGGCAGACGCCGTAGCGGGCCTCGCA
>DATNBW010000101.1:0-4118 GCA_035607275.1 Verrucomicrobiia bacterium | reverse complement strand
GGACGGGACGTCCTACGACCGGGCTTCGCCGTACGCGACCTGGCACACGGCGACCTACACGGCGGCAGCGCTGAGCGCGATGCTGGCGAAGGATCCGCGGACCGCGGTCGGAGCCCTGACCGGCATCGACCTCTCGAACCGGGGCGTGTCCGGCCGCCTGATCAGCGTCACCGTGACCGGCGACCTCGGGACGAAGACCGTGTCCGGCGACGTGTTCCGGGCCGTGTTCAACGCCGCGAAGCCCGCCGCCGATCCACCGCTCCGCGGCACGCTCTTCGACCTCGCCCCGATTCCCTGAGCCCGCCCGGGCCGAGGCGGGTATCGTCCCCGGCATGGATGTGCCCGGGTTCGACCCGTCCGTCGCCCGCTGCTGGTGGTCGAGCGCGTCGAGCGAGCGGGCCGACCCCGCGATGGTCCGCTACCACGACGAGGAGTGGGGCCTCCCGTGCCACGACGACCGCGAGCTGTTCGAGCGACTGGCCCTCGAGTCGTTCCAGGCAGGCCTCAGCTGGTCGACGATCCTCCACAAGCGCGAGGCGTTCCGGGACGCGTTCCGCGGCTTCGACCCGGTCCTCGTGGCCGCGTTCGACGACGCGGATCGGGCGCGCCTGATGGCCGACGCGGGGATCGTCCGCAACCGGGCGAAGATCGAGGCGACGATCGGCAACGCGGCGGCGTGGCTGGCGACGGCGCGGGAGTTCGGATCGGTCGACGGGTACTTCGCGACGCAGGTGCCGGGACCGCCGATGCCACTCGACGCGAACGCGCAGGCGGGTTCGATCCCGGCCCGAACCGAGCTCTCGGACCGGCTGTCGGCCGACCTCCGGCGGCGCGGCTTCCGGTTCGTCGGATCGACGATCGTCTACGCCTTCATGCAGAGCGTCGGCCTCGTGGACGACCACCTGGCGGGCTGCTTCCGCTACGCGGGGTCGGCTGGTCGCGAACGGGCCGCGCGGTCGTGACACGCAAGCTGTCACAGCCCGGGCGCAGCCTCTGCCCATGATCACCATCGAATGCACCTGGTGTGACGCGGATCTGGCCCTGGACAGCCTCGACGAGACGGTCGTGGACTGCCCGGACTGCCGCATCACGGTCGAGATCGCCCCGGACCCGGAGCCGATCGCCATCGCCGCCTGACCGCGATCGGCCGCCCGGTCCCGTCCTGCGCGGGCGCCCGTCGCCGGCGATCGTCGAGCCGCCATACTTCGGCCGGGCGCGTGATCGCTCGCGCAGCGGAGGATGGGATGGACGCTCGCAAGTACCTCGCGGAGCTGATCGGGACCTTCATTCTGGTCGTCGTCGGATCGATGACGATCGTCGCCGCGAACGCGATGAGCACGCCGATCCAGGTCGTGGTGCCGTTCGGGTTCGGACTCGGCCTCCTCGCGGCGATCCAGTCCGCAGGGTATGTGTCGGGCGGGCATTTCAATCCCGCCGTCACGCTCGGGGCGCTTCTGGATCGCCGGATCGACGCGATGAACGCGCTGGGCTACGTTGTGGCCCAGGTCATCGGCGCGATCGCTGCCTCGGGCGTGGTCCTGCTGATCGCGAGCCAGAAGGCGGTCCAGGACACGGCGAGCGGGTTCCCCGAGGGCAGGATGCTCAACGCGTTCGCGGTCGAGGTGCTGCTGACCGCGATCTTCCTGCTCGTGATCCTGACCGTGACGAAGCGAGCCCCGAACCACGCGGCGTTCGCGATCCCGCTGACCCTCGCCGTCATCCACTTCGCGGGCATCCCGTTCAGCGGCGCATCGGTGAACCCGGCTCGGTCGCTGGCCCCGGCCCTCGTCGGCGGGACGATCGACCAGACGATCATCGTCTGGATCGCGGGGCCGCTCGTCGGCGCCGCCATCGGGTGGGCGATCTACCGCGCGCTCGAGGACGGATCGACGCGCTGATCGAGCGCCGGACGGCCCCACCGGGTTCGTCACGCGACCGCAATCCCGAGACGAAGCCTGCGGACGCATTCGGCACGCGGGTCGATCGATTCTCCGACGATGGACGGATCGCTGCTCCAACCGTTCGGGATCGTCGCCCTCGTCGGCGCGATGATCATCACCCTGTATGAAATGGGCGCCGCGCTGCGGCCGGTGTCCTGCCCGGAATGCCACCACTGCCGGACCCTCGCGGCCGAGGCGGCACGGGAACAGGAGCGCCTCGCCCGCGAGTACGCGAAGCGGATCGGCCTGTCCGACAAGGACGACGACGACCGGACCATCGGCTGACGGCAGGCTGACGGTCGACCGGCAACGCGACCGGCCGATCGAATCAGCGATCCGGGTGGCTGAACCGCCGGGTGTTGCCCATCGCCGGCCAGGCCCGCGCCTGGGCGTTCGCCAGCATCTGGCGGATGTGGTTGCGGTCGTGAAAGACCCACTCGTGCAGGAGATCGCGGACCGTCACGCGTCCGACCGCGTCGTGAACGGCGAACCCGTCCAGGTCCGCTGACCCGAGGCCCTCGACGAGCACGATGTCCTCGGCTCGTTGCGCCTCGAACTCGGCGAGGATCTCGGCCACCGTCCGCTCGTTGTCGCGGCGCGCCGCGGCGACCCCGACCTGGTCCCAGTCGTGTTCCGCGATCCCGTCGGCCGCGAGGATGCGCCGGATCCGCCCGCCGAACCCGCGCCGATCCGCCTCGATGATGTGGCCGACGCACTCGTTCGCCGACCACTCGTCGGGCGCCGGTCGCCAGCGCGCCCAGTCGTCACCGAGCGCCGCGAGCTCGGTCGCGATGAGCTGGCGGCCGGCCCGCAGGAACGCGGCGACCTGGGCCGTGGTGAACGGCTCGAGGCCGTCCGTCGGCGTGACCTCGGCAGGGTCGAAGCCCATCATGCGCCCGGAGTCGGCTGCGGCGGATCGCTGGCGCCGGTCGCGGCCGCGGGCGCGGCGGCGGGCGCCGGGGCGAGGGCCTCGGCGGCGGCGGTCTTCGGAACGACCTCGGCATCCGCCGCAAGGCCGGGCTGGGCGACCTCGCCGAGCTGGTGCGGCGGCAGGACGGGCAGGGATCGCCCGCCCTCGGCGAGCCAGCACGCCGCCTGGTGGCCGGCGCCGACGTCGAACAGCGGCGGCTCCTCGACTCGGCAACGGTCGAAGGCGTATGGGCAGCGCGGGTGGAAGCGGCAGCCGCTCGGAACGTGCGCCGCGTCGGGCGTCTCGCCGACGAGGATCGTCCGCTTCGCCCGGGTCCCGGCGGTCGGCGGATCCGGCGACGGCGAGACCGACACGAGGGCCTGCGTGTACGGGTTGTGCGGAGCCCGGATGACCCGTTCGGCCGGCCCGATCTCCATGATCTTGCCGAGGTACATGACGGCGATCCGGTCGGCGATCACCCAGGCCAGCGACAGGTCATGGGTGATGAACAGGTAGGTCAGGCCGCGCTCGGCCCGCAGGTCGAGCATCAGCCGGAGCAGCTCGGTCCGGATCGACACGTCGAGCATCGACACCGGCTCGTCGGCGACGATCAGCTCCGGATCCATCACGAGCGCGCCGGCGATGACGACGCGTTGTCGCTGGCCGCCGGACAGCTCGTGGGGATAGCGGCTCGCGAACTCGGCGGCGGGACGAAGGCCGGCCGCTTCGAGCGCCGCGATGACCACCGCGTCCCGCTCGGCGTGCGTCTTGCCGAAGCCATTGACGACGAGCGGCTCGGCGACGAACTCGCCGATCGTGTGCTTCGGGTTGAGCGTCTCGTAGGGGTCCTGGAAGATCAGCTGGACCCGATGGCGGTAGTCGCGGAGCGCCTTGGTCCCCCACCACGTCGAGACGTCCGTGCCGTGGAACCGGACCGTGCCGCCGGTCTGCTTCGTCAGCTTCACGATCACGCGCCCGGTCGTGGTCTTCCCCGATCCGGACTCCCCTACCAGGCCCAGCACCTCGCCGCGGCGGATGGTCAGGTCGATCCCGTCGACCGCCCGGACCACGCCGACCGGGCGGCGACGCAGGCCGTCGATGAACCCGCCGCGGATGGGGAAGTGGACCTCCAGGCCCTCGAGCGACAGGACGACGTCACCGGCGGGCTCGGACGGCGCGGTCGCGGTGGCGGCCGCGGAGCCGGGGACGGCCGCCGGCGCGGGCTCGACCGTCATGCCGGCACGAGCGGCGTTATCGGCGCGCTCGTG
>DATNBW010000087.1:0-7056 GCA_035607275.1 Verrucomicrobiia bacterium | reverse complement strand
TGATGACGGACCAGCGGACAGGGATCGAGGCGCCCGAGGACGAGAGGAAACCGCTCGATGGGACAGGCCCGGCCGATGACCCGGCCGAGCTGACCGACGAGGGCGTCACCGCGACCAGCGCGGCTGTCGCGGAGCCTGCGGAGCCAGAGGCGCCGACCGCGACCGACGAGCCCGCCACCACGACCGACGAGCCCTCCACGGCGACCGACGAGCCCGCCGCGGAGCTGGCGGCGTCGATCGCGACCGATGAGTTGGCTGGCGCAGTCGAGACGCCGGTCGAATCAGACGAGGACGCCGAGGAGCACGCCGTCGAGGCCGTCCCGGGATCCGCCGCCGAGGAGCCTGCCGAGGAGCCTGCCGAGGAGCCCGCCGCGCCCGGCGAGCCCGGCGACGTCCTCGCCGAAGCCGTCCCCGATGCAGAGCCGGCCGAGCCGGCCGGGCCGCGCACCGTCGGCCGCTTCATCGCCGACGCCCTGCGAGCCGCCGGCGTCCGGTATGCGTTCACCGTGCCGGGCGAGAGCTTCCTCGGGCTGCTCGAGGGCCTCCAGGCCGCCGGGATCCGTGTCGTCGCGACCCGCCACGAGGGAGCCGCGGCATTCATGGCCGAGGCCCACGGCCAGCTGACCGGGCGACCGGCGGCGGCGATCGGGACCCGGGCGGTCGGTGCCGCCAACCTCGCGATCGGGATCCACACCGCTCGACAGGACTCGTCGCCGATGTTCGCGCTGGTCGGCCAGGTCGAGCGTGGCTTCCGCGGTCGCGAGGCGTTCCAGGAGATCGACCAGGCCACGACGATCGGCGGACTGGCCGCCCATGCGATCGAGCTGACGGCCGTCGCGGACGTGCCCCGCCTGGTCGGCGATGCCGTCCGGGCTGCGCTCGTGGGTCGACCAGGTCCGGCCTTCCTGTCGATCCCCGAGGACATCCTCGACGAGGAGCTCCCGGCCGACACGCAGCTCGATTCGTCGCGGCCGGCGCCCCTCCGGCCGGAACCCGATGACGTCCGAGCCGTGCTCCACTTCCTCGCCTCGGCCGAGCGACCGGTGATTCTGGCCGGTGGCGGCGTCCTGCGTGCGCGAACCTCGACCGATCTCGTCCGCCTGGCCGAGCTCCTCCGGGTTCCGATCATCGCCGGCTGGCGGCGGGGCGACGTCATCTCGAACGACAACCCGCTGTACCTCGGGATGGCCGGCTACGGCAGCCCGCCGGTCGTGCGCGAGCGACTCGAGCGGGCCGATGCCATCCTCGTCCTCGGTTGCCGCCTCTCCGAGATCACGTCCTTCGGCTACGCGATCCCGGCCGAGGGCCAGCCGTGGATGCACGTCGACGTCGAGCCGCTCGACGATCGCGCGGGCCTGCCGCCGGCCGTGCGGACGGTCCGCGCCGACGGCCGGGCGTTCCTCCGGGCGGCCGTCGCGCGGCTCCAGGAGGCGGTTCTCGACGCGGCCGGGGCGGATGCTCGCCACGCGCTCAACCTCGCGGATCGCGAGGCGTGGGAAGCTGCCACGACGCCTGACGGCGACGCCTGGACGGGTCCCGGGGTCCACCCCGCCCACGCGGTGGCGGCGGTCCGACGGCTGATCCCCGACGACGGGATCGTGACGACCGATGCCGGCAACTTCGGCCTGTGGATCGCCCGTCATTTCCGGTTCCGCCGGCCCGGGACGTTCCTCGGCCCGACGTCCGGCGCCATGGGCTACGCCCTGCCGGCGGCGATCGCCGCGGGCCTCGTTCACCGCGATCGGGTCGTCGTCGCGTTCGCCGGCGACGGCGGGTTCGCGATGACGATGGCCGAGCTCGAGACCGCCGTGCGCGAGAAGGCCAAGGTGATCGCGATCGTGTTCGACAACGAGCGCTACGGCACGATCCGGATGCACCAGGATCGGCGCGGTGGGGGAGTCGAGGGCGCGATCGCGACGGATCTCGGGCCGATCGACTTCGCCGCGATCGCGCGGGCCTGCGGCGCGCGCGGGATCCGGGTCGAGACGGACGCCGCATTCGAGCAGGCCGTCCGCCAGGCCCTCGCCAACGATCGCCCGACGGTGATCCAGGTCGCCCTCGATCGCGGCTGGGTCTCGCCCGATCTGCCGTTCAGCCCAGGTGGCTGATCCGGGCCTTCACCGGACGTACCACCTGACGCCGCGGGCCTGGTGGGACGCGGCCGATCCGCGCGCACCGCTGGGCGCGCCATCGCTCGAGACCGAAGGCTTCATCCACTGCACCGACGGCGCCGCGGAGATGGTCGCGACCGCGAACCGCCACTACGCGGCAGAGGCGGGCGCGTTCGTCGTCCTGACCGTCGACCTGGGCCGGATCTCGAGCCCGTGGCACGTCGAGGACCCGGGCCGGATCTACCCGCATATCTTCGGCCCGATCGACCGGGCCGCGATCGTGGCCGTCGTCGACGCGCCACGCGCACCGGACGGAACGTTCCTGCCCTTCGAGACCTGATCCCGGCTCGTCATCGCTCGTCCCCGACGGGGATCGCCATTTGCGCCAGCTCGACGCCGCGGCCGGATCCGTTTGCTACAGTCCCCGCCAAACCACCCGGTGAGGCGTTCCGAGCATGCCGATCCCGGCGATCCATTCGCGTGTCCAGAGCCTTGTCCTGCGGGTCGGAGCGGGTTCGCCGCTGGGAGCCGACGTCGCCGGTGGAAAGGGCGCGTCCCTCGACCGGTTGATGCGGCTCGGCTGGAACGTCCCGCCCGCGATCTGCATCACCGCCGACGCCTTCCGCCATCAGCTGGCGTCTGCGCTCGAGCCGGATCGGCTCCGAGCCCTGCTGGCGGCGCTGCCGGACGCCCAGGCTCGGGCGGCGATCGTCGAGGCGTTCGAGGAGGCGCCGACCGCGCCGGATGTGCGGGTCGCCATCGAGCGCGGGGTGCGCGCGCTCGACGACCGCGGGTCGCCCCGCAATGCGCGCGAACCCACAGCCTTCGCCGTGCGCTCGTCGGCGCTCGACGAGGACGGTGCCGTCGCCTCGTTCGCCGGTCTCCACGAGACCGAGCTGGGGCGGACCGCGGACGAGATCGAGCCCGCCGTCCGGCGCTGCTGGGCATCCCTCTGGTCGATCCCGGCCATCGCGTACCGCGCTCGTCGCGGGCTGCCGCTCGACGGTCTGGCGATGGCCGTCGTCGTCCAGGTCCTCGCCGCCGCGGCCGCCTCCGCCGTCATCTTCACCCGGCACCCCGTCAGCGGTCGCGACGACCGGATCCTGCTCACCGCGATCCGCGGCCTCGGCGAGCCGATGGTGTCCGGCGACGCGACGCCGGACACGATCGTGGTCGATCGGGCCAGCCGGGCGATCGTCGAGCGGACGGCCGGGCGTCCCGGGCAGCGCCAGTTCGTGGAGGGCGGACGGATCGTCGAGCGGGCGGACCCGTCGACCGCTCCCGTCCTGACCGATCCCGCGATCGCCGAGCTCGTCGACCTGGCCATCGCGATCGAGACCGCGGCCGGGGGCCCGGTCGACATCGAAGCCGCCTGGACGGGAGCGGCGTGGATGCTGCTCCAGTCGCGTCCCGTCACGACCGCCTGACCGGAGGACCCGTTTCATGACCGACGCCACCGAGACGCCACCGCACGAGCCAGTCGCGCCCGCCGGCGCCACGTCCGCGTCGTCGCCCGCATCCTCGCCATCCTCGCCGCTCGATGGCCCGGGCGACATCGTGTGGGACGACCCGAAGCACGCCGAGCACACGTGGGAATGGGACGACATGCACACGCCGCGGGCGCTCGCCCGCCTCGAGGCCGAGTACGCCCGGATCCTCGCCAAGGGCGAGGGCTACCGCGCCCGACGCCACGATCTGCCCGTGTGCTTCCTCGTCAAGGTCGTCAACGGCTACGCCTACTGGACGTTCTACCTGGACGTCGGCGACGAGGACAAGGAGGCGACCGAAGCCCGTGCTGCCGCCAGCCGCAAGGCGGAGGTCGGTCTCGTCGGTCGCTGGTGGAGCGAGCGGGCGCGGCCGGAGCTCGAGGCGATGTACCGCGAGATCGACGCGCTGCCCGCGGACGATGCCGGCCCGGCCGAGCTCGCAGACGCGTGGAACCGAGCCTGGGCGCTGGCGGAGCGCGCATGGGAGATCCACTTCCTGGCGATCGTCGGGCCGTACCAGGCCCTCGACGACCTCGTCGACTTCGTCAAGCCCCTCGTCGAGGGCATCACCGACGCCGAGATCCTGACCCTCACGAGTGGCGAGATCGACGAGCTGGCCCGGGTCGAGGCCGGTCTCGACGCGCTGGCGAGCCGGGCCGCCGCGGAGCCGGACCTCGCCGCGTTCCTGCGTCGCGTCCCATCCCCATCGCTCGGCGAGCTGCGGGCGCACCCGAACGGTGCGGCGCTGGCCGAGTCGGTCGAGTCGTTCCTGATCGAGCACGGCCATCTCGGCCACGTGAGCGAGGACCTCGGGGAGCCGTCGTGGATCGCAGACCCGTGCCGCCTGCTCGCGGACATCGGCATGCGCCAGACCCGCGACGAGGCGGCGGCGAAGGAACGACGAGACCGGCGGGCGGCGGAGACACAGGCCGTGCTCGACAGGATTCGATCGGCGCTGGTCGAGCGACCGACCGAGCTGGCGGAGTTCGAGCGCCTCCTGGCGGCGGCCCGGGCCGTCGGCTGGCTGACCGAGGGCCACAACTACTGGATCGACCGGATGTGCGGCGACCGGTTGCGGCGGTTCACCCGGCGGATCGGCGCCCGGCTCGTGGCCGCCGGGGCCATCGACGATCCGGAGGACGTCCGCCACTTCGAGCGTGCGGAGGTCGACGCGCTGCTGCGTGCGCCGGCGGATCGACGCGCCCTCGTCGCGGAGCGATCGGCGGAGCACGCGCGCCAGAGCGTGATCAGCCCGCCGCGGATCATCGGTGCGCCGAAGAACGCCGATCCGTCGGAGGAGGATCGGTTCGATGGCGCGCGGTACACGACGACCGACGCCTCCGTCCTGCGCGGAACCGGGGCCTCGGCCGGGATCGTCCGGGCGGTCGCCCGGGTCGTCGTCGGGCCCGCCGACTTCGAGCGCGTCCGGCCGGGCGACATCGTCGTGGCCCGGGCGTCGAACCCCGGCTGGGTCCCGCTCTTCACGATCGCCGGCGGGTTCGTCACGGACACGGGCGGCGTCCTGTCCCACGCGGCCGTCGTCGCCCGCGAGTTCGGAGTGCCCGCAGTGGTCGGCACCGGCGACGCGACGAACCGGATCGCCGACGGCCGGATCATCGAGATCGACGGGACAACCGGCTACGTGCGCATCGGGTGACGCCACCCGACCCTGATCGAGGCCGGCCGGTCGCGGCCGGGCCGCCATCGGAGCGCCTGCTCTCGGCGACGATGGTCGGCGTGGCGAGCGGCGCGATCCTCGTCCCGCTCAACTCGACGATGCTGGCGGTCGCCCTGCCGAGCGTGATGACTGCGTTCGCGGTCGCCCCGGATGCCGCCGCGACGCTCGTGACCGTGTACCTCGGCGCCGTGGCGATCGCGGTTCCGATCAGCGGCAGCATCGGCGACCGATTCGGGCATCGGCGGACATTCCTCGTCGGCGTGGCCGGGTTCGGCCTGGCTTCGCTCGTCGCCGCGACGGCTCCGCTGTTCTCCCTCCTCGTCCTGGCCCGGGTGCTCCAGGCCGCGAGCGGTGCCCTCGTGTCCACGAGCTCCGTCGCCCTCGTCCGTGCCCTCGCCCCGGCCGACCGGCGTGGCGCCGCCTTCGGGCTGTTCGACATGCTCGTGTCGACGAGCGCCGCCCTCGGGCCGCTGGTCGGCGGGCTGATCGTCGGTGCGTTCGACTGGCGGGCGATGTTCCTCCTCGCGGCGCCGATCGCCGTCGTGGCCGTCCTCGCCGTCGGGCTCCGGCCCGACCCGATGTCGGAGGCTGCGGATCGCGGCGAGCGGATCGCGCCGCGCCCGATCGACGCGCCGGGCCTGGCCTTGCTCGCCCTGCTGCTCGGGGCGATCCTGCTCGCGCTCCGGGCCGGTCGCGACGGACCGATCGACGCGCTCGCGGCCGCCGCCGTCCCGATCATCCTGGTCGGGTTCGTCCGTCTCGAGCTGCGCGTCGCTCAGCCGGCCGTCGATCCGCGCCTCTTCGCGTCCATGCCGTTCGCGGCGGCGGTGGCCGGCGTGCTCACGGCGACCGTCATCCTCCACGCGACCCTCGTCCTCGTCCCGCTGCTCGTCGAGGTGCTGCAGCACGGCAGTCCTGAGACGACCGGGATCGTCCTGCTCGGCATCAGCGCGCTCGGCGCTCTCGCCGCGCCATTCGGCGGACGGGCCTCGGATCGTGCCGGCCGACGGTTGCCTGCGCTCGTCGGCACCGTCGCGTGCGTGGCCGGTCTGGCGGTCCTGTGGCAGGTGTCGACGACGGCATCGGCGGTCGTCCTCGGCGTGCTGCTCGCGATCGTCGGGGCGGGGATGGGCCTGGCCGGGTCGCCGCGCCAGGCTGCCGCACTCGAGACGGTGGGTGCCGATCGCGTCGGCATGGCGGCCGGCACGTACTACACCGGTCGCTATCTCGGCGGGGTTCTCGGGGCGAGTCTCGCCGGAGCGGTGCTCGGCGGCGCGGTCACCGCGGCCGGGGTCGGGCTCGGGTTCGGGATCCTGACCCTGGTCGCCGTCGGCATGCTCGTCGCGTCCGCGGGACTGCCCGGCCGCCGAAGCTGATCGGATCGCTCCCGCGGCCAGGCGCGCGGGGCGAGCGGCGCGCCGCGACCCGCGCCGCGCACGAGGCGGGTATTGTCTCGCCATGGCCCGCGCCCCGAAGCCTCCCGCCGATCCCGACGACGCACCGCTCAAGCGCCTCGGCGGCGGCCGCTGGCAGACGCGCGACGAGCGGTTCACGATCGAGCCCCAGTCGGGCACGTGGGTCGTCGTCGACGCCGAGCAGACCGACGACCTCGGCATGGCCCTCGTGCGCGGCCCGTTCCCGAGCCTCACGGCGGCGAAGGACGCGATCGCGACCGCCCGCTCCAGCGGGCCCGCGGCGTCGCCGCTCACCGAACGGATCGAGCAGCGCCGCCTGGCAACGCCGAAGGAACCGGCGCCGGCGAAGGAGACTCCGGCGCGGC
>DATNBW010000086.1:0-2327 GCA_035607275.1 Verrucomicrobiia bacterium | reverse complement strand
TGGAGCCTCGACGGGCTCCACGAGCTCGCCCGGCGGATCGTTTGAACCCGAATCACCCGAAAGACGGCTGCCATGCGGTCCTGTGCCGACGTCGAGTCCGGAGGAAATCGACCCCCCATCCCCCTCGGCCGGCGGCGCGCTGAGCGCCTGGGCAGCCGTCACCCGCCGGCGCTGCTCGTCGCGCTCGAGCCGGTCGAACGCGACCGCGTCCGAGGCCGACGTCCCGTTGCGCCGGTCGTAGTCGGCGAGCTCGTTGAAGCCGCGGACCATCCGGTCGAGGAGGTCGGTCGGGTAGTCGCACCAGCCGCAGGTGGTCGGGTGATCGGTCGTGATCCGGTGGAGCGGGTCCCGGACGCGGGCCGCGAGGCAGCGCGCGGCGGCGTAGGCGGCGGCGGCCTCGGACAGGGTCATCGTCGTCACGAGCCGACCTCGGCCTTCTCGGGCTGGGGCTTCAACCAGGCCGGCGCGTCGATCCCCTGCTGTCGGGCCGTCTCGCGCAGGATGTCGCCGAGGCTCGTCGGCCCGCGCTTCTCGGCCTCGCGCTCCTGGCGCGGGCTCGTCCCGTTCGCCCTCGGGTTGGCGCCCACGTCGCGCGGAGCCTCGCCCGTTGCCCGTGGGTTCGTCCCGTCCTTCCGTCGCCCCCGCTTGGCGGGGGGAGGGGGATCGTTCTTCTCTCTATCTCCTCTCCTCTCCTCTCCATCTCGCGAGCGCGATTCGCGCGAGAGGGTGTTTGACATTCCGCGGACGGGCTCCGGACTGTCCGCGGAATGTCCTGCGACTGTCGCGTGACTGTCGCGTGACTGTCCGCGGACATCGCCAGCCTTCGCGGCGGCTCGTTCGGCCGCTTTCCGCTTCGCGCCGGTCGGATCGTCGGGCTGGTGATCGGCCCAGTCGTGCAGGAGCAGGTGGCCGTCGTCGATTCGCTCATCGAGGAGGCGCAGATTCACGAACTGCGCAATCGTGTCGGCCGGTCGGGCGTTTCCATAGGACCGGAGAATCGAAATGCAGTCGTCTCGTGTCCCGAGGTCGTCGTCCTTGGTCGAGTTGATCGCCGCCAGGACGAGCGTCAGCCAGTCGCCGCGCTCGGCCCGGGTCATCCGGAGGAACTTCCGGTGGCTGAGCATCGGGGCGTGGAGCTTGCCCCAGGGACGCGGCATCAGCGCACCCCCCGGAAGCCGATCGGCCGGCCGCGCCAGCGCGGCTCGAGCGCGCTCCGCCCGGCCTCGATCGCCATCTCGTCGGCCGTCTGCATCAGCGCGACCTGCTCGGCGAGCGGCCCGCGGAACCCCTGGAGCGCGGCCCAGCGCTCGTGGACCGGCTCGACATTGTGGCGCATGACCGCCTCGACGATCTCCTGGGGCGAGCGGCTCCGGGCGACGACGTCGACGCCGCACAGGCACGCCTCGCGGACCAGGCCGCGCGATTCGGGCGGGATCTCGACGACGCGGCTAACGAGGCGACCGCCTGCCAGGCCTGGAGGAGGCGCCGACCGAGCAGCTTCGCTTCCGCCGGCGACAGGCTGAACATGAGGGTCCGGCCGGAGCCGTCCTCGACGACCAGGTCGACATGGCGATCGTCGAGATCGACGCCGATCGTCGCCCGCCCGCTGCCGCCGGCGTTCGTGTTCGGGAGGGGCACGACGACCGATCGGGAGCGCGACGCGTCGGTGTCGAGCTGGAGGATCCGCGGTCGGCTGCGCTTCGCGGGCCCGGCCCCGACCCGCGCATCGAGGGCACGGTTCTCGCCGATCGCGCCGGTCGCCACCCGGTCACGGACGGCGGGGTCGAGCTCGAGCAGCGCGAGCTTGCGCGACACGTAGTAGCCGGATCGCCCGAGGTCGCGGGCGAGCTCCACCTGGGTCATGCCCGGATGGGCGTCCAGATGCGCCCGCAGGGCCCGCGCGACGTCGACCGGGTTCAGTGGCTGACGGTCGATGTTCTCGACGATCTGGCGGAGCGGAAGGGCATCGGGCGTGGGCTCGAGGATCGCGGGGATCCGGAGCAGCCCGAGGGCACGCGCCGCGGCGACCCGGCGATGGCCGTACAGGACGACGAACAGCCCGCGAGACCGGGCAACGGTGATCGGCTGCAGGACGCCATGCGTCTCGATCGATCGGCGCAGTCCGGTGTCGGCGCGCGGCCGGACGTTGGTCCCGTCGTCGAGCTCGTCGAGGTTGACCTCGAACAGCTGGCCCGTCATTGGGAGACCTCGCGGCCGCGCCGTGCCACGACGACGTCGCTGCTCCGATGCCCGCCGACGAACAGCCCGCCGACCTGGAGCGAGTGCAGGAACGGCGTGACACTGACGACCTGGCCGTGGACGCTCTA
>DATNBW010000084.1:0-10283 GCA_035607275.1 Verrucomicrobiia bacterium | reverse complement strand
GAAGGTGTCGCGGGCCAGCAGCGGCAGGACCGTCCGCTCCTGGCCGATCATCCCGCCGACCAGGCCGTTGACTCCGACGAGCAGCGCGAACTGGCCGGCGTTCGCCCGCAGGCCGAGTCTCGGAACCGGGACGGTGGTCATCGGCTCGGGCGGGCGTCGCGCTCGTTCTCGGCGGCCGTCAGTCGACGACGACGCCGGTCAGATCCTCGGGGGCGGGTGGGTAGCGCGGCTTCAGGCCCTCGAGCGTGTCGGCCACGATGTCCGCGATCGCCAGGTTGCGGAACCAGTTGCGGTTCGCCGGAATGACGTACCACGGCGCCGCGGCCGTCGAGGTGCGTCGGAGAACGTCCTCGTCGGCGCCCACGTAGTCGTCCCAGAGCTTGCGCTCGGCGAGGTCGCCGAGACGGAACTTCCAGCGCTTGTCGGGATCGTCGAGGCGGGACTGGAACCGCGCCTTCTGCTCATCGCGATCGATCCACAGGAAGAACTTGATGATCGTGGTGCCCGACGAGGTCAGCAGCTCCTCGAATGCGTTGATCTGGTCGTAGCGCGTCGACCAGACCTTCTTCGGGACGATGTCATGGACCCGGACGACGAGGACGTCCTCGTAGTGGGACCGGTTGAAGATCGCGATCTCGCCCTTGCCGGGCACCCGCTGATGGACACGCCAAAGGTAGTCGTGGGCGAGCTCGATCGGGGTCGGGACCTTGAACGACGTCACGGTGCAGCCCATCGGGTTGAACGCGCTCATCACGTGCTTGACCGAGCCGTCCTTGCCGGCCGCGTCGATCCCCTGGAGGACGATCAGGACCGGATGCTTCTGCTCGGCCCAGAGACGGTCCTGGAGGGCCGTCAGCCGGGCTAATCCCTTCGCGAGATCGGCGGCCGACGACTGCTTGTCGCGGCCGTGTGTCGCGCCGGCATCGACGTCGGCGAGGCGGATCCTCGATCCGGGCTTCACCCGCAGCAGGTCGCGCAGGGACGTCGATCGGGACGGGCTCATGGGCTGGACCTCGCGCTGGCTTCGTCGGGGGCACGGATAGAATGGCACGATCGAGCCCGTTTCCCAGGAGCCTTCGCGATGACCGCCACGACCGGCGCCAAGCCACATCCGATCTTCCTTGCCGGCACGTGGGTCGAGTCCGACGACCCGCTCGTGATCGCCAACCCGGCCGACGCCGCGAACCCGGCCGGGGCCACGTTCCACGCGACCGAGGCCCAGTACGAGCAGGCGGTCGAGGCGGCGGTCAAGGCGTTCGAGGTGACGCGCAAGCTGCCGGCCTACGAACGGGGCGCGATCCTCCGCAACATCAGCGCCGGGATCAAGGCCCGCCGCGAGGAGCTCGGCCGGCTGATCGCACTCGAGGCCGGCAAGCCGATCCGTGACGCCCTCGTCGAGGTCGACCGGGCCGTCGTCACCTTCCGGCTCGGCGCGGAGGAGGCCGAGCGGATGGTCGGCGAGACGATCCCGCTCGACATCACGGCGGCCGGGAAGGGACGGATGGGGATCACCCGGCGCTTCCCGATCGGCCCGATCGCCGGGATCAGCCCGTTCAACTTCCCGCTGAACCTCGCCGCCCACAAGCTCGCCCCGGCGATCGCCTCGGGCAACCCGATCGTGCTCAAGCCGCCGTCCAAGGACCCGCTCGTGATGCTGACGGTCGCGGAGATCGTCGAAGAGGCGGGCGCCCCGATGGGCTCGGTCAGCATCCTGCCAATGAGCCGCGAGCTCGGCGACCGGATGGTCAGCGACGATCGGTTCAAGCTCCTGACGTTCACCGGCAGCCCCTCGGTCGGCTGGCGGATGAAGGAGCGGGCCGGCAAGAAGCGGGTCGTGCTCGAGCTCGGCGGCAACGCGGGCGTCATCGTCGACAAGAGCGCCGATCTCGACTGGGCCGTGAAGCGCTGCCTCGTCGGCGCCTTCGCCTATGCCGGCCAGGTCTGCATCAGCGTCCAGCGGATGTTCGTTCACGAGGACATCTGGGACACATTCATGCCGAAGCTGGTCGAGGGCGCGAAGGCGCTCAAGGTCGGCGACCCGCTCGACCCCCAGACCGACGTCGGGCCGATGGTCGACGGCAACGCGGCCTCGCGCACCCAGCGCTGGGTCGACGAGGCGCTCGCCGCGGGCGGCAAGGCCCTCCTCGGCGGGACGGCAAACGGCACGTACTTCCCGCCGACGATCCTGACCGACGTTCCGGCAACCGCCGCCGTCTGCTCGAACGAGGCGTTCGCGCCGCTCGTGGTCGCCTTCCCGTTCCGGGACATCGACGACGCGATCCGCGGCGTCAACGACTCGATGTTCGGCCTCCAGACGGGCGTCTTCACGAACGACCTGGGCGCCGCCTGGACGTCGTTCAACGAGCTCGAGGTCGGCGGGGTCATCGTCAACGACGTCCCGACGTACCGGAGCGACCACATGCCCTACGGCGGGGTCAAGGACTCCGGGCTCGGCCGCGAGGGCATCCGCTGGGCCATCGAGGACATGACAGAGCTCCGCATCATGGTTCTCGCCTGGCCGAGCTAGGCGGCTCCGCTCGATACGAGTGCGCGACGACGCGACGAACGGGATACCACGGCGATAGCGCTGCGACCATCGCTTCGCCCTCGGCCGGTCCGGACGTGTGGACGAAGATCTGGCCGATCGGAAATGGGCTCCCTCGGAACGCTCGATCTTCGAGCGCGTCAAGAATGGGCTCGATCGTCACGCCGGAGCCCAGGTTGTAGTCCAGCCAGAGTTCGTTCCACGTCCGCTCGGATAGCCGGGACATCCCCTCCGCAACCGTGCGCGCGTAGACCGCCGGAAACCTGAATGTCCGCTGGTCATCGATCACAAGCGTGTCCGGACGTTCCATGTGTGCGGTCAACGTTGCGAGCGACGGAGGCTTCTCATGCGCGGACCGTGGCACACCGCTTCCGTTTGGGCCATCCTCAACATTGGGGAAGTTTGTCGAGCCCCTCGCCGTCGCGCGACCCGGGACGCGCGGCGCGGCCGACCGATCGGCCGGTCATTCTCGGGCGGTGGACCTCAGCCTGACGCACGCCCAGCTCGAGCTCCGGGCCCGGGCGCGCGCCTACGTCGTCGACGTCCTCCAGCCGCTCGAGGTCGCGTTCGAGCGGGCCGGCGGGCGTCTCCCGGCGGAGACCCGGGACCAGCTCAAGCGCGCCGCGATCGCGGCCGGCATCCACGGCGGTTCGTTCCCGCGCGAGCTCGGCGGTCAGGGCTGGACCGTCCTCGAGCAGGTCATCGTCCACGAGCAGCTCGGCCAGGCGACGGGCGGCCTGTGGTCGTTCATCCCCGGCGCCTACAACGCACTGATCCACGCCGACGCCGACCAGCGCCGGCGCTATCTCGAGCCCAGCCTGCGCGGCGAGCGGTTCGGCGGCTACGCGATCACCGAGCCGAACGCGGGCTCCGATGCCCGGACCCTGGAGGCGCGCGCGGTCCGGGATCCGTCGACCGGCGACTACGTCCTGAACGGCGAGAAGTGGTTCGTGACCGGGCCGCCGGACGAGACCGACTTCATGATCTTCCACTGCCTCGTCGGCGGGGACGACGCGGGGCCCGGCGGGCGGGAGGCGCAGCCGACGCTCTTCCTCGTCGACTACGACCTGCCCGGCGTGACGATGAAGCACGACCCCGACTACACCCACACCTTTGCCGATCGCCACCCGCAGTTCGTGCTCGAGGACGTCCGGGTGCCCGCGTCGGCGATCCTCGGCGGGATCGGCCGCGCCGACGAGCTGACGAACGAGTGGTTCGTCGAGGAGCGGATCCACATCGGGGCGCGCTGTGCCGGAGCGATGGAGCGCCTCCTCACGCTCGGCGTCGAGTGGGCGACGAACCGGGTCCAGTTCGGCCAGCGGATCTACGACTTCCAGGGCGTGTCGTTCCCGCTCGCCGACTCGGCCGCGGACGCGGCGGCAGCCCGCCTGCTCACCCGGGAAGCGGCCGCCCTCGCCGACGCCGGCGCCGACCCGAAGGTGGTCCATGCCAAGGCGTCGCTCGCGAAGCTCTTCGCCTCGGAGGCGGCGTGGCGCTGCGCCGACCGGGTCGTCCAGGTCTTCGGCGGCCGCGGCTACATGCGCGAGTTCCCGGCCGAGCGCTACCTCCGCGAGCTCCGCGTCGACCGGATCTGGGAGGGCACCTCCGAGATCCAGCGGCTGATCGTCGCCCGAGCGCTCGAGAAGCGCGGCGTCGAGCGGGTCGTCGGATGATCGAGCCGGCGGCGACGACGGACGGGACGCCTCCGGTGGCGGCACCCGATCGCACACGCGCTGCGCCGACGCCGCCGGCGATCAGCCTCGGGCCGCTCTTCGCGCCGCGCTCGATCGCGGTCGTGGGCGCGTCGGCCCGGGGAGGCATCGCGCGCACGGTCCGCAACAACCTCCGGGTCCTCGACAGCGGGACGCGCTGCCACTTCGTCAATCCGCGCTACGACGAGCTCGACGGCCAGCCCTGCTACCCCTCGATCGCCGACCTGCCCGAAGTGCCCGACGTCGTCCTCGTCGCGGTCGGCACGGCGCGCGCGACGGCGGTCGTCGCCGATGCCGCCGCCGCCGGCGTGCCGGCGGTGATCATCCCGGGCGGCGGCGTCGTCGAGGGCGGTGCGGCCGCGGCCCGGATGCAGCGCGAGGTCCGCGAGCTCGCGATCCGGCACGGCATCGCCCTGCTCGGCCCGAACTGCATGGGCCTCGTCGACCTGACGTCGAACAGCGCGACCTACATCGGCGACATCAACCCGTGGCTGCCCCGCGGAGGCGTCGCCGGCATCGCCCAGTCCGGCTCGGTCACCGACGCCTTCATCCACTCGGGCAATCGGATCGGCTTCTCGCGGATCGTCGGCTGCGGCAGCGAGGTCGTCCTGGACGTGTGCGACTTCCTCGGCCACGCGATCGACGACGACCAGACCGAGGCCGTCATCCTGTTCGTCGAGGGCTTCAAACGACCGGAGCGGTTCCTGGCCCTGGCCGACCGGGCGCTCGAGCTGGGCAAGCCGATCATGGCCGTCAAGGTCGGCCGCAGCCGCCAGGCACAGGCGGCGGCGATCGCCCATTCCGGGTCGCTCGCGGGCGAGGCGCGGGCGACGGACGCCGCGCTCGCCGCGGCCGGCGTGATCGTCTGCGACGACCTCGACCGGCTGCTCGAGACGGCCGAGCTGGTCGCCGGCTGCCGGAGGCTCGGCCGGCGGGCCGGGCGGGGACGGACGGGCGTCGTGACCGTGTCGACCGGTGAGGCGTCCCTGATCGCCGACCTCGCACCGCGCACGGGGATCGACCTGCCGGACGTGCCTGCTCCCGCCCGGTCGGCCATCCTCGCCGCCCTGCCGACCCTCGGCTACATCGGCAATCCCCTCGACCCGTGGGGTGCGACCGACGCGCCGACGGCCTATGCCGCCGCCTTCGAGGCGTTCGCCGCGTCCGGCGCGTACGACGTCCTCGCGATCGTCCACGACTTCCCGTATCGATCGCTGCCGTCGGAGGTCGAGACCGCCCTCGAGGTGACGGCGCCGCTCCTGGCCGCAACCCGCGATCGTCCGGAGATCCTGCCGGTCTTCGTCTCGCTCACGTCCGGTGAGCCGACGCCCGAGATCGCCGATGCCCTCCGCGCCGGCGGTGGCGTGCCGATCCTGCGCGGGGCCGCCGAGGCGTTCACCGCGATCGCCGCGGTCGCCCGATGGGAGGCACGGCAGGAGCGTCGCCTCGAGCGCGGGCCGGTTCGCGAGGGCTGGCCGGCGCTCGCGTCGGATCGGACGCCGCTCGGTCACGACCCGGCGGTTCCCGGCCTGCTCGACGCCGACGCCGATGTCGCCGCCGGGGCAGTCACCCCGTCCGCCGGCCGGGCCCTGCCGGAGCTCGCGAGCCTGGCCCGCCTCGACGCCGCCGGAATCCCGGTCGTGTCGCCCGATCCGGCCGCCGATGCCGACGAGGCCGTGGCCCGGGCGAACACGATCGGCTTTCCGGTCGTCCTGAAGCTCGACGCGATCGGGCTGGCGCACAAGTCGGACATCGGGGGCGTCCGCATCGGGATCGCCGACGAGGCGGGTCTGCGGTCTGCGGCGGCCGAACTGCTGGCAATTTCGCTGCCCGACGGCGCGGCGCGGCGCGGGCTCCTCGTCAGCCGCCAGCTGGACGGGATCGAGCTGATCCTCGGCGGCCGGCGCGATCCGTCGTTCGGGCCGCTGGTCGTCGTCGGGCTCGGCGGGATCCTCGCCGAGGTGCTGGACGACGTCGCGGTCCGTCTCGCCCCGGTCGACGAGGATGACGCCGCGGCGATGCTCGACGAGCTGCACGGCGCGGCCGTTCTCGCCGGGGTCCGCGGCCGCCCCGGCATCGATCGCCCGGCCGTCATCGACGGGATCGTCCGTCTCGGGCGCCTCCTGGCCGCCGATCCGACGATCGTCGAGATCGACGCCAACCCCGTCATCTCCGGTCCGGGCGGCACGGCCGCGGTGGACGCCCTGGTCGTCGTCGAGGAGCCGTGAGCACCGGTCGAGGAGCCCCGAGCGCCGGTCGAGGAGCCGCGAGCGCCGGTCGCCCGCCCGAGTTCAGCGACGGGTTCGACCTCGGCCGGCTCGATCCCGCGCGCTGGGTCCCGCACTACCTGGCCCACTGGAGCTCGCGCGAGCGGGCCGCGGCCCGGTATCGCGTCGACGGCGGGCGCCTTGCGCTCGAGATCGCGCCGGACCAGCAGCCGTGGAACCCCGCGGACGACGGCGACACGCGGGTCTCGTCGATCCAGACCGGAATGTTCGCCGGTCCGGTCGGATCGTCGATCGGGCAGCATCGATTCCACCCGGGTCTCGTCGTTCGGGAAGCCCAGCCGACGCTCCGTCTCTACACGCCGCGCTTCGGCCGGATCGAGACCCGTCTGAGTGCGGTCGACCATCCCGACGCGATGGTCGCGCTCTGGATGATCGGCTTCGAGGACGAGCCGGACCGGTCCGCCGAGATCTGCGTGTGCGAGATCTTCGGCCGCGACGTCGGGCTCGCGGCGGGTCGGGTCGGCATGGGCATCCACCCGTTCGGCGACCCGCGGCTGGTCGATGACTTCGAGCAGGTCGAGGTGGCGTTCGATCTGCGCCGGCCGCACGACTTCGGTGTGAGCTGGAGCCCGGGTCGGGTGGACTACGACGTCGACGGCCGGACGGTGAAGTCGAGCCGCCAGGCGCCCGACTACGAGATGCAGCTGATGCTCGGCGTGTACGTCTCCCGCGCGGTCGGGCCGGGTGAGGCGCCGATCCGGTTCGTCGTGGACCACGTCCGCGGCTACGCGCCGGTCGGGGGCCGTCCGGCGTGACCGACGTCGAACCCGTCCTCCTCGTCGAGCCGACCTCGTGGGGCGTCCGGCTGGTCCTGAACCGGCCGGCCAAGCTCAACGCGATCAGCGCCGAGCTGCGCGACGCCCTGGCCGACGCGATCGCCGAGGCCGCGGCCGACGATCGCGTCCGGGTCGTCGTCATCGCCGGCGCGGGGCGGGCATTCTGCTCGGGCTACGACCTGTCCGAGGAGGCACCGGCGAGCGCCTGGGCATGGCGCGACGTGCTTGCCCGCGACGTCGCCGCGACCCTCGCGGTCTGGTCCTGCCCGAAGCCCGTCGTCGCCCAGGTCCACGGCTATGCGCTGGCGGGCGGTCTCGAGCTGGCGATGGCCTGCGACCTGATCGTCGCGGCCGACGAGGCCCGGCTCGGCGAGCCCGAGATCCGGTTCGGGTCGGCGCCGGTCACGCTGCTCATGCCGTTCGTCATCGGCCAGAAGCGGACCCGCGAGCTGCTGATGACCGGCGACCTGATCGATGCGGCGGAGGCCGAGCGGATCGGCCTGATCAACCGGGTCGTGCCAGGCGAGCGCCTCGCGGACGAGGTCGACGCGCTGGCCGGGAAGCTTGCCCGCGTGCCGCCGGACGTGATGGCCCCGACGAAGCTGATGCTCAACCGGGCGATGGACGCCGCCGGATTCGCGGCCGCGGTCGAGATGGGGCTCGATCTCCAGTCCTTCGTGAACATGAGCACCACCGCCCGCGAGTTCGACGCGATCGTCCGGCGCGACGGGCTGAAGGCTGCCCTCGCCTGGCGCGATCGGCGCTACGACGAGCGGCTCGCCGGCGACGGCGGTGGGACGACCGACTAGTCCGGGTCGCCGCCGGCATCGCCCCGCGAGGTCCGTCCGGTGAGGTGCGGGGGCGTCCGCAGCCGCCCTCGAATCCGGCCGGGACGATCGTCCCGGGTCGCGCCGGAACCGTGGTGCGCGGCGGCCCCGACCGCCGGCGTCCGCGCACTGCTCCTTTTCGGCCGGTTCCTCACTCGACTGGATGTGACCAAGGTACGGGTGGCGCTGGTCCTGTGGTCCTGTAGCGACCTACGTCATTCATTTCGTTCACTGCGCCTGAACGGCGTCACCCGTTCGGGCAACGCGATACCCCTCGCCCGAATCGAGCGCGCTCGTCTCGCGGCCGCCGCGAGGCGCAGGCAAGCCCATATCGGGCCGGACCAGCACCGGGAAAGGGACTCATCTCCATGGACACCCAGCTCACGGATCACCAGATCGAGCGTCGCCGGAAGCGGCGCCGCGGCATGGTCGCCCTCCTCGGAGCGATCTCGATCCTGACGGTCGGCGCGGGCACGATCTCGCTCGCCCAGTTCACCGACAGCGCGACCTCGACGTGGGCGTTCTCGACCGGGACGATCGACGTCAGCGTGAGCCCGGCGGTCCTGACGGCCGTCACCAACATGATGCCGGGCGATACCGCGACCCAGGCCCTGACCGTGACGAACGCCGGCACGGGCGACCTGCGCTACGCGATGTCGACGGTGGCCACCAATGCCCTCGGCTCGCAGCTCCAGCTGACCGTGAAGACCCAGGACGGCGGCGGCGGCTGTGCGGCCTTCACCGGGACGTCCGTCCTGGCGATCACCACCCTCAACGGAGCGGCCATCGGCAGCAGCGCCCAGGGCGCGAACGCCGGTGACCGGAACCTGGCGGCCGGGGCCAGCGAGGTCCTCTGCTTCCGGGTCAGCCTCCCCCTGTCGACGGGGAACACGTTCCAGGGCGTGAGCTCGGCCGTGACCTTCACCTTCGACGCCGAGCAGACCGCGAACAACCCATAACTCGACTCACCGGCTGCACCACCGGCTGCGGCTCGCCCTCGTGGGCGGGTCGCAGCTCGGTTGCATTCCGGCGGGCCCACGTGACGGATCCGGCATGACGCCCGCCCTGGCGTCGCGGACCGTCCGAACCCCGGCTCCGCGGGGTCGCAACGCCCAGGGTCGAACGTTCGGTTCGTGGAGGACATCGCCATGAGGATCCTCGCGGGCGCCACGACGGTGCTGCGCCGGATCGTCGACATCGGCCTGCTGGCCCTCATCCTCGTCGTCCTGTTCGGGGTGCTCCTCGGCAAGGGCGCCCCGCTCGTCGGCCGCCAGTCGATCGTCATCGGCGGCAGCTCGATGGAGCCGGCAATCCATCTCGGGGCGGCGATCGTCGTCCAACCCGTCGATCCGGCAACGCTTGCCGTCGGCGACGTCGTGTCGATGCAGATCGGTCCGGAGCGGACCACCTACACCCACCGGATCGTCGCCGTCGTCGATCGTGCGGACGGCCGCTGGATCCGGACCAAGGGCGATTCGAACCCCGTCCCTGACCCGACCCTCGTCCCGGTCAGCGCGATCATCGGCCGGGTCGAGCTCAATGTCCCGTTCGCCGGCTACCTGCTGGCCCTCCTGTCGATCCCGGTCGGCGTGATCTTCGTCGTCGGACTCGCCGCGACCCTCCTGGCCATCGCCTGGCTCCTCGAGTCGCTCGAGCCCGACACGCGGTCGGTCCGTCGCCGCGATGGATCGCTGCCGGACGCGCCGGCGGGCGTCGATCCGTCACGCCGCAGGGCCCTCGACCTGGAGATCACCCGAGGTGAGCCGATTCCGGCGCGCCCGACCCGGATGACGCTCGCGAACGGTCTCGGCCCGGCGTGGCCGGCCGGGGCGGCGATGGGCTCGGCGGCAGGCACGGGCGACGCAACCCGGCCGACCGTCCGCCAGCAGATCGACCGGTCGCATGCGGTCCGACGGCGGCGTGCGCGCTGGCTGTCCGGACGCGGACACGGCCGTCCGGTCAGCGACTGACCGAATGGATCGCCGCCGATCGGGCCTCATCGTGGCCGCGATCCTCGTGCCGATGCTGCTCGCGTCCACGACCGGCGTCTCGCTCGCCCGGCTGACCGATCTGGCGACGAGCACGAAGGCGATCTCGACCGACACCCTCGATCCGCCGACCGGTCTCGCCGCGAC
>DATNBW010000072.1:0-3656 GCA_035607275.1 Verrucomicrobiia bacterium | reverse complement strand
CCCCGCGCGGTCGGGCCCGGTCGCGCGATTCGACCCAGGCGCGGCCGATTGCTTCGTCGTCGAGCAGTCCGAGCTCGATCATCCTGGCGATCGCGCCCTCGACCAGCTCCGGCCGATAGCCGGCCCGGCCGAGCCGACGCCGAACCTCGGCCGTCGAGCGCGAGCGCGCCTCGAGGAACCGCCCGGCGGCCTCGAGGACGGTCGCCGGGTCGTCGACCGCGGCTCGCCGCTCGCGACCCTCCGCGAAGCTTTCGCGCTCCCGCCGTCGAGCCACCGACTACTCGGCCTCGGCGATCCCTTCGACCGGCAGGTCGACCGCGTTGATCTTGCCCCGGATCCGGGTGTCGATGACCGCGGCGATGTCCGGGTTGGCGCGGAGGAAGTCCTTGGACGCCTCGCGACCCTGACCGAGACGGGTCTCGTCGAACGTGAACCAGGCGCCGGTCTTCGTCACGACGCTCATCGCGACGCCGACGTCGAGCAGCCCGCCCTCCTTGGACACGCCCTCGCCGTACATCACGTCGAACTCGGCGACCCGGAACGGCGGCGCGACCTTGTTCTTCACGACCTTGATCCGGACCCGGTTGCCGACCGACTCGGTGCCGGTCTTGATCGTCTCGATCCGGCGGATGTCGAGCCGGACGCTGGCGTAGAACTTCAGGGCGCGGCCGCCGGGCGTCGTCTCCGGGTTGCCGAACATCACCCCGATCTTCTCGCGCAGCTGGTTGGTGAAGATCAACGAGGTGTTCGAGCGCGACACGGCGCCGGTCAGCTTCCGGAGCGCCTGGCTCATCAACCGGGCCTGGATGCCGACGAAGCTGTCGCCCATCTCGCCCTCGATCTCCGCCCGCGGAACGAGAGCGGCGACGGAGTCGACGACGACGCAATCGATGCCGCCGGAGCGGATCAGGGTCTCGGTGATCTCGAGCGCCTGCTCGCCGGTGTCCGGCTGGCTGACGAGGAGCTCGTCGACGTTCACCCCGCAGGCCCGGGCATAGGCCGGGTCGAGGGCGTGCTCGACGTCGATGAAGGCCGCCACCCCGCCGCGGCGCTGGGCCTCGGCGATCACGTGCTGGCAGATCGTCGTCTTGCCCGATGACTCCGGTCCGAAGATCTCGGTGATCCGGCCGCGCGGGATGCCGCCGACACCGAGCGCGAGATCGAG
Source organism: Verrucomicrobiia bacterium (assembly GCA_035607275.1). Lineage (GTDB taxonomy): Bacteria > Chloroflexota > Limnocylindria > Limnocylindrales > CSP1-4 > CF-46. Next base: position 2,491 of record DATNBW010000072.1, on the reverse strand, counting down.
CGCGATCGATCCGGTCGGGATGACGTCGATCGCCTGGATCGAGCCCGAGCCGAGCTTCATGATCGAGCCCGTCCCGAACTGCTTCTCGATCGTCGCGATGGCCGCCGCGACGGCCTTGGTCCGCTCGGCCTGGGCACGGTCGGTCGTGCGATCGTTGCCGTTCCGCTCGTCCGCGGCCCGCTCTCCAATCAACGCCATGGGTCCGTCACGCTCCTGTCGATGGCTTCTGGACCGACAGGTCGCGCTCCCGGGCGAGACCTCGGGCGGTCAACCCTCGTCGGTGTCTTCCTCGCGAACCGGCTTTTCCTTGCGTGGCTTCCGGATCAGCTCCGCCTGCTGCGGCGGCGGCTCCGAGAGCGACGTCAGCTTCGGCTGACCGGACCGGTCCTTGGGCTTCTTCTTCTGTTCCTTCCGCGGACGATCTCGAGACGCCATCGATGCTCCTCCGGGGTGGACTGCAGGCTACCGACTGACCATTCACGCGGACTGCACCGCGTCTTCACTGCCGCTCGACCGACCGGCGCGCAAAGCCAGATCGGGCAACGCCGCGGGGAAGGTTCCGGACCGGATCGCGGTGCGGATCCTGAGCATGAAGTCTAGGGTGAAGGTCAGGTTGTGACAAGTCGCGAGACGGTACGCGAGGAGCTCCTTCGCACGGAACAGATGGGCCAGGTAGGCCCGCGAGAACGTTCGGCAGAGGAGGCACGGGCAGTCCGCCTGGACAGGTGTCGGGTCGTCGAGATAGCGGGCGTTCTGGAGGTTCAGGCGGCCGCCCGGCACCCACAGCTGGCCGTTCCGGGCGACCCGTGCGGGCAACACCGAATCGAACAGGTCGACGCCGCGCTGGACCGCGTCGAGGAGGTCCGCCGGCGAGCCCAGCCCCATGAGGTAGCGCGGCCGCGGGTCGTCGTCGAGCAGCGGGACGGCGACGTCGAGCGCGGCGTTGCGCTGCGCGGGGGTCTCGTCGCCGGCCAGCCCGCCGAGGCAGATCCCGTCGAACGGCAGGGAGGCGATGAACCTCGTGCTCTCGGCCCGGAGATCCGGTTCGAGGCCGCCCTGGACGATCCCGAACAGGGCCTGGTCCGATCGGGTGTGGGCGGCCAGCGAGCGCTCCGCCCAGCGATGCGTCCGCGCGGTGGCGTCGGCGACGACCTCGCGCGGCGAGCTCGGGAACACGGGCTGGTCGAAGGCGACCGCGATGTCCGAGCCGAGCGCCTCCTGGACCTCCGTCGCCAGCTCCGGCGTGAACCGGTGGGTCGAGCCGTCGAGGTGGCTGCGGAACGTCACTCCGTCCTCGTCGACCACCCGGAGGTCGCCGAGCGACACGACCTGGAAGCCGCCGGAATCGGTCAGGATCGGACCGTCCCAGGCCATGAACCGGTGGAGCCCGCCGAGCCGGGCGATCCGCTCGTGTCCGGGCCGCAGGTACAGGTGGTACGTGTTGGCGAGGATGATCGACGCCCCGACCTCGCGGATGTCATCCGGATGGAGGGCCTTGACGGTCGCGTTCGTGCCGACGGGCATGAACTGCGGCGTCTCGACCACGCCGTGGGTCAGCTCGAGGCGACCGACGCGGGCCCGGGTCGCTCCGCTCGCGGGCGGTGGCACCTCGACGCTGAAGCGTGCGGCGCCGGTCACCCGTCGGGCGCTTCCGCGGAGCCGGCGTCGATGCCGGTCTCGATCGGCGGGTCCCATAGCCCGACCAGCTCGGGCTCCGCGCGGCGCGGCGGCGGGATCTCGTAGCCGAGGCGGGCGAGATGGTTGCGGGCCGCCTCGGTCGCGATCCGGCCCTGTGGCGTGCGATCGAGGAATCCGAGCCGGAGGAGGAACGGCTCGTACACGTCCTCGATCGTCTCGACCTCCTCGGCGAGCACGGCGGCCAGCGCCTGGACGCCGACGGGACCCGACGCGAACTTCTGGATGATCGCGGCCAGGAGCTTGCGGTCGGTCGAGTCGAGGCCCTCGTCGTCGATCTCCATCTGGCGCATCGCGGCGGTCGCGGTCGCCTCGTCGACGCGGCCGTTGCCATGGACCTGGGCGTGGTCGCGGGTTCGCTTCAGGAGGCGGTTCACGATCCGCGGCGTGCCCCGGCCGCGGCGGGCGATGGCCCGGGCTGCGGCATCGTCGATCGCGACATCGAGGATCCGGGCCGACCGATCGACGATCGCGGCCAGGTCGTCTTCCTCGTAGAAATCGAGCCGGTACGTCGCCCCGAACCGGTCGCGCAGCGGGCTCGAGATCCGTCCGGCGCGCGTCGTCGCCCCGACGACCGTGAACGGCTTCAGGTTCAGGCGCAGGCTCCGCGCGCTCGGCCCCTTGCCGATCATCACGTCGAGCGCGTAGTCCTCCATCGCCGGGTAGAGAATCTCCTCGACCGCCCGGTTGAGCCGATGGATCTCGTCGATGAACAGGACGTCGCGCTCGTCGAGGGCCGTGAGGATCGCGGCCAGGTCGCCGGCCCGCTCGACCGCCGGCCCGCTCGTGTAGCGGA
>DATNBW010000050.1:0-15598 GCA_035607275.1 Verrucomicrobiia bacterium | reverse complement strand
CGGGTCAGAGCGGCCAGCCCGGTCAGGGCCAGGGGCAAGGTCAAGGTCAGGGCCAGGGGCAAGGTCAGGGTCAAGGTCAGGGCCAGGGGCAAGGTCAGGGGCAAGGTCAGGGCCAGGGGCAAGGTCAGGGCCAGAACCAGGGCGGCCAGATCGGTGGTGGCGGCTCGAGCGCCCGGTCGCTCGGCCAGGCGACCGGCGGCAACGCGACCCCGGGCGCCCCGACCGGCGCCAACCGCGCGGCAACGCTCGGTCCGGACCTGACGAACATCGCCGACTTCCAGGGGCTGGGCAAGCCGGGTGACCCGTCGTACGTCGCCGGCACCGGTGGCGACGGCCAGACCCAGCAGGGCAACCAGAGCGGACAGGGCCAGAACAACGGGGCCTCGATCCCGTACCAGCAGGTCTTCTCGGACTTCTACCAGTTCGCCCTCACGAGCCTCGACCGCAACTATGTCCCGCTCTCGATCAAGGACTACGTCCGCGACTACTTCAGCTCGCTCGATCCGCGGCAGTGACCCGGCCGATCGTCAGCGGCCCGGCCACGACCACGACCACGACCACGTCCCGGAGGATCGGATGAACGCCTCGACCGCCACGGATGCCGCGCCGAGCGGCCAGCGCCTCGCCCCGGAAGCCTTCGCCGAACGCGCCAAGGCGATCGAGGCCGAGGTCGGCCGGGTCATCGTCGGCCAGCGCGACCTCGTCCGCCAGACCCTGACCGGACTCCTCGCCAACAGCCACGTCCTCCTCGAGGGCGTTCCCGGCCTCGGCAAGACGATGCTCGTCCGGACGATCGCCGACGTCATCGACTGCACCTTCAACCGGATCCAGTTCACGCCGGACCTGATGCCGGCCGACATCACCGGCACGAACATCCTCATCGAGGAGGGCGGCCAGCGCGTCTTCAAGTTCCAGCCCGGTCCGATCTTCGCCAACCTCGTCCTCGCCGACGAGATCAACCGGGCGACGCCGAAGACGCAGTCGAGCCTGCTCGAGGCGATGCAGGAGCACCAGGTCACGGTCGCCCGCAATCGATACCCGCTCGATCCCCCGTTCTTCGTCCTCGCCACCCAGAACCCGCTCGAGATGGAGGGGACGTATCCCCTGCCGGAGGCTCAGCTCGACCGGTTCCTGTTCAAGGTCATGGTCCCGTTCCCGTCGGAGGAGGACCTGATCTCGATCATGGACCGGACGACCGGCGCCGAGGCGGTCCGTGCTCAGAAGGTGGCGACGGCCGAGGAGATCGTCGAGATGCAGCGGCTCGCCCGAGCCGTCCCGATCGCGCCGCACATCACGGCCTACGCGGTCAGCATCCTCGCGGCCACCCATCCGGACCAGCCGCGCGCGCCGGAGCTCGTGCGCGAGTACGTCCGCTACGGGGCGTCGCCGCGGGGCGCGCAGGCGCTGGTCACGGCGGGCAAGATCTTCGCCCTCCTCGACGGACGCTTCAACGTGTCGGTCGACGACATCCGGGCCGCGGCACTGCCCTCGCTGCGCCACCGGATCATCCTCAACTTCGAGGGCGAGGCCGAAGGGATCACGACCGAGGCTGCGGTCCGGACGATCCTCGATTCGGTCGCCCCGCCGGCGGTCGAGTAGCCCGCGCGATCCGGCGCGCCGAGCGATGACGATGACCGACGGGCGTGAGCCGGATCGCGCTGCGGCCGGCGCGCGCACGGCCACCTCCGGCCCGCCGGCGCCGGCCGCGAAGGGTCCTGACGGCAAGCCCGCCTTCCTTCCGAGCGACGTGGATCCCACGGTGTTCGACGAGACATTCCTCCGCCAGCTCGAACGGCTCCTCCTCCTGATGCGGGCGCCCGTCCGAGGTGGGCTGAAGGGCGGCCGGCGGAGCGTCAAGCGCGGCCAGTCGGTCGAGTTCGCCGACTATCGCGAGTACGCCCTCGGGGACGACCTCCGCCAGCTCGACTGGAACGTCCTGGCCCGGCTCGAGAAGCTCTTCGTCAAGCTGTTCATCGAAGAGGAGGACGTGACGATCACGATCCTCCTCGACGGGTCCAAGTCGATGGCCAGCGGGCGCCCGGACAAGCTCCAGTTCGCGAAACGGGCGGCGGCCGCTCTCGGGTACATCGGGCTCGCGTCGGAGGACAAGGTCGCGGTGAGCGTCCTCGGCGGCCGGTCGGCTCGGCGACGGACCGCGCTGCGCGGGTCCGGTCGGGTGTTCCGGCTGCTCGCGGACCTGTCGGCAATCAGCGCCGCCGAGGGCCCGACCGACCTGGTGGCCGCCGCTCGCCATGCGGCGGCTCAGTTGACCGGCCGCGGCGTCGTGATCCTGATCTCCGACCTGCTCGACCCCGCGGCCGATCGGATCATCCGCGAGCTCGCCTCGACCCGCTCGGAGCTGATCGTCCTCCACGTGCTGTCGCCGGACGAGCTCGATCCGCCGCTCGAGGGCGATCTGCGGCTCGTCGACGTCGAGACCGGCGAGAGCATCGACGTGACGGCCGACCTCGCCACGATCGACGCGTACCGCGGCCGGCTCGCGGCCTGGAAGGAATCGTTCGCCCAGCTCGCCGCGCGACGCCAGGCGACCTATGTCGACCTCTCGACCGATGTGCCGCTCAACGAGCTGATCTTCGCCGAGCTCCGCCGGCGCCGAGTCCTCGGCTGAGGCGGACTGATGCCGTTCGCCAGCCCGCTCGCGCTGCTCGGCCTGCTGTTCGTGCCGGCGGTCGTGGCGATGTACCTGCTCCGGCTGCGGCGGACCGAGACGATCGTGCCCTCGACCCTGCTGTGGCAGCGGCTGGCGGCCGACGTCGAGGCGAATGCGCCATGGCAGAAGCTCCGTCGCAGCCTCCTGTTCCTCCTCCAGCTGCTGCTCGTCGCGATCCTCGCGTTCCTCGCCGCGCGGCCGTTCGTCGAGCGGCCGGCCGGGCTCGCCCGCGACCTCGTCGTCATCGTCGACACCTCGGCGAGCATGGCGGCCACCGACGTTCCGCCCGACCGTCTCGGCGCCGCCAAGCAGGCAGCCATCGACGCTCTCAAGGACCTGCCGAGCGGCGGCAAGGTGAGCGTGATCGAGGCAGGAAGGACGGCCCGGATCGTCACCACCGGCACGAGCGACCTGGGCCGGGTGCGCCAGGCGATCGAGTCGATCCGGCCGACGGTGAGCCGGGGCGACCTCGGCGACGCCCTCGCGCTCGCCCAGCAGCTCGCGATCCAGTCGGGGGACGCCGAGGTCCTCGTCGCCACCGACGCCGCCCTGGCGGTTCCGCCGACGACGAAGGTCGACGCGCCGATCCGCGTCCTCCGCGTCGGCGATGCCCGGGGCAGCCGGAACCAGGCGATCGTCGCCCTGGCCGTCCGGACCTCCCCGACCCTCACCCGGTCCGTGTTCGTGAGCGTCGCCAATCTCGATCTCGAGTCCGCGACCCGGCGCGTCGAAGTCTGGGGCGACGACCGGCTCCTCGAGACCCGGACGATCACGATCGACCCCCAGGCCCGGGCCGACGTGATCATCGATGACGTCCCCGCCGATGCATCGATCCTCGACGTCCGGCTCGTCGCCGGCGACGCCGCCGACACGACCGCGCGGCCCGATCTCCTCGCCATCGACGATCGAGCCTGGGCCGTGGTCCCGCCGGTCCGCGATCGGAACATCCTTCTCGTCGGCCCGGGCGACCCGTACCTCGAGACGGCGCTCTCATACCTGCCGAACAGCCGCCTGTTCGGCCTGACGCCCGCCGAGTATCCGGCGGGCGCCGTTCGCAAGGACGGCACCTCGTGGGACCTGATCATCTTCGAGGGGACCGTTCCGGCGACGCTGCCCTCGACGCCGATCCTTGCGATCGCGCCACCGACGTCGAGCGGGCTCGGCGAGGTCACCGGGACCCTCACGAACCCCGGGATCGCGACGCTCGGGACGGACGAGCCGATCCTCCGCTACGTCGATCTCTCGACGACCCACATCGCGAAGGCCCAGAAGATGACGCTGCCGGCCTGGGCCCGGACGGTCATCCCGGGCCCCAAGGGAGCGCCCCTCCTCTACTCCGGCGTCCGGGCCGGCCTGCCGACGGCCGTCCTGGCGTTCGAGCCGCGCCAGTCCGACCTGCCGCTCGAGGTGGCGTTTCCGATTCTGCTGGCCAACCTGACCGGCGAGCTGCTCGGCGGGTCCGCCGCCCCGACGACGGCCGTCAAGCCCGGCGACCCGGTCGTCCTGACGGTGCCCGCCGGCGCGGCCGGGCTCCACGTCGTCGCCCCCGACGGCAATGCGGTGGACCTGCTGCCCGGTGCGGCCGGCGGACTGACGGTCACCTACACCCGGACCGACCAGCTCGGGATCTACGTCGCCACCCCGATCGCCGCTCCCGCCGCATCCGGGGCGGCCGGGGCCTCGGCCCGGTCGTCTGCCGCACCATCGCCGCCGGCGGCGTCGGGAGCGGCATCGCCGGCGGCCGGAGCGAGCGGCGGCCTCGGCCAGGGCGTCGACGCGTCCGCGCCGATCAGGTTCGCGGTCGATCTCTTCGATGTCGACGAGTCGGCGATCGCGCCGGGTCCGAACCGGGTGCTCGAGGACCTGGGCAAGGCCCGGATCGCGCCGGGTGCCTCCGGCGAACCCGGCGCGTCCGGCGGGCCGGCCGCGGCGATCGATCCGGCGGCCGGCCGGCCGAATGCCCGGGACGAGCTGTGGATCCCGATCGTCCTCCTCGTCCTCGTCGGGCTGTGCGTCGAGTGGTCGCTCTATCACCGCGACGCCGTGCTTCGGATGTGGCGGCGCGTGACCGGGCGGCTCCGGCGGACGGGCGGAGCCTGACCTGATGGGCATCGACTTCGACGCGCCCCAGGCACTCCTGCTCCTCATCCCGGCGTTGCTGCTCACCGTCGGGCTGCACCTGGCCTCGCGACGCCGCGTCGGGCTGGGCCGGCGGCGGGTGGCGCTCGTCGTCCGCGGAGTCGTGCTCGCCGCGCTCGTGCTTGCCCTGGCCGGCTTCCGGCTCGTGCTCCCCGTCGATCGCCTCGCGACGGTGTTCGTGGTCGACCTGTCCGACTCGGTCGGGACCGCCGGCCGCGAGGACGCCCTGACCTGGCTGCGCGACAGCCTCAAGGTCATGCCCGAGGGTGACGTCGCCGGCATCGTCGGCTTCGGGCGGGCGGCCCTCGTCGAGCGGCTGCCGGCCGAGGTCCGCGACATCGACCGGATCGCGACGACGCCGGTCCGCTCGGCCACCGACATCGGGGCCGCCCTCCGCCTCGCCTCGGCGCTCTTCCCCGACGACGCCCAGAAGCGGATCGTCCTCCTCTCGGACGGCAACGACACGACCGGCTCGGGCCAGAGCGAGGCCGCGCTCGCCGCGGCCCGCGGGATCCAGATCGAGACGCGGGCGATCGGCCTCGGCGCTGCAGACGAGGTCGTCGTGGATCGCCTCACGACGCCGTCGACCTCGAAGATCGGCGAGGAGATCGAGGCCTCCGTCGACGTCACCTCGACCGTTGCCCAGCCAGCCCGCATCCGCCTCTACGCCGACGGCGGGCAGATCGCGGAGAAGGCCGTCGACCTCGCCGCAGGCAGCAATCACGTCACCTTCCTCGTGAAGCCGACCGAGACCGGGTTCCACACGTTCCGGGCGGTCGTCGAGGCCGGGCGCGACACGTTCGGCCAGAACAACCGGGCCGATTCCGACACGATCGTCAATGGCGAACCGCGGGTCCTCGTGCTGGCCGGCGACGCCAAGGTCGCCACGGAGCTCGTGGCGGCCCTCGAGATCGAGCACCAGAAGGTCGATTCGCTCATCCCGGAGCAGCTCCCGTCCGGCGTCGACGGGCTCCTCGCGTGGGACTCGATCGTCCTCGTCGACGTCTCGCGGCTGCGTCTGTCCGACGCCCAGCTCACCGGCATCCAGCAGTACGTGCGGGACTTCGGCCGGGGGCTCGTGATGATCGGCGGGCCGAAGAGCTACGGTGCCGGCGGCTACACCGACACGCCGGTCGAGGAGACCCTGCCGGTCGACATGGGGGTCAAGGACCAGCAGAAGCAGCCCGACGTCGCGCTCGTCGTCGTCATCGACAAGTCCGGCTCGATGGACGCCTGCCACTGCAACTCGTTCAACGGCGGGAATCCGGGCGGCGGCACGGGGATCGCCGGCGTGCGCAAGGTCGACATCGGCAAGGAGGCGATCCTGCGCGCCGCGGCCGCGATGTCGGCCCGCGACCAGCTCGGCGTCGTGGCCTTCGACGAGACCGCCCACTGGGTCGTCCAGACCCAGCCCCTCGGTGGGATCAACGACCTGCGCGGCGCGGTCGGCGGCATCCAGCCCCTCGGCCAGACGAACATCTTCAGCGGTCTCGAGCAGGCCGTGAAGTCGCTCGAGGGGACGACCGCGACCCGTCGCCACATCATCCTGCTGACCGACGGATGGTCGACCTCCGGCCAGTACGACGCGATCATCGCCCGGATGAAGGCGGCCGGGATCACGCTCTCGACCGTCGGCGCGGGCGGTGGCGCGAACCCGTTCCTGGCCAAGCTCGCCTCGCAGGGCGGCGGTCGCTTCTACCCGGCGGTCAACCCCGCGAGCATCCCCGACATCTTCCTCAAGGAGACCCAGCAGGTCGCCGGCCAGCAGATCGTCGAGGAGCCTTTCCACCCGATCCTGACCTCGCAGTCGCCGATCCTGCGCGGGATCGATGCCCTGCCGCAGCTCCTCGGCTACAACGGGACGACCGCCAAGTCGGCCGCCCAGACCGTCCTCGTGACCCCGCGCGACGACCCGCTCCTCGCCCAGTGGCAGTACGGCCTCGGCCGGTCGGTCGCGTGGACGTCGGACTCGACCGGTCGCTGGGCGAAGGGCTGGATCGGCTGGACCGGGTTCTCGAAGTTCTTCAGCCAGCTCGTGTCCTGGACGTTCCCCGGCGAGGAGACCGGCGGGATCGAGGCGACGTTCGTCACCGAGGGCAACCAGACGAAGCTCCGGGTCGAGAGCGTGGCGGAGGACGGATCGCCGCGCGACTTCTACTCCACCGCCGTCGCGATCACGACGCCCGACCTGACCTCGAAGGCGATCGGGCTCTCGCAGGTCGCACCCGGCGTCTACGAGGCGCCGCTCGGAGAGATCGACAGCGGGGCGTACGTCATCCGCGTCTCGCAGACGAGGCCGGGCTCGACGCCGCTCGGGCGGACGCTCGGGCTCGTCGCGCCGACGCCGGCCGAATACCGGGTCCTCGGCACGAACGACGCGTTCCTGGCGACGCTCCGCTCGGCGACGGCGGGCCGGGCGATCGAGACCGCCGCGGACCCGTGGATCCACGACCTGCGGACGAACGCGTCCTCGACCGACCTGTGGCCGACGCTCCTGGTCCTGGCGCTGCTCCTGTGGCCGCTCGACATCGCCCTGCGCCGGGTCTCCGTGGGTCGGCGCGAGCTCGGCGACGCGCGGCGCTGGCTGAGCGGTGGCTGGCGCCGGTCGATGGCGCCGCGCACGACCGAGGTCGCCGGGATGCTCGCGGCGCGCGATCGCGCGGCGGGGTCGGCGGCGCGGGCGGCCATGCTCCGCGGCGACGACGCCTCGGCACCCGCGGTCGGAGGGCCGGTGCGGGTGGCCGCGCCGGCGTCCGCGTCGAAGCTGGCGTCGCCGGCCGTGCGCACGCCCGCAGGCGCGCCGCTGCCGGCGGCCGCGCCGCTGCCCACCGTCAAGCCCGCACCTGCGCCCGCGCCAGCCGCGGCCGGGCCCGTCCCCGACGAGGGCGACACGCTGTCGCGCCTGCGCGACGCGAAGCGGCGGGCGCGCGAGCGCTGACGCGGGGCGCGTCGCCGGCGGTCCCGGTGTAGGCTCGATCGATGCTTCCCCGTGACCGGACTCGGCTTCGTCCTGTCCGACTTGCCGCCCGCGCGCCCGCGGCGATGGGCGCCGCGATCGTTCTCGTCGCGTTCGTCCTCGCCGGATGCAGCACGATCTCGCGGACGCCGCCACCCGCGACGCCCGCGCCGTTCCCCGGGATCGCGAGCCAGCTGAGCCTGCACGGCATCCGGGTCACCGGGATCGCCTCGGGTGACGCCGGCTGCGCCGACGCGAACCTCGCAAAGACCGCGATCGGGTTCGACGCGTCCGGCCTCGACCAGTCGAGCACGGTCCGGATCCACGTCTTCATCTTCCGGGATCGGGCGACCTACGAGCGACTCCGGGCGTCGATCGACCAGTGCGCGGCGTCGTTCGTCACGGACCCCGAGACCTTCGAGTCGGTCGAGACGTCGCCCTACGTCGTCGCCGGCCAGGGACCCTGGGGAGCGGTCTTCAAGGACAACATCCGAGCCGCGGTCACCGAGGCCGCCGGGACCGGCGACTGACCCGCTCCACCCCTGTCCACAACGGACCCGACCGGACCGAGGTGACAGCAGGCACCATCGTCCCACGCGCTCCGGGACCACCGAGCCACGGAGCCGGACGGGATCGCTGCCGATCCTCGGGACATGGCTTCCCGACGCTCCCGGCCTCGCCGGCTCCTGCTTCCGACCGTCCTCGCGGCCGTCCTCGCCGCCGAGATCACGGGTCTCGCCCTCGCCCGGACGTTCGCCCCCGTGACGCCGGTCATGCCGGCCGCATCCGCGGTGGCCGTCGCGGCGCCGGCCGCGACCGCCGGCCAGGCGACCGACAGCCGGGCGACCGACGGCCGGCCCGACGCGGCGCCTGGGGCCGCGGCGTCGACGACCACCGGCAGCTCCCGGCGCCTCGCGGCGGGCCTCTCGACCGCGCACGTCATCGGCCGGGCCGACGGGGCACAGACGATCGCGTCGACCAAGTCGACGACGACCGCCGGTTCGGGACCGTCCTCCGGTGGGCACTCGGCGAGCGCGAGCTACCAGGGCCGGAACCACGTCTGGATCCCCTCGCTCGGGATCAACAAGACCGTCCAGTCGTTCCCGTGCTCGCGCACCCGGCCGCCCGATGCGGGCGTGTATCGGTGGGGCTGCGCCGGACACAACAACGTCTACCTGATGGGCCACGCCTGGAGCACGTTCAAGCCGCTCCACGACGCCTATGTCGGGGGTCGACTCCACACCGGCATGAGGGTGATCTACGCTGACGGCGGGGGCACCGTCCACACCTACAGCGTGATCTGGTGGAAGGTCGTCGCCCCGACGACCGCCGCGTCGTGGGCCTGGGCATCGTTGAGCACGCCGAGCATGACGCTCCAGACGTGCGTCGGCTCGAATAGCCAGTACCGCCTCATGGTGCGCCTGGTCCGGGTCGGCTAGCGCATCGGCGACCTCGCCGAAAATTGAGTCGCCTTGGCTCCGACCTCGCCCATACCTTGTGAGTATTCGAGCTGATCGGATGCCGCTATGGCGGAACGGGCGTGGATGCCGAGCTGATCGGACGGGCGCAACGCGGTGACGAGGAGGCCTTCGCGAGCCTTGCCGTCGCCTCGGGCGACCGCCTCCACGCGGTGGCGCACAGGATCCTGCGCGACATCGACCTTGCCGAGGACGCGACGCAGCAGGCGCTGCTCGCCATCTGGCGGGACCTTCCCCAGCTTCGCGACCCGGCGCGCTTTGACGCCTGGTCGTACCGGCTCCTCGTCCGCGCCTGCTACGCCGAGGGACGACGGGCCCGGCAATGGACGCCAAACCTCCACATCCTGGCGGCCAATGTGCCGGCCGGGGAGGGATTGAGCTCGGTCGTCGATCGCGACCAGCTCGAACGTGGCTTCCGTCGGCTTTCCCTCGACCATCGAGCTGTGGTGGTCCTCCACCACTACCTCGACCTGCCGCTCGACCAGGTCGCCGACGTGCTCGGCGTGCCCGTCGGAACGATCCGATCCCGATTGCATCACGCGATGCGCGGTCTGCGCGCGGCCCTTGAGGCCGACGCTCGACCGGCGGCGCAGGAGGTTGCCCAGTGAGCGCCGATCGCGACGTCACACGCATCGTTCGGTCGTGGCTGGAGGAGGGCGCCACGGCGCTCCCGGACCGCGTCCTGGACACCGTGCTCGACCAGCTCCCCGCGACCCCACAGCGCCGTGCCGCGTGGCCGGCGCGGAGGTTCCTCAGCATGGATATCCCTGCTCGACTTGCCGCCACGGCGGCCGTGGCGTTGGTCGCGGTGATCGGCGCGATCGCCATTCCCAAGGGCGGAGGGATCTCCGCGCCGGGGGCATCACCACATCCGACGCCGACTCCCACTCCGACGCCCTCGCCGATGGCACTCCCTCTCAACCCGCAGGAGCTGATGGTCACCGAGCCCGGCACCTTTCTCGCGGGCGATCCATTCCAGATCCCGATCACGATGAACGTTCCAGCTGGCTGGGTTGGCAAGGTCGGGGGTCCGTACGCGGCATATCTCGACAGAGCGCCCGTTGGAAACGGAGACGCGTACATCGAGATCACGCTGTCCCAGACCATCTACGCCGATCCGTGCCACGACCGAGGGTTCCTCGCCCCGCAGCCCGGACCAACCGTCGACGATCTCGCCGCGGCTCTCGCACGCCAGCCGGGCTTCGTCGCGACGACCCCGACCGAAATCACCGTCGATGGCTACAGCGGGAAGGTGCTCACCTTGACCGCGCCCGCCAGCTTTGACGCGTGCACGTTGTCGCCGGACGGCTACCGGCTCTGGCGACTGCCATTGGGCGGGATCTTTGCGTTCAACCCCGGCCAGCACGCGACGCTGCGGATCGTCGATGTCGATGGCAAGCGCCTCGTCATCTCGTCGGACACATTCCCGACGACCAACGCGCAGGAGCTGGCTGAGACACAGGCGATCGTGGATTCCATCCGCATCGCAAAGACCAACTGACACTCCGAGCCCTCGGACCGCCCGAGGCCGACACGCCCATTCAAGGAGAGACAGAGACCATGCGTCATCCCTTCGTGCTCGCGTTGACCGCCTCCTTGATCGCGCTCCTCGCAATCGCCGGGGTCGTGCTGGCCACGCCCATCTCTGGGGTGACCACGACGACCTTCGCGGTGGGTCGCTTCGACAACATCGATGCGAAGACCCTGACCGACATCGACCCAACCGCCAACGTCGACTACTGGCAGGCCCGGATCAACACCAAGGGATCCACCGATGTCTACATGCTGGAGAACCGGATCGCGCCGGGCGGGACCTTCGGCTGGCACGCACACCCGGGGCCGAGCATTGTGCTTGTCAAGGCCGGCACCCTGACCCTCTATCGCGGCACCGACCCGACGTGCACCCCGCAGGTCGTCGAGGCCGGCTCGGGCTTCGTCGATGACGGCGGCGACATCCATATGGTTCGCAACGAGGGCAGTGTCGACACGGTTGTCTACGTTGTGTCGCTCGTTCCGGCCGGCTTCCCGCGACGGATCGACGAGCCGGCGCCCAGCAGCTGCCCGTACTGATGCGGCCGACCTCGCCCCAACCCTGAGCGCACTCCGGGTCGGGCCGCTTCGGCTGCTCGACCCGGTTCCGACCGCCTAGACGACGCGCAGGTCCAGCAGCTTGCGAGCGATCACGAGCCGCTGGACCTGGCTGGTCCCCTCCCCGATCTCGGTCAGCTTCGCGTCGCGCAGGTAGCGCTCGACCTTGTACTCCTCGACGTAGCCGTAGCCGCCGTGGACCTGGATCGCGGCATTCGTGACGCGGCTGCTGACCTCCGAGGCGAACAGCTTCGCCTGGGCGCCGGCGACGGTGTAGTCACGGTGCTGGTCCTTCAACCACGCCGCGCGGTAGACGAGCGCGCGTGCGGCTTCGATCTCGGTCGCCATGTCGGCGATCATGAACGCGACGCCCTGGAACGTGCCGATCGCCCGCCCGAACTGCTTGCGCTCCTTGCTGTAGGCCGCGGCCGCCTCGTACGCGCCCTGGGCGATCCCGAGGGCCATCGCCGCGATCGAGATCCGGCCCCCGTCGAGGACCTTGAGGAACGTCCGGAAGCCCTGGCCCTGCTCGCCGAGGAGGTTGTCCGCCGGGATGCGGGCGTGCTCGAAGATCAGCTCGCCGGTCGCCGACGCATGGAGGCCCATCTTGTCCTCGAGCCGCCCGATCGAGAAGCCGGGCGTCTCGGCCGGGACGATGAAGGCGCTGATCTCGGCATCGCCCTTGGCGGTCTCGCCGGTCTTCGCGGTGATGATGTAGGTCCCCGCCTGGCCGGCGTTCGTGATGAAGCGCTTGCCGCCGTCGATCACCCAGCTGTCGCCGTCGGGCGTCGACTCGCGCCGGGCCGTCGTCCGGGTGCCGCCGGCATCGGATCCGGCGCCGGGCTCGGTCAGGCCGTATGCGCCGATGACGGCGCCGGAGGCCAGGGGGCGGAGGTAGCGCTCCTTCTGGTGGGCCGTGCCGGCGATCATCAGCGGCCCGCAGCCGAGCGACGTGTGGGCGGCGACGATGATCCCGAGCGATCCCCAGACGCGACTGATCTCCTCGACCGCGATCGCGTAGGCGAGGGTATCCATGCCGGCCCCGCCGTCCTCCTCGGCGACGGGGATCCCGAGCCAGCCCATCTCGCCCAGGCGGCTCACGACCTCGGACGGGAAGCGGTGGGCCTTCTCGTGCTCGTCGATGATCGGGGCGACCTCCGACTCCATGAAATCGCGGACGGTCGAACGAAGGAGGTCGTGCTCGGGCGCGAGGTCGAGGTCCATCAACCTCGAGGGTAGCACCGGGTCCCGGGCCGCGCCCCCCGAGCACGGCCGAGCACGGTCGAGCACGGCCGGCGGCGGTCCGCGCAGGCCGCACGGGTGCGCTCGCCCGGGGCCCGCGCGCAACGCGTGACAACGCGGCCGGTGCTAGCCTTCCGGCGATGGATCCGGCCCCCAACCCTGCCGTCGCGGCCACTGATGCGCCGCACGCTCCGGCCAGCCAGTTCGGGTCGCCACGATTCCTGAGGCGCGAGATCCTCGAGCGGCTCCGGCGCGACGGGCCGTCGTCGCCTGACCAGCTCGCCGTCGCGATCGGGGCCAGCCGGACGGGCGTCCTCCAGCAGCTCCGGGCGCTCGAGCAGACCCACTTCGTGAGCCGCCAGACGGTCCGCCACGGGGTCGGTCGCCCGCGCCACCTGTACGACGTCACGTCCGACGCCCAGGAGCTCTTTCCCTCGAACTACGACGGGCTCGCGGCGGGGCTCCTCGCGGCGATCGGGGCGGTCGGCGGCGACGCCCTGATCGAGCAGGTCTTCCAGGCCCGGCGACGGCAGATCGGGGAGCGCGTCCGGCGCCAGCTCGACGATCGGGTCGGGGCGGATGCGCCCCTCGTCGAGCGCGTTCGCGCCCTGGCGGTCATCCAGGACGAGCTCGGATACCTCGCCGACGCGGTCATCGAGCCCGACGGCACGATCAAGCTGCGCGAGCACAACTGCGCGATCCTCGACGTCGCCCGCGGCCAGCGCTCGGCCTGCGATGCGGAGCTGGACCTGTTCCGGGAGGTCCTCGGCGCCGACGTCGTCCGCGAGACGCACATCGCCAGCGGCGACCGCTGCTGCTCGTACCGGGTGACCGCCTCCACCGACTGAGCCGCCGGCGCTCTCGGGCCGAGCGCGCCCGAAGACCGAGCCCCCGCGAGCCCCTACATCTCCTCGCGCTCGACGGCGACCCGCGTCGCGGGCTGGACACGCGCCGCCGGGACGTCGGACACGTTCGGCACGAACGAGGCCGCCAGCGAGGTCGCGGCGGCCAGCTCCTGGTCCTCCACGCTGAGGATCCCGTACCGGCCGAGCGACGCCATCTCGTCACGGATGTACGTCTTGAGCATCTCCGGCCCGTCGGTGTTGATCGTGAAGCGAACCTCGTTCCGGCGAAGCGTGTCGAAGATCCAGCGGAACTCCTCCCAGCCGGACACGACGCGCGTGTTCAGGTTCGAGCTCGGGCAGATCTCGAGGACGATCCCGCGCTCGCGGATCATCGCCATCGCCCGCGGGTCGTACGCCGCCTTGACGCCGTGCCCGATCCGGTCGGGCTCGAGGAGCTCGACGACCCGGGCGACCTCGTCGACGGGCCCGGCCTCCCCGGTGTGGACGATGAGCCCCAATCCGAACTGGCGGGCCCGGCGGTACAGCCGCCGGTAGTCGGCGACCCGGAAGGTCGCGCTCTCGGGACCGGCGATGTCGACGCCGACCACGCCCCGATCGCGCCAGGCGATCGCCTTCTCGACGATGATCTCGTTGAGCTCGAACGGGAACGCCCGGTCCAGGCAGAAGATCAGGCCCGGCTTGACCGGGTACTCGAGGCTCGCCCGGTCCATCCCGCGGGCGGCGGCCGCGATGATGTGGTCGAGGTCCTGCTCGCCGCCGCGGTTGCGCTTCATCGGGTTGAAGCGAAGCTCCGTCGTCGTCACGTTGTTCTTGCGGTACGCACCGCCGACGACCTCGTAGACCGCCCGCTCGACCGCGATCGGCGAGCTCTGGATCAGCTCGGTCCAGTGGAAGAGCTGGAGGTACCCGTCGAAGCTCCGGTTCCGCTTCTCGGACACGGTGATCGTGTCGCGGAACTCCCAGTAATCGCGGGTCGGGAGCTTGATCCCCTGGGCGTGGGCGATGCTCCACATGATCGCCGGGGTCACCGCGCCGCCGAGATGGCAGTGCAGCTCGGCGAGCGGGATCTTGCGCGAGAGCTGGCGAACCATCGATGACAGGATAGCCCGTCGCGACGACGCTCGAATCGCGCTCCGGGTCAGGCGATCCTCGACGCCGGCCCGGCAACCGCCGCCGGTGCCGGCTCACCGAAGCCGAGCGAGGCGAGGTCGAGCTGGACGTCGGCGGCGGGACGAGGCACCGGCAGGATCCGGACGCGGCGACGGTCGCCGACGGCGAACCGGTCGCGAAGCTCGGCGACCTCGCGCCGGACGGGCTCGACCTCCGCCGACCCGAGGTACGCGCGGCCCGCGTAGAGCCGCTCGTAGCGCGGCAGGAGCTCCGGCCAGTCGCGGGCCAGGCCGGCGAGGAAGTGCTCGCGCGTCCCGGGTCGCAGGTTCAGGAGCGCCGTCCAGATCGAGGTGGCACCCGCGTCCCGGGCGGCGCGCACGACGTCCGCGAGCAGCTCCGGCCGGTCCGAGAGCCCGGGCAGGATCGGCGCCATGCCCACGCCGACGTCGATCCCCGCGTCGACGAGCCGGGTCAGCGCACGGAGCCGCTGGCGCGGCGGCGCCGTACCGGGCTCGGTCGCCCGCCAGATCCGCTGGTCGAGGGTGGGAATGGAGATGTTGATCGAGACGGCGGCGCGGCGCGACGCCTCGGTGAGGACGTCGGTGTCACGGACGATCAGCGGCCCGCGGGTGATGATCGAAAGCGGGTTGCGGGCGGCCGCCAGCGCTTCGATGCAGCCGCGCGTCAGGCGGAACCGCCCCTCGGCCGGCTGATACGGGTCGGTGGCGGCGCCGATGACCACGCCCTCGCCCTTCCACGATCGCCGTCCGAGCTCGCGCCGGAGAACCTCGACGACGTTCGTCTTGACCCGGATCGACGTGCCGTAGCGGTCGTCCCACGGCCGGTCGGCCCGCTTCTCGAACCCGCGGACGTAGCAGAACGTGCACCGATGGGCGCAGCCCATGTACGGGTTGAGCGACCACCCGAAGGGCATGCCGGTCACGCGGTTCAGGGCGGACCGGCAGGGCTCTTCGCGATACGTCGCGACCATGCGCCAGAATAGAACGCCTGTTCTGTCCTGTCGAGCCCTCAGCCGGCGGCGAGCGGG
>DATNBW010000020.1:0-2694 GCA_035607275.1 Verrucomicrobiia bacterium | reverse complement strand
AACGTCGCAGTGTCAGCGACGGCCATCACCGCCATCGTCCCGGCCTGGACAGGGTCGGACACGACGAGGTCGACGTGATCCGTGATCGAGCCGACCATGTTGAGGGCGATGATCGGGATCCCGACCGCCCGCAGCTCGTCGGCTGCGACGCTGATGTCGCCGCCCATGATCGAGCCGGCGAGGACGAGGAGCCGGGCCCGCGGCAGGTCGGCGACGGCCCGGACCGCAGCGGCGATGTTCGCCTCGCCGACGAGCGGGATCGTGTCGACGCTGATCCGCTCGCCGCGGAGGTTGTGGCGGTCCGCCTCGCTGACGGCGCCGAGCGCGACCTGGGCGACCTGAGCACCGCCGCCGACCACGATCACCCGCTTGCCGAAGATCGAGCCGAGCGCGCGCGTCCGGCGGATCGCCTGGATCTCGGGCATGCCCTCGAGCGCATCGAGGAGCTCGTCGGCGGTCAGCCCCTCGACCTCGACCTCGATCTCGGACTGCGGCGGATCCGTCTCGAGCGCCCGGATGGTCGCGACGGTCCGGATCCGGCCGCCCCGCTCGGCGATCCGGCTGACGACGGCGGCAACCGCGTCGGGACCCTCGAGCAGGTCGAGGCGGGCCGCGGCCGCGTTCGTCTCGGGCGAGGGGCTGCGCGCCACGTCGGGGAGGGGAGCGGCCTAGCGGCCGACGATGTCCGCGATCGACATCCGGCCGGGATCGGTCGGGCCGTCGGCGTCGTGGGCCTCGTAGGCGATCCCGGCCGCATCGAAGGCGGCCCGCGTCTCCTCGGCGTTGCTCGTCTCGAGCATCAGCTCGCCGTTCGTGTCCTCGGCGATGCCCACGATCCCGGCGATGTTGACGCCGCGGTCGGCGAGGGCGGTCGCCATCCGGGCGAGCGCACCCGGCCGATCGTCGAGCTTGACCGTGAACCAGACCGTCACGCGGGCACCTCCTGTCCGCCCGATGGTACCCGGCAGCGCGGCATCCGACCGATGATGGCGCGCGTCTGGCCTACCATCGGCGGACCGAACGGGAGAGGGCATCGATGGAAACCGTGACCGTCGTCCTGAACGTGCGCAATGAGCACGTCGCCGCATTCGAAGCGGGGTTCCGCGAGCACGAGCTGCCGGTCTGGAGGGATCTCCGCGACCGCGGCCTGATCGAACGGGCGACCCTCAACCGGCTCGACATCTCGTCCCGCCCGGTGGACGGGGCGACGCAGTATCTCGTCGCGGTGATCTTCACCTCGGGCGAGGGCCACCACGTCCACGACGATCACCCGGGGTTCAAGGCGTGGAACGAGATCGCGGACGCGTACCAGGTCGGCACGCCGCTGGCATTCGGCGGCGAGACGATCGAGCAGCTCGGCGGCTGACGCTCGCGGCTGGGACGCGGTTACGATCCGGCCATGCCCGACCCGAGCGTCCAGATCTTCGGCCTCGAACGCGACCAGGGCACCCGGGCGGCGGTCCGCTTCTTCAAGGAGCGCCGGATCCAGATCCACCAGGTCGAGCTGACGCGCAAGCCGATCGCGCGCGGCGAGCTGCGCCGGTTCGTGGAGCGCCTCGGCGCGCGCGCCCTCCTCGACGAGAGCTCGAAGGCCTACCGCGACGGCGGCCTGGCGTACCTGCGCATGGACGACGCGGAGATCGTCGAACGGCTGCTGGCGACGCCGGCCCTCCTCCGCCTGCCGCTCGTCCGCTTCGAGAACGGCGTGGCCGCCGGACGCGACGAGACGGCGTGGAAGGACCTCCTGGCCAGAGGGAGCTGAGCGGCGGTTCAGCCTCGCGGCGTCCGGAACCCCAGCCAGCCGACGAAGACGCCGCCCGCCACGCAGGCGAGCCCGATCAACGCCCAGGTGGGATCGCCGGTCATGAAGCTGCTGCTCTGCAACAGCCCGGTCCCCTGGCCGATCCAGACCAGCCCCGTTGCGATGAGAAGGACCGCTCCGACCTTCCGATTCCGCTGCGCCATGCGACCTCCGGATGCGATCCTACCCGCATGGCCGATCACGAGACCGCACCAGGCCCCGACAGGACCGAGCCGACCGTCGAGGCCGACAGCGGCCAGGGCGCCGGACCACTCGCCGGACCTCGCGCTGACGGGTCCCCGCGACCCGACTCGGAGCGCCGCTCCGGCCGGATCGTCATGCGCGGCGACGCCGCCGAGCGGATGGGCAAGCCGACCGAGACGGAGGACGAGAAGCTCCTCGAGCGACGCCCCACCGAGCCCGGCCGGCCGGCGTTCGTCGACAGCGACCCGTGGCGCGCCCTGCGAATCCTCAGCGAGTTCGTCGAGGGCTTCGACGCCCTCGCGTCGGTCGGCCCGGCGGTGACGATCTTCGGCTCCGCGCGCCTGGGCGCCGGCACGGCCGAGTACGAGCTCGCCCGCTCGATCGCCCGGCGCCTGGCGGAGCTCGGCTTCGCGATCATCACCGGTGGCGGGCCCGGGATCATGGAGGCCGCCAACCGCGGCTGTCGCGAGGGCGGCGGGCTGTCGATCGGCTGCAACATCGAGCTGCCCCACGAGCAGGGGCTCAACCCGTACGTCGATCTGGGCGTCGAGTTCAAGTACTTCTTCGCGCGCAAGACGATGTTCGTGAAGTACGCCGACGCGTTCGTGATCTTCCCCGGCGGCTACGGGACACTCGATGAGCTATTCGAGGCGCTGACGCTCATCCAGACGCACAAGGTCGAGGACTTC
>DATNBW010000006.1:0-9024 GCA_035607275.1 Verrucomicrobiia bacterium | reverse complement strand
GCGGCTGCTGACGATCGGCTGAGACTGCCGACGGTCAGGCGTCGAGCGTTGCCTCGACCGACAGTGCGACGTTGCCCTTGAGCGCTCGCGAGATCGGGCAGCCGTCCTTCGCCCTGGCCGCGGCCTCCGCGAACGACTCCTGGGTCGCGCCGGGGACCGTTCCGTGCACCGTGATCGCCGCGGCCGTGACCGTCCAGCCCGCGTCGAGCTTGTCGGCGCTGATGTCGACCTGGACCGACAGCGCGGCCGGTGGCGTGCCCGCCTTGGCGAGCTCGTTCGAGCACGCCATCGAGAAGCACGACGCGTGGGCCGTCGCGAGCAGCTCCTCGGGCGAGGTGACGCCTTCGGGCTCGCCGATCCGCGACGCCCAGGTCGTCGGCTGGTCACGGAAGATGCCGGTCGTTGCCGCGGTCACCGTCCCGTGTCCGGACAGGAGGTCGCCGCTCCAGGTTGCGGTCGCTCGTCGGGTGGTCGCCATCGGATCGGTCCTCCATGCGGTTCGGGCAGAGCGCTCGGCCGGAGCCCGGGCTCGGACCCCGTCGCCTCCGCCGTCCGGGGCGCACCGGGGTCGTTGCCCCGATGGTCCCATACGTTTTCGATCCGGTCCGGTTCGGTCGTCATCGGTTTGGACCGGATCCGAGTGGCACCTTGCTGCCGACGCCGTAGACGGCGGCCCGTACCAATCGCACCGGCCGTCGGGACACCTCGCCGATATCGGCGGGAGGGACGCTCCGGGATGGTTGCGGCATGCCTTCCTCATCCCTCGCGCTCGGTCGTCGACGCCTCGCGTCTCTCGCCCTCCTTGCCGTCCTCGGTGCCGCGATTGCCGCGCCCTCGATGACGACGGCAACGACGGCGACCACGACGACGACGACCGTCGACGCGGCGACCCTGACGGCGACCGAGGCGGCGATGGTCTCGGCCCTCAACGCCGATCGGACCTCGCACGGGTTGGTCGCCGTTCGAGTCGATGCCCGCCTGATGGCGATCGCCCGGGCCCGCTCGAACGACATGGTCGCGAAGCACTACTTCGGCCACACCCAGCCGGACGGCCGGAACGTCTTCGACATCCTCACCGCGCAGCACATCACCTGGTACAACGCCGGCGAGATCATCGCGGCGAACAACTATCCGATGGACGTGACCGTCAGCGTGGCCAATCGCCAGTGGCTGGAGTCAGCGGGCCATTACGCGATCCTCATGTCGAGCGACTTCAACTACGTCGGCGTCGGCCTGGGCGTCGACCCGGACACCGGCAAGAAGCTGTGGACCGCGGTCTACATCAAGGGTCCGGATCGGACCGCCGCGCGGGCCACCGTCTACATGCCGAAGGTCGTCTCGAGCCCGACCCCGACGACCCGCAGGGTCAAGCTCGCCTGGACGGGGTACGACCCGCGTCTCCAGGTCCTGACCTCGGGGCTGCGCTCGTACGGGATCCAGCGACGGGTCGACGGCGGCACGTGGACATCGGTCACGACAGCGACGACGAACCGCTACGCGTACTTCACGCTCACGCTCGGCCACCGCTACGACTTCCGGATCCGGGCCCGCGATCGCGCCGGCAACCAGGGGCTCTGGGTGACGAAGGTCGTCGACCTCAGGTAGCCCGCACCGCCTTCACGAGCGCCCGATGGGCGGCCGTCCGCGGCCAGCTCACGCGCGTCACGCCGCCGAAGGCCCGATGAGCCTCGATCGCGGCCGCGAACGCCGTCATGAACCCGGGCTCGGCGAGCGGGTCGAAGCCGTCCTCCCACCACAGCCCCGCGATCCGCAGGACGTCGGCCTTCCGCTCGATCCGCGGCTCGATCCGCCCGACGAGTCGATCGCCGAAGAGGATCGGCAGGACGTAGTAGCCCCAGCGGCGCTTCGCGGCCGGGACGTAGACCTCCCAGATGTAGTCGAACCCGTACAGGCTGCGCAGGAACTCGCGGTCCCAGACGAGCGGATCGAGGGCGGCGAGGAAGGCGACACCCGCGGGCCTGTCGCCCGGCGCCGATCCGGCGCCCACCTCGCGCTCCGCCTGCTCGAGCCGCGGCAGCTCCTCGGCCGCGAGGAAACGCGGGCCGGGGATCCCGTCGATCGCGACCGGCACGAGAGCACCGGCGGCGACGAGCTCGTCGTGCAGGACCCGCCTTCCGGCCGTTCCGAGCGGCAGCCCGTCCTCGAGCCCGATGGTCAGCTGGGGCGACGTCCCCAGCCAGAGCTCCGCGGAGCCACGCAGGCCGAGCAACCCGTGCGCCCGGTAGCGCGACAGGAGCTTGTGCCGGAATCGATCCCGGACCGGGATCGCCCGCTCGAGGAGCTCGGCCGGGAACAGCCGCTCGACGAGGTCGTAGACGCGCCGGTTGCCGTCCCGGCGCGACAGCCCGAGCACGCCCGCCTCGGCAAGCGCCTCGAGGAGGGCGCGCACCTGGTTGGTCGGCCGCCAGTACCAATCGATCGCGGCCCTCGGCTCGACGTCGATCGACGACATCGGCCCGGTGTCACGGATCCGGGTGAGCAGCTCGTCCACGAGCGGCGCGTGGTCGCCGAAGGCCTTGTCGTCGTGCCGCGCGCGGGCACGGTCCCAGTTGACCCGATACCACGGCAGGTCGGCGGTCGGCACGAGCGAGAGTCCCTTGTTGTACGTCTCGAACAGCGCCCGCTCCTCGTACAGGAGGCGGTCCGTCATCTCGCGCCGATAGCCCGGAACGCGCGCGAGGAGCACCAGGTCGTGGTTCCGGCCGGCGATCTCGATCGGGTCGAACTGGATCGAACCGAGTCGCTCGAAGACGGCGAGGATGCCGGCCGGACCGGACGGCAGGGAACGAGGCGGCGCGAGGAAATGGTGGATCGCGAGGAACCGCCGGGCGACCTCGGGGCTGATCCGCCGCGGTTCCTCGCCGGATCCCCGGGGCGCGCTGTCGGGCGCCTGGCGAGCGAGCGTCATCGTCATCGGACGATCCTCGCCGACGTTCTGGCCAGGATCCGTCACGTATCGCCGGCCGCGGTCCGAATGAGGTCGGCCAATCGATCGACGAGCGGGATCTGCGTCGGCTTCAGGTGGCGGCGGGCCGCGTCCGGGTCGAACCACGCCACGCGATCGATCTCGGGGAAGCGCTGCCGTCGGCCGCTCCGCGGCGGCCACTCCATCTCGAACTCGTTGGACTTCGCCGTGGACGGGTCGAGATCGCCCTCGATCGCCCAGGCATGGACGACCTTGCCGCCCTTCTGGACGATGGTCCCGAGGGCGATCGGCGGCGATCCGTCGGGCTGCGTGTCCGGCGCCGGGTGCCCGACCTCTTCGGCGAACTCGCGCCGGGCGACCGCGAGCAGGTCGACATCGGGCCCGTCGGGCTCGCCTTTCGGGATCGACCAGTGGCCCGCGTCGCGCTTGGCAAAGAACGGCCCGCCGGGATGCCCGAGCAGGACCTCGAGCGAGCCGTCACCGGGGTCGCGACGGCGGAACAGGAGGATGCCCGCGCTCTGTCGGAGGACCATCGGCGCATCGTACGGTCCGCCGTCGACGTCCGCCCATGGCCATCGCTCCTCCGACCCTCCGCCGCCCGTACCCGTGCCAACGGCCCGCGGACCCGCCCCGCGGGGATCTCGGCCGGCCGGGCGCGTCCCGCCCGGACCCGCCGCTGCGATGCACCTGCAACCCCCGGGTCGATCGCGGCGGTCGGCGCGTCACGCCGGCCACGTCAAGGTCAGGTGAGCACAGCATCCCGGAAGGAGACCCCATGCCCGATCTCTCCCTGCCGGAGATCCATTTTCCGGACATCAAGCTCCCGGACGGACTCCGCGACATGAACCGCCACGACATCCAGAACGCGATCGGCGATCGCATGCCCAAGAAGGTCACGATGCCGGACATCGACCTGTCCAACATCGAGCTTCCGAAGGCCGTCGAGGATCGCCTGAACAAGATCGAGAAGGCCGTCAACAAGATGGACCTCCCGAAGGCCATCGAGGACCGGATGCCGGGCCGAAAGCGGCCGAACCGGTTCCTTCCGATCGCGGCCGTCCTCGCCGTCGGCTCGATGATCGCCGCCACCTGGTGGCTCCTGACCTCGCCGACGGCGTCGTTGAAGGTCCGTGAAGCCGCGGATCGGATCAAGGCCCGCATGACCGGCACCGAGACCGCCGTCCAGCGTTTCGATGACGACACGCAGCTCGGCAGCCTGCTGCCCGACCCCGATCAGACCCGGCCGACGCTCGAGAACGAGACCTGGCCGGACACGCTCTCCGATCTCGAGGAGACGGTGAGCGCCGGCAACGGCTCCGCGACCGGGCACACCGCGGGCGTCTGATCGCCTTCCGTCTCTGAACCCGAAGCGCCGGCCGACGCCGGCGCTTCGTCGTTTCCGCCCGGCGCTGGATCGTCCGGTTCAGCTGCGATTTCGCGCCGCATGCTCCTCGATCGCCGCGAGGATCGACGTCTCGGTGTCGAGGATCCGCTTCTCCAGGCCCTCGACCCGCTTGAGGATCTCGACGTTGCCCTCGAGCAGGCGGCGGTTCTGCTCGTCCTCGATATCGGCTTCGGCCGCGGCGTGCTCGAGAGTCATCCGATCGCGCAATGACGCCCGGTTGCCCGCCAGCAGGATCAACGGTGCGGCATACGCCGCCTGGGTCGAGAACGCGAGGTTCAGGAGGATGAACGGATACGGGTCGAACGGCTTCGCGAGCAGGTACAGGTTGCCGACGAGCCAGAGCGCGACGATCACGGTCTGGATGACGATGAACCGCCAGCTCCCGAGATAGCCGGTCACACGATCCGCGATCCGCGCGCCGACCGGCGCCTCGTCGTCGACGATCACGTTCACCGGGTGCTTGCTGCGACGCGCCACGGCGCTCTCCTTCATCTCGAACGGCACGATGGGTTGCCCCGGGTCCGCTGCTATTGTCGGCCGATGGCGATCGAGATCCGGGCGATCCACGACGACGAGCTTCGGGCCTGGCTGGACGCGCTGTCGACGGGGTTCCACGACCGGCCCGACATCGACGGGATCATGGCCGAGGTTCGACCCCACTGGGACCTCAGCCGGGCATGGGCGGCAATCGAGGACGGACGCATCGTCGGAACGACCCGGACGTGGCCGACGGAGCTGACCGTGCCCGGCAACGCCCAGATCGGGATGTCGGCGATCGCCGCCGTCGCCGTCCGTCCGACCCATCGGCGGCGCGGCCTCCTGCGCGGCCTGCTCCGCGCCGAGCACGCGGCGTCCCGCGAGCGCGGCGAGATCGCCTCGGGCCTGTATGCGTCCGAGTATCCGATCTACGGCCGGTTCGGCTACGGGCCGGCGGTGCCGACGACGAGCTGGACCGTCGACACGGCCGCCACGGGCTTCCACGAAGCCGCCGGAGGACGGAGCGGAACGATCGACCTGCTCGACATCGACCAGACGGCCCTGGACGTCATCCGCGACGTCTTCGAGGCGTGGCGCCGGGTCCAGCCGGGCGAGATCTGGCGACGCCCGGTCATGTGGCTGGGCGATCTCGGGTTGGCCGGTGCCGCGTGGGGCGATCTCTGGAAGGGCTTTGTCGCCGTCCATCGGGACGACGCCGGCACCGTCGACGGCTACGCCCGCTACCACGTCGATCCGAAGGTGGAGCACGGCAGCAGGGTTGCCGTCGACGAGCTCCACGGCCTGAACCACGAAGCCCAGGTGGCGCTCCTGCGCTTCCTCGCCGATCTCGACCTCACGACGATCCTCAAGCTGGACCGTCGCAGCCCCGCTGAACGGCTTCCGTGGCTCTTCACGAATGCGCGTGCCGTCGCGGCCGTCGACGCGAGCGAGGGGATGTGGCTGAAGCTCCACGACATCCCGCGGGCGCTCGAGGCGCGGACGTACGAGCGGAGCGGCGCGCTCGTCCTCGAGATCCTCGTCCGTGACGCCGCGGAGGATGACGACGCGGCTCGGCGGGTCCGCGTCGCGCTCGACGCCTCGCCCGACGGCGCGCGGGCCGCCGAGACGGACCGGACGCCCGACCTGACGCTCGATGGGGCCGCCCTCGGCGCGGCCTATCTCGGCGGCGCCCACCTCCGCGACGCCGTCCTGGCTCGGGGCTGGGATGAGCATCGGGCGGACGCCCTCGCCGAGGCCGACGCCCTGTTCGCGACCGGCGACGACCCGTGGTGCTCGACGTTCTTCTGAGCTGATCTCGCCGTCCCGGCTCGAGCGCCGTCAATAGACATCCGGACGCGTCTTGGCCATACTTCCTCGGTATTCGCGACCTTGACCACAGCAATGTGGTGTCGACGACAGGAGTTCCGAGGATGCCCCGAACCGGTCCCGCCACGCTGGCCGTCGCATGGCTCGCGACGCTCCTGGCGTGCGTCTGCGCATGCGCGCCGGCCGGGGGCCCGTCGACGGCCAGCTCGGCCCCGGCCGGCGCCGCCAACTTGACGATCTACGGCGCGGCGTCGCTGAAAAGCGCCATCGACCAGGCGAAGACGGCGTGGGAGACGGGCCACCCGGGCTCGAAGCTGACGATCGCGACCGACTCGTCGGCGGCCCTCGAGACCCAGATCGAACAGGGCGCGCCCGCCGACGTGTTCCTGTCGGCCGACACGACGAACCCGAAGAAGCTCGTCGACAAGGGTCTCGCGGCCGCACCCGTGACGAGCTTCGCCGGCAACCAGCTCACCGTGATCGTCCCGTCGGCCAACCCCGCCGGGATCGAGACGCCCGCCGACCTCGCCCGGCCCGGCATCAAGGTGATCGCCGCCGGCGACGCCGTCCCGATCACGAAGTACGCCGGCCAGCTCGTCGCCAACCTCGCCAGGCAATCCGGCTACCCGGCCGACTTCGTGGCCGCCTACAGCGCGAACATCGCGTCGAAGGAGGACAACGTCAAGGCCGTGGTGGCCAAGATCGAGCTCGGTGAGGGCGACGCCGGGATCGTCTACGTCACCGACGCCAAGGCCTCGACGAAGGTCGCGACGATCGACGTCCCGGCCGGCGCCAACGTCCCCGCGGCCTACGCCGGCGTCGTCGTCAAGGCGTCCCCGAACCCGGCAGCCGCAGAGGCGTTCCTCGACTGGTTCGCCGGTCCGGACGGCCGGGCGATCCTGGCGAGCTTCGGGTTCCTGCCGCCGCCATGATCGAGGACGCGACCGGCCGGACAAAGGCCCGATGACCGAGGTCGAGCATCTGCCCGTGCCCGCGCGCCGCGGCGGCGCCCGATCGCCCTGGGGGGAGCGATCGGTCGCCGCCGTCGGGGCGCTCCTCGCGCTATTCCTCGCGCTGCCGGTCGTCGCCCTGGTCGGGCGGGCCGTCCTGGACGGGTCGCTCGCCGTCTCGGTCACCTCGCGGGTCGTCCTCGACGCACTCGTCCTGAGCGTGGTGACGACGGCGGTCAGCCTGGCGCTGACCGTGGCATTCGGGCTGCCCCTGGCCTTCGTCCTCGCCCGGCGGTCGTTCCCGGGAAAAGGCTGGCTCGAGGCGGTGATCGATCTGCCGATCGTGCTCCCGCCGTCCGTCGCGGGGCTGGCGCTCCTGATCGTGTTCGGGCGGCGGGGCGTCCTCGCCGGCCCGCTCGACGTCCTCGGCATTGCGATCCCGTTCACGACGGTGGCCGTCGTCCTCGCCCAGACGTTCGTCTCGGCGCCGTTCTTCATTCGCTCGGCTCGAACCGGGATTGCGTCGGTCGATCGCGACCTGGAGGATGCGGCCCGGGCCGACGGCGCGTCCGAGCGGCAGCTCTTCCGCTCGATCACGGTTCCCCTCGCGAGCTCGGCGCTGGCGGCCGGTCTCGTGATGACGTGGGCGCGATCGCTCGGCGAGTTCGGGGCGACGATCATGTTTGCCGGCAACGTCGAAGGCCGGACCCGGACGCTTCCGCTCGTCGTCTACAGCGAGTTCCAGGAAGGCAACCTCGACGCGTCGATCGCCGCGGCCGCGATCCTCGTGCTCGCAGCGTTCGGCGTCCTCGTCGCCGTCCGGGTCTTCCGCTGGAGCCGCGTCTTCGACGCCCGCGGCATCGGCTGACTTCGGGCTCGTTGACGCTTCCGCGGTTAATTCCGATAATGTGACTCGGGATTGACGAACGACCCGAGTCCGCGCCCGCCGGGCGCCCCTTCCGGAGACCGAATGACCGCGACGCGCGACCTCGTCGCCGACCAGCGCGAACAGTTCGCGTTCCACGACGACATCGACTACCTCGCCCAGACGAAGCGCGGCCTGACGCGCGCGACGGTCGAGGAGATCAGCGGCTTCAAGAACGAGCCTGACTGGATGCTCCAGTACCGCCTGCGGGCCTACGAGCACTTCATGAAGCGGCCGCTGCCGACGTGGACCGACGGTCTCGACCGGATCAACTTCGACAACATCGTCTACTACCGCAAGCCGTCCGAGCGCGAGGAGAAGTCGTGGGACGACGTCCCCGACAAGATCAAGGCGACATTCGAGCGGCTCGGAATCCCCGAGGCGGAGCGCAAGTTCCTCGCCGGCGTCGGCGCCCAGTACGACTCCGAGGTCGTGTACCACTCGGTCAAGGAAGAGCTGTCGAAGCTCGGCGTCGTGTTCATGGGCACCGATCAGGCGCTCATCGAATACCCCGAGATCTTCCGCAAGCACTTCGGGACCGTCGTCCCGGCCGAGGACAACAAGTTCTCCGCCCTGAACGCGGCCGTCTGGTCGGGCGGCTCGTTCGTCTACGTCCCGAAGGGCGTCGAGGTCCCGCTTCCGCTCCAGGCCTACTTCCGGATCAACGGCGAGAACACCGGTCAGTTCGAGCGGACGCTGATCGTCGTCGACGAGGGCGCCAAGGTCCACTACATCGAGGGCTGCACGGCCCCGATCTACGCGACCGAGTCGCTTCACGTCGCGGTCGTCGAGGTCGTCGCCCTGCCGGGCTCGAAGGTCCGCTACACGACCATCCAGAACTGGTCGAACGACGTCTACAACCTCGTCACCAAGCGGGCGCACGCGTACGAGAACTCGACCGTCGAGTGGATCGACGCGAACACCGGCTCGCGCAAGACCGTCAAGTTCCCGGCGATCTACCTGCGCGGCGAAGGCGCGACGGCGGACATCATCT
>DATNBW010000003.1:0-20999 GCA_035607275.1 Verrucomicrobiia bacterium | reverse complement strand
CAAGATCCGGCGGGCCGAGTCGGGCGGCGAGATCGTTCTCGCCCGCTCGACGGAGCCGTTGACGGAGCTCGACGACTTCATCGACCTCCATCAGCGCAAGTGGGGCGCCGACGGCCTATTTCCCCCGACGCCCGGCGGTGCGGCCTCGCGAGTCTTCATCCGGCGCTGGTTCGAGGAGTCGGGTCCCGACGGTCCGGTCCAGCTGCTCTTCCTGACCGTCGGCGGGCGCCGGATCGCGGCCGGGATCCTGGTCGTCGACGGGGACCGGATGATGTTCTACAACGCCGGCATCGATCCCGACGCGCGCGACCTCTCTCCCGGCGTCATCTTCGCGGCCGAGTCGCTCCGCCTGGCGGTGGACCGCGGAATGCACCGCTTCGACTTCCTCCGCGGCAACGAGCCCTACAAGTACGAGTGGGGTGCCGTTGACGAGCCCATCCAGCGGCTGCTCGTGCGGCGCGACGAACCCCGTGACGAGGCGCGAAGCTGATGGGCGCCCCGCCGACCTGGGACCCGTGCCTCGTTCCGCTCGAGCACTTCCCGATGCCCGGCCCGAAGCGTGTCCGCGTCGTCGAGATCCTCGCGACCGGCACGAACGGCGGCGCCCAGGAGCACGTGTTCGGGCTGATGACCCGCCTCGACACGACCCACTACGAGGCATCGGTCGTGTCGCTGTCCGCCGGGAGCGCGGTGCGCAAGCTCCAGCGCCACGGGATCGACGTCACCGTGATCGACGAGCCCGATGACGGCGCCGCGATGGCCGCCCTCGTCGCCCATCTCCGCGTGGTCCGGCCGGACGTCATCCACACCCACATGTATCGCGCCGACCTGATCGGGACGAAGGCGGCGATCGTGCTCGGCGAGAGCGGCCACCGCCGGCCGTACGTCGTCTCGACGGTCCACTCGTCGCGGATCCGGTCACACGAGGACCGCGAGCTCCTCCGCCGACTGACCCCGGAGATGGACCAGCTGATCGCGGTGTCGCAGTCGATCGAGCGCAAGATCGCCGACGAGCACCGGACCGGCGCCCCGGTTCGCCTGATCTACAACGGCGTCGACCTCCAGCGCTACGACCACCAGGACCCGTGCTGCACGCTCCGCGAGGAGTACGGAATGGAGCCGGGCTCGCCGATCGTCGGCGTCGTCGCCCGGCTCGAGCCCGAGAAGGGCCACCAGACGCTGATCGAGGCCTGGCCTGAGGTCCTGCGGAAGGTGCCCGACGCCTACCTGCTGATCGTCGGCGAGGGCTCGCGGCGCGACTTCCTCGAGCAGTGGGCGTCGGCCCACAAGGTCGGCCATCGGGTCGTGTTCGCCGGCCGCCGCGACGACATCCCGGCCGTCACCGCCGCGCTCGACGTCGCCGTGCTGCCCTCGTGGCGCGAGGCCCAGGGCCTGTCGATCCTCGAGGCGATGGCCCTGTCGCGGCCGGTCGTCGCGTCCGACGTCGGCGGGATCCCGGAGATGATCGAGGACGGCGTGACGGGGCTCCTCGTCGAGCACGACAACCCGGTCGCGCTGGCGGCCGCGATCGTCCGTCTGCTCACCGACCACGCCTTCGCCGATATGCTCGCCCGGGCAGGCCATGACCTCGTCCACGACCGCTTCTGCATCGAGCTGATGGTCAAGTCGATCGAGGAGATCTACGACGAGGGCGCCCGAGCGGTCCGGCTCGCCGAGGCCGCCGCGAGCTAGCCGCTCGGCGCGCCGCCGGGCGCATCCTGACGACGCAGCCCGACATCCCCGAGCAGGCGCCAGCGCGCGAGGAGCAGGGCGGCGACGTAGAGGGCGGCGACGATCAGGAGCAGCGCACGGAAGCCGGTCAGGAGCGCGACGTACTCCAGCGCCCCGCCGACCATCGCCCCGATCAGGTTCGATGCGAACGCCAGGTCGGCGGCGTCGGTGTCGCGGAACGAATACGCGAACACGAGGTTGGCGAAGAACACCGGGGCGAACGCGATCGCGGCCGCCGCCACGTAGCGCAGCTCCGGCGGATCGATCAGGAGGCTGTCGGCCGGGACCAGCCAGGCCACCCCGATCGCGATCAGCAGGGCGCCGTACAGGACCAGTGGCCGGCGCGGGCGGATGAACTGGTTGACGAGGATCGCGAGGAGCACGCTGGCGAGGATCGCGAAGAACGCCATCGCGTTGACCAGCCACGTTGTCCCGAACAGGAGGCTGAACGAGACGAGGCTCTTCGTCTCGAGCAGCAGGAAGGCCACGCCCAGGACGAAGAAATGGGGGCTCAACCGGCGGTGGCCGGAGCGAGTCACGCGGATCGCGCCCGCAACCGCAAAGAGCGCGAAGGCGAGGAGGAACGCCAGCGCCAGGACGTAGTGGGGAGCGATCTGCGGGGTGCGAAGGTAGAGGAACGGCCAGTCGTCGGTGGCCGGCGTCGGCGTGGATCCCTCGATCGCCGGCAGGGCGTCGACGCCGTCGGCAGGCGGGATCGAGTCCAGGGCGGCGACCGCCGGGCCGGCCGCGATCACCGCCTCGATCGGGTTGACGAGCCGGAGCAGCGGCGTCTGGCCGAACGTGTCCGCGACCATCCGGTCGAGCTTCGCGACGAGCCACGGCTCGCGGTAGATGTTGTACATGACGAAGATGCCGTCGGGCGTCAGGTGATCGCGGGCGCTCGCGAGCGCCTGCTCCGTGAACAGGAAGGACTCGAGCCGCAGGCTGCCCGTCGACGTGACGAGGGTCAGCGAGTCGGTGAGCGCGAACACGATCAGGTCGTACCGCCGGTTCGTCCCCCGCAGGAAGGCCCGGCCGTCATTGACCGTCACGCTGACGCGTGGGTCCTGGTAGACGTGCTCCGGATGGAATTGCCGACCGATCCGTGCGAGCTCGGGATCGATTTCGACCGCGTCCACGTGACCCGCGTTGCGGGCGAGCGCGAGAGCGACGTCGCTGCCGCTGCCGGCGCCGACGATCAGGACGCTGCTGAACGTGCGGTCCGGAAACCAGCGGTAGATCTGCCGGTGGAGCGGGTCGCTCGCGGACTCGGCTGCGGTCAGCATCGACTGGTGGGGAATCCCGTCGACGAGCATGTAGCGCGGCTGTTGCCCGTCGCGCAGGTCGCTCGAGACGACGTGCCCGTCGGATCCGTAGGTCGAGATCCGGTAGTAGGGCGACCATCGGTCGCCGCTCGCCGCATCGACGGTCGCGGCCGTCGCCACGACGAGGATCATCGCGACGCCGCCCAGGGCCGACCAGAACGTCGGGCCGGACCCGAGGGCCAGCGCAAGGAGGACGATCCCCACGATCGCGAACCACACCGCCGGCCCCAGGCCGAACAGGGAGGCGATGGTGAACGCCGCGATCCCGCACATCGAGCCCGTGATGTCGATGGCGTACGCCCGGAGCGGTGGCATCGATCGCAGGAGCGGCCCGAGCGGCAGGCTGAGCGCGACCATCAGGGCGGTGACGAGCAGGACGACCAGGGGCAGGACGAGGAGGTTCACGTCGGCGCTCGAGGAGTCGCTCAGGCCGAAGAAGATCTCGTCGCCGGCGGGGACCTTGACGTTGAGCTGGGCGCCGAGCACGAGCACGACGAGGGCCAGCAGCAGCACCGGGAACGGCGAGGTCGGGAGACGGCGCGCCCGCGGGCCGAGCAGGATCCCGATCCCGATCCCGAGAAAGCTGGCCATGAGGACGAAGTTGCTGAAGAAGCCGATGTACTTGACGTTGGCCGGGATCCAGCGGATCAGGAGCAGCTCGACGAAGAGCAGGACGGCGCTGGTCAGGAGCAGCCGGACGGCGGGCCGCGCCAGGAACGGGACCGATGGCAGTTGGCTGCGGGGACTCCGGACGGCAGCGCGCATTTGGCGAAGGGTACGGCGGCTAGCCCGTCGCCTGCTCCCCGGCGATCAGGCGTGGCCCGGGAACCCGGGCACGGTGCGGCGCAAAGCGCCCGTGGAGCCGCTGGCGGACCGGCCGCTCCACGAAACGGTACGAGAGCTCGGCCGCGATCAAGGTGAACGGCAACGCGGCGACGCCTCCGATCAGGTAGGCAAACGGCCAGCTCCAGAGGTAGAGCGAATAGGCTCGCCGCCCGATCGGCGCGATCGGCACCAGCGCCTCGACCGGACCGACCAGGAGGAGGACCGCCCCGACGACTGCCATCGTCTGCGACAGGATGACCGCCCCGACGACGATCAGCGCGATCCCGAGCAGGCCGGCGATGCGCGGCAGCGGGCGGTCGGCCAGGGCGATGGCGCAGCCGGCCAGGATGGCCCCGCCGTTGGTGAACGTCGAGTAGTAGACCGGCCCGACTCCGAGGACGTACAGCGTGCAGCCGCCGATCGCGAGGACCACGGCGACCGGCAGGAGCCAGCGTCGCGGGATGAGCAGCATCATCAACGGCCACACGAGATAGAACTGCTCTTCGATCGACAACGACCAGGCATGACCGAGGAGCCCGGTCGGGACGCCGATGACGTCGGCCCAGTTCGTCACATAGAACAGTGAGCTCACGACGCCCGGCAACCACGGCACCTGGCTGACACCGAGGATCGAGAGCAGGGCCACCGCGGCAATCAGGACGAGGAGCGCCGGACCGAGCCGGATCGCCCTCCGCAGATAGAAGTTGCGCAGGTCGATCGGCTGCTCGCGGGCCAGGAGTCCCGTGATGAGGTACCCGGAGAGCACGAAGAACACGGTCACGCCGGCCATGGCCGGCGCGATCCTCAACAGGTAGGCCTCGCGTGTGGTGGCGGTGTGCTCGATCAGGACGAGGAGGATCGCGAGCCCGCGCATCCCGTCGAGGTCGGGTCGGTATGCCGTCCATGTCGGCCGCGCCGTTTCCAGGAGGCGTCGAAAGGCCACCGGTCCCCCTTCTCGCCAACGATCAACGACTGGCAACCGGCGTGATCGTCTCGAGAACCACGTCCCGGGCCATCGTCGCCATCAGTCGCTGGCCCGCGGGGCCTTGATGGATGGCGTCTGCATAGTAGGTCCCGGCGAGAACGGGTCCGTCTGCGCGCCACCGGGCGGCGATGTCGAGCAGGGGCCGATGTGCCCCCGCGACCGCGCGGACGATGGCGGCGGTTGCATCGAACTGGGTCCCGAAGGCGCCGTCGTCGAGCAGGGGCGGCGGCGCCGTCACGACGACCATCAGGCCCTTTGCCTCGAGCATCGAGATCGCGGCCTCGTAGCGCGGCCGCCAGGCCACGGCCGGCGTGTGGTAGGTGTCGTTGACCCCCTCGATGACGATCGCCAGGTCGTACGTGCCGATCTCCGGCTGGTCCCGCGCGGCCGACTCGAGGAAGTCGACCTGGCTCCCGGAGACGGCCCAGTTGTCGATCGCGATCGTGCGCCCCGGCAGGCTCGCCTCGAGGAGGCCGCGCAGGCGCACCCACCAGCGATCGTCGCCGCTCAACGGCGCCCCGACGCCGATGCTGTCCCCGAGGACGACGATGCACAGCGAGTTCGCGGCCGTGGCGACAGCGCAGCCGGCCTGGCGGGGGAGCGGCGTCGGTCGCCAGCCCGCCGTCGGCTGCGCGCTGCACGAGTTCATCAGGAATCCCGCCACGAGCCCGAGGATGAGCGTCCGGCCTCGGCGCGGGAGGCGCCATCGGCGATTGATCAACTGGGCGGGGTCCTCCGGGCTGCCATGAGCTGGGATCCACCTTCCGGCAGCGCGCGAGGAATGTCCCGGACCCACTGTGACCCTCGGCGGTGGGACCATCGTCGTGGTGCGGAGGCGCACCGGGGGCGGCTAGCATCGGCGAGTGAGAGACCGCCTGCTGCGCGACGGCTTCATCATCCTGTCGGTCGTGTTCGTGCTGCTCCGCCTCCTGGCGATCCGGCCATGGGCGGACAGCGTCGACGCCTACGCCTACTGGACGACGCGGGACGGTGTCTTCTACGACACCGCGACGACCGGCCGGATCGGCTCGTACCTGTACTCGCCGGCCTTCGCCCAGCTCCTCGCACCGCTGGTCTGGCTGCCGCTCGCCGCGTTCACAGCGATCTGGACGGCCCTGAACAGCGCCACCCTCTGGTTCCTGCTCCGGACCTGGGCGCTGCCGAGCCTGCTCTTCGTGCCGATCGCCTTCGAGATCGTGTCCGGCAACGTCCATCTGCTCTACGCGGCCGCGATCGTCCTCGGGTTCCGCTGGCCGGCGACCTGGGCCCTGTTGTTCCTCACCAAGGTCACCCCCGGGGTCGGCGTCCTGTGGTTCCTCGTCCGGCGCGAGTGGCGCTCGCTCGCGATCGCACTCGGGGTGACGGCCGCGATCGCCGCCTGCTCCTTCGTTCTCGACCAGGCCCAATGGACCCGCTGGGTCGACCTGCTCCGGGCCGACGCAGGCGGCGCCGGATCCGCCGAGTTCCAGACCGTCGGCTGGTACCTGCCGATCGGCATCGGGCCGCGGCTCGCCGTCGCGATCGTCGTCGTGATCGCGGCCGCCTGGACAAACCGGCGCTGGCTGCTGCCGGTCGGCGTCGTGCTGGCGATGCCCGTCGTCTGGCTGAACAGCCTCGCGGTCCTCGCCGCGTGCGTCCCTCTCGCGTTCCCGGACCGCTTCGCATTGCGCCGACCCCGCCCGATGCGCGAGAGTTCGGCGAGCCACGACGGGGTCGCGGCCCGCGCACAGACACCAACCGGGGGAGGGGAATGAGCGATCAGCGACCGGCGCGGCCGGCCCGCAACGACCGGCTCGTCGCGGTCATCATCCTGGCCGTCGTCGCGGCCTACATCGCGTTCGGGTTGCGGACGGCGTCGTACACGCTCGGCTGCGACTTCCTGGCGTACTTCAACGCAGCGAACCACTGGCTCGCCGGCCAGCCGATCTACGACCTGACGGTGACGGGGACCGGGACGTGCGGGACCTACCAGTACCCGCCCCCGTTCGTGCTGATGGCCGCGCCGTTCAGCCTCTTCGGGTTCGACGCCGGGAACTGGCTGTGGATCGCCTTCCTGATCGGATGCTGGGGGATCGGGACGGCCATCATCCCCGTCCGCCCGGTGGCGCGCTGGACGATCCTCCTGCTCGGCGCGATCGGCTGGCCGCTGATCTTCGGCGTCCGGATCGGCCAGGTGACGCCGCTCCTGTACCTGGTGTTCGCGGTTGCCTGGCGCAGCCTCGAGCGACCCGTGTGGCTGGGCGCGAGCGTCGCCGTCGGGACGATGATCAAGCTCCAGCCCGGGCTCCTCGCCGTCTGGCTCGTCACGCGCCGGGACTGGCGTGCGCTTGCCGTCGCCGCGATCGTCGGAGCGGCCATCGCCGCCGTGGCCGCGGTCGTCGGCCTGTGGGACTGGCCGGGGTTCCTCACCCTGCTCCGGGCCACGACGAATGCCGTCGACATTCCCGTGAACATGGCGATCGGGTCGACGCTGCGCTCGCTCGGCATGAATCTGGAGCTGGCACGGACGATCCAGACGGTCAATACGGCCGTGATCCTGGTGATCGTCGTCCTCGCCGGCCTGCGCCTGCCGCGGACGCCGGGCTTCCTCGTGGCCGTGATCGGCAGCCAGCTGATCTCGCCGATCGTGTGGGCGCACTACGCCCTGATCCTCCTGCTCCCGGTGGCCTGGCTGCTCGACCGCCGCCAGTGGTGGGCCGCGGCGATCCCGGGCGTCCACGTCTGGCTCCTCCTCGGGGTCGTCCCGAACTGGACATACGCGCTCGCGTTCCACGCGGCGCTGATCGGGGTGATCGTCGTCGGCTGGCGCGAGCGGGCGGACGAGCGCGCCTCCGGCGATCGAGCGCCGGGCGATCGAGCGCCGGCGCCGGCGCCGACTGGTTCTCCGGCGCCGACTGGTTCTCCGGCGCCGACCGTCCCGAACCCGGATCCGGTCGGCTGATGCGCTACGGCGTGATCGGGGCCGGCGTCCTCGGGATGACCGCGACCCTGCGCCTGCTCGAGCGTGGCCACGAGGTCACGATCCTCGAGGCGGGCGACGGCGTCGGCGGTCTGGCCGGCAGCTTCGAGGTCGAGCCCGGGATCTGGCTCGAAAAGTTCTACCACCACATCTTCCGCTCCGACCGCCACATCAGCGCGCTGATCGAGGAGGTCGGCCTCGGGCCGAGCCTGCGCTGGCACCAGCCGGAAACGGCGATGCAGTCCGGCGGCAAGGTCGAGCCGTTCGACACGCCGGCGGCCGTCCTCCGGTTCAGCGGCCTGCCGGTGGTCGATCGCGTCCGGCTCGGGGCCGGCGTCGCCCTCCTGAAGGCGATGCCCCGATCCGGCCCCCTCGAGGACGTGAGCGCCCGGCGCTGGCTGACCCGGGTGATGGGCGGCAACGCGTACAAGGTCGTCTGGGAGCCCCTCCTGCGCGGCAAGTTCGGGGCGGCCGCGGACGACGTCTCGATGGCCTGGCTGTGGGCCCGGATCCACGACCGCACGCGCCAGCTCGGGTATCTCGACGGCGGCTTCCATCAGCTCTACACCCGGATCGCGGCGCGGATCGCGGAGCGAGGCGGCGGGCTCGTCACGGGGTTCCGCGCCGCGGCGATCGAGCCCGGCGGGTCGGAGATCACGGTCCGTGGCGCCGACGGCCGCGCGGAGACGTTCGACCGGGTGATCTCGACCCTGCCCGCCCACCTGACCCTCGGGATCACGCGCGACCCGCGCGTCGAGGCGGCGCCGCCCGGCCCGCGCCCGCCCGACGCCCTCGGCGCGCATTGCCTGATCGTCAGCCTCGACCGCCCGCTCACCGGGCGGTACTGGATCGGCGTGGCGGATCCCGGCTCGCCGTTCCTCGCGGTCGTCGAGCACACCGCGATGCTCGCGCCGGCGGCATACGGCGGGCGGCATCTCGTGTACCTGGGCAACTACGTCCCGCACGATGACCGCCTGTTCGACGAGACCCCGGACGAGACGCTGGCCCGCTACGTGCCGGCGATCCGCGGCCTGAACCCGGCCTTCGATCCGTCGTGGGTCGGCGAGCGCTGGTCGTTCGGCGCGCGCTTCGCCCAGCCGATCGTCACGCCCGGCTTCCGGGCGCGGATCCCGCCGTTCGAGACGCCCGTCCCGAACCTGTTCATCGCGAGCATGTTCCAGGTCTTCCCGCACGATCGCGGTCAGAACTACTCGATCGAGCTCGCCGAGCGGCTCGTCGCGAGGCTCGAGCCACAGGCGCCCGGCTGATGACCCTCGCCCGCCTCTGGGCGTTCCTCGCCGTCGGGCTCCCGGTCCTCGCCGCGCTCATCGCCAACCTCTCGTCGGTCGACCTTGCGTACCACCTCCGGGCGGGCGAGATCACCCTCGACACGGGCCGGATCCCGACGTTCGACACATTCACCTGGACCGCGACCGGGATCGACTGGCTGAATCAGCAATGGGGCGCGCAGGTGATCCTCACGGCCGTCTATCGGGTCGCCGGCTGGACGGGGCTTGCCCTGCTCCGCGCGGCTCTCGTCGGGCTGACCTTCGGGTTCCTGTTCGAGGCCTGTCGGTTGCGCGGCATCGACCTCCGTCGCGCGGCCTGGCTGACCCTCGCGGCGTTCGTCGTCAGCGCGGTCGCCCTCGCCCTCCGTCCGCAGTTGTTCGGGATGACGCTGCTGGCCCTGACCCTCCTCATCGTCGCCGGCCGGCGGGCCCATCCGCGCTGGCTGTGGGCCGTGCCCGCCATCGTCCTCGTGTGGGCCAACGTCCACGGCAGCTTCTTCCTCGGGATCGCGGTCCTCGGGCTGGCCTGGCTCGAGGATGTCCACGATCGCGTCCCGAGCCCGCACCGCGCGCTCGCCGTCGCCGCGGTGGCCGGGATCGTCGCGAACCTGAACCCGTTCGGGATCGCGGTCTGGCGCTACGCGGCCGGACTGACGACGAATGCGTTCGTGACGAGCCGGATCAGCGAGTGGCAGCCGACGACGCTCCGGACGATCCCGGGCATCCTCTTCTTCGGCTCGGCGGCCCTCGTCGTCGTGCTGCTGGCCCGCCGCGGGCGCATGACCAGCTGGCCGACCCTCGCCTGGCTGGCGGTCTTCGCCGCGATCGGGGCCTACGCGATCCGGGGCGTCGCCTGGTGGCCGCTCGGGGCCGTGGTCGCGATCGCCGGCGTGCTGGTGGCCGATCGCGCGGCGGCGGGCGCTCCCACGCGCGAGCGCCGCGAGCGCGCGAGCCCGATCAACCTCGTCGTCGTCGGCCTCATCGTCGTCGTCTGCATCGTCCTCGTGCCCGCGTGGCGTCCGATCGACAGCCGGATCGGTGCCCCCGACGGGCTCGTCGGCGATGCACCGCCGGGGATCACCGCCGCCCTCCGTGACATCGCGAAGCCCGGCGACCGGATCCTCAATCCACAGCCGTGGGGCTCGTGGTTCGAGCTCGCCCTGCCCGCCAACCCGGTCGCGCTCGACTCGCGGATCGAGCTCTTCCCGCGCGACGTCTGGGATTCGTTCGACCGCGTGCGCGACGGCGGGGACGGCTGGCAGGCCACGCTGGCCGCCTGGAAGGTCCGGTTCGTCGTCGCGACCGACGAGGAGAAGGACCTCGTGAGCCGCCTGATCGCCGCCGGCTGGACGACCGGGTTCCACGACGAGCTCGGCACGATCCTCGTGGCGCCGTGATCTGGCGCCGGTTCGCGGCCGTCGTCGTCGTGATCGCCGTCATCGACGCCTGGCTCATCTGGATGGCCGATGCCTATCTCCACATCGGCACGATCCTCGACGCCGACTTCCAGACATACTGGGCGGGCGCTCGCCGGCTCCTGGACGGGATGCCGCTGTTCGCACCCGAACAGCTGAGCGGCCCATACCGCCTCGGCGACATGGACTTCGGGTCCGGGTACGTCTACCCGCCGACCGCGGCCGCGATGAGCCTGCCGCTCGGGATGCTACCCGTCGATCTCGGCTGGATCCTGTTCAACGGCGTCGCGCTCGCCGCCCTCGGCGCGGCCGTCTACCTCATCGGCAGACGAGAGGGTCTGGGCCGGACGGCATCGGCCGTCGTCGTCGGCGTCGTCCTGTCCTCGGGGCCGGCCGCCCAGGCCGCGATCGCCGGCAACGTCAATCTCTGGCTCGCGGTCGGGCTTGCGGCGGCGTGGCTGTGGCCGCGGTCGGCCTCGACGTTCGCGGTCGTCGGAGCGCTGATCAAGCTCTACCCCGGGATCGCGACCCTCTGGACGATCCGTCGGCGTGCCTGGTCCTGGACGCCGCTCGTCATCGGGGCCGTGTTCGGCGCTGTCGTGGTCGCAGTCTTCGGCACCCGGCTGTGGACCGAGTTCCTGACGAGCCTCGCCAATGCGCGGCCGTTCGGGGCGGCATTTCCCCAGCCGCCCCGATCCGTCCTCGACCCCGTCCTCGGCTCGACAGGGGCGTCGCTCGTCGCCTACGGGATCACGGGACTGCTCGGGCTGGCCGTCCTGCGCGTCCGGGGTGACCACCTGGCGTTCTTCCTGCTGTCACTCGCCATGATCATGCCCGCCCTGGACTGGCACACGCACTATTTCCTGATCCCGCTCGTCGGCGCACTGCCCGGCGTCCTGTCGGCGCTCGCCCGTTCGCGCATTCGCGCTCCGGCCGGTCGCCGGCCGGATGCCGCGGCGGCTCGCCCGTGAGGGACGCCGACGGTGCCGCCGGGGACGCAGCGGCCCGGGACGCAGCCGGCCAGGACGAGGCAGCGGCGGGCGGCGTCAACTGGCGGTTCATCCGGGCGACGATCCTGCCCCTGCTCCTGCCGCTGTGGTTCGCCCTGTTCGCGATCCAGACCGTGATCTACTTCGAAGCCCACGATCTGATCGGGATCGACGTGGCGATCTACCGCCATGCCGGCGAGATCGCGCTGGCGGGCGGCAATCCATGGATCCCCTTCTCGCTGACCCTGCAATTCGCGGCTCCGCCGCCGACCCTCGTCCTGTACGTGCCGGTCTCGCTCCTTCCGCTGCCGATCGCGACGGTCCTCATGATGTCGGCCGGGGTGCTCGGGGCGGCGTGGGCGATCCGTCGTCTGGGCCTGCCGTTGTGGTGGCTGCTGTTCCCGCCGCTGTTCGACGCGCTCATCGTCGGCAACCCCGACGCCTACGTGCTGCCGCTCCTGCTCGTCGGCGGACCGCTGGCCGGCCTGGCCGCCGTCCTGAAGGTCTACGCCCTCGTCCCGCTCGTCCTCCAACGGCGCTGGTCGGCGATCGTGCTGGCGGCCGCCGTCGCGGCGCTCAGCTTGCCCGAGGTGCCGAACTTCCTCTCGACCCTCGGGACGGTCGGCGAGGTCCTCGCCACGAGCGCCAAGCTCAGCGCCTGGGGGACCTGGCTGATGATCCCGGTTCTCGTCGCGCTCTGGATCCTGCGCCGGCGCGGCGCGGAATACCTCGTCGTCCCGGCACTCTGGCCGAACAGCCAGAGCCAGTACGGGACGATGGCCCTGGCCGCGGTCCATCGTTCGCCGCTGGCAGCGGCGCTGATCGGGCTCAACACGCCGCTGCTGCCGCCGCTCGCGGTGATCGTGATGGCCCTCGAGGAACGGTTGCGCATGCTCCGGCGATCCCGGGACGCGGTTCCGTCCGACGGAGATCCGGAGCGGACGGTCGCGCCGGACGACGAGCGCGCCCCGATTCCGCCCGGGAACTAGCGCCCTGGACGGGCGGGGTCGAGCTGTCCCCGTACTGCGACGGTGCGGGACCATCGGCGCGTGGTGTCGTGATGCACCGGGCTGCTACCGTTTGACCATGTCCACCGAACTCGACGTCGTCGTCCTCGGCGGCGGCGGCCACGTCGGCCTTCCGCTGAGCCTCGCCTTCGCCAAGGCCGGCCTGCGAGTCGGCATCTACGACATCAGCCAGCCCGCGCTCGATCGGATCGCGGCCGGCCAGATGCCGTTCAAGGAGAACGGCGCCGACGAGCTCCTCGCCGAGCTGCTGCCGACCGGCCGGCTCGAGCTGAGCACCGACGGCGC
This sequence comes from Verrucomicrobiia bacterium, assembly GCA_035607275.1. Classification (GTDB taxonomy): domain Bacteria; phylum Chloroflexota; class Limnocylindria; order Limnocylindrales; family CSP1-4; genus CF-46. The sequence goes on along the minus strand of DATNBW010000003.1, from coordinate 8,168 downwards.
GATCCTCGAGCGCACCGACAACGTCGTGGTCGTGATCGGGACCCCGGTCGACGAGTTCCTCGGACCGTCGATGACGGTCTTCGAGCGGGCGGTCGCGCAGATCGCCCCGCACCTCCGCGACGGTGCCCTGGTCGTGCTCCGGAGCACGGTCTACCCGGGAACGACCTCGTACGTCGCCCAGCACCTCGCCCGTCGCGGGAGCGTCGTCGACGTCGCCTTCTGCCCCGAGCGGATCGCCGAGGGGCACGCCCTCGAGGAGCTCCACACGCTGCCCCAGATCGTCGGCGCCGACACGGCCGTGGCCGGTGACCGGGCCGAGGTGCTGTTCGGCAAGCTGGCCTCGAAGACGATCCGGACGACCTCGAAGGAGGCCGAGCTCGCCAAGCTCTTCACCAACACCTGGCGCTACATGAAGTTCGCCGTGGCCAACCAGTTCTTCATGATCGCCGACCAGGCCGGGGTCGACTACTCGAACGTCCTCGATGCGATCCGGACGGACTATCCGCGGGCCGCCGACCTGCCCGCCCCGGGCTTCGCCGCCGGCCCGTGCCTGTTCAAGGACACGATGCAGCTGGCCGCCTTCACCGCCGACCACTTCCCGCTCGGGCAGGCGGCGATGCAGGTCAACGAGGGCCTCCCGGCGTACATCGTGTCGGCGCTCGAGCGTCGCTACGACGGGCTCCAGGGCAAGACGATCGGAATCCTCGGCATGGCGTTCAAGGCCGAGTCGGACGACGCCCGCGCCTCGCTGAGCTACAAGCTCCGCAAGCTGCTCGCGTGGGCGGGCGCCCGGGTCGTGTGCACCGATCCGTATGTCCAGGACGAGCGCCTGACCACGCTCGACTGCGTGCTCGAGGAGAGCGAGATCCTCGTCCTCGGCGTGCCGCACACCGCCTACCGCTCGCTCGACGTCGGCGGCAAGGACGTCGTCGACGTGTGGGGCGCCCTCGGCGGGGGCATCCAGCTTTGAGGATCCTGATCACCGGCGCTGCGGGGTTCATCAACGGCTACCTGGTGCCCGAGCTGCTCGAGGCCGGCCACGAGGTCGTCGGCCTCGACGACTTCAGCAAGTACGGGCGGCTGACGAAGTCCTACGACGACCATCCGCGCTACCAGTTCGTCGAGGGCGACGCGAAGGATGTCGGGCTGATGCGCGACCTCGCCGCGGATGTCGACCAGGTCGTGGCCGCGGCCGCGATGATCGGCGGGATCAGCTATTTCCACGAGTTCGCCTACGACCTGCTCGCGGAGAACGAGCGGATCCTCGCCTCGACCTTCGACGCGGCGATCGCGTCGCACAAGACGGGCCGGCTTCAGCGGATCATCGTGGTGAGCTCGTCGATGGTCTACGAATCGGCGACCGTCTTTCCGACCCCGGAGGGCGCCGAGAAGACCTCCCCGCCCCCGATCTCGACGTACGGGTTCCAGAAGCTCGCCTCGGAGTACTTTGCGGCCGGCGCCTGGGAGCAGTTCCAGCTGCCGTACACGATCGTCCGGCCGTTCAACTGCGTCGGGATCGGCGAGCGCCGGGCGGTTCGCGACACGGACATCATGTCGGGCAACGTGAAGCTGGCCCTCAGTCACGTCGTCCCGGATCTCGTCCTCAAGGTCCTCAAGGGTCAGGATCCGCTCCATATCCTCGGCGACGGCTCGCAGGTCCGGCATTACACGTACGGCGGCGACCTCGCCCACGGAATCCGGCTCGCGATGGAGTCGCCGGCGGCCCTCAACAACGACTTCAACCTCTCGACCGCCCGGTCCACGACCGTCCTCGAGCTCGCCGAGTGCATCTGGTCGAAGATCCACACCGACGGCCGGCCGTTCGCCTTCACGTCGGACAAGCCGTTCGAGCATGACGTCCAGCTCCGCGTCCCGGATGTCCGGAAGGCGAAGGACGTCCTCGGCTACGAGGCGACAACCTCGCTCGAGACGATGCTCGACGAGGTCATCCCGTGGATCCGCGACGAGGTCGCCGCGGGCCGCCTGTGAGCACCCGCGTGGTGGGCGGGCCCGGCGCGAACGGCCCCACTCCCGAGCTCTCGATCGTCCTGCCGGTCTACAACGAGGGCGAGCACGTCGAGCCCGTCCTGCGCGCCCTGTCCGGCGGCATCCGGACACCCCACGAGCTCGTCGTCGTGTATGACTTCGACGAGGACACGACGGTCCCCGTCGTCCACCGTCTTGCCGCCGAGATCCCGAACCTGCGCAGCCTCCGCAACGACCTCGGCCGGGGCGTCCTCAACGCGATGAAGGCCGGGATCGCCGGCACCCACGCCCCGTACGTCCTGATCTCGATGGCCGACGGGTCCGACGAGCCGCACGTCGTCGACCCGATGGTCGCGCTCGCCCGGGACGGCGCCGACGTCGTGTCCGCCAGCCGCTACATGAACGGCGGCCACCAGGTCGGCGGGCCGCTCCTGAAGCGCCTGATGAGCCGGGCCGCGGGGCTCAGCCTCCACCACCTCGCCGGGGTCCCGACGCACGACCCCACGAACAACTTCAAGCTCTACCGCCGCTCCTTCCTCGCGGTGACCCCGATCGAGAGCAGCGCCGGCTTCGAGCTCGCCCTCGAGCTGACGGTCAAGGCGACGCTCGACGGCCGGCGCGTCGCCGAGGTCCCGACGACGTGGCGCGACCGAACCGCCGGGCAGAGCAACTTCAAGCTCCGGAAGTGGCTACCGAACTACCTGCACTGGTATCGCGTCGCGTTCGAGGGCCGGATCCGGCGGATCCTCGCTCGGCGCCCCCGAGGTCGCTCCGGCAGCGCCTGACGCGTCGCCCTCCGCGCGGAGCATTGCCAGCGTCGCCCCGAGGATCGCGAGCATCGCGATCGAGCCCGCGATCCCGAGGGGTCCGGAGACCGGCAGGACCGCCCCGATCGCGGGCGTCGGCGGAGCGGCCGCCAGCAGGTTCAGGGTGAAGACGGCCCCGAACGCCAGCGCCAGCCACCCCGCCCGCCGATCCGGGAAGGCCAGGACGAGGAAGGCGAGCGCACCGAACGCATAGCGCTCGTGCATCGTCGTCAGCAGGCAGAACGCGACGAGGACCGCGGCCGCGAGCCCGTACGCGAGCGCCCGCGGCGACCGGGCCCGGTAGACGAGCGCGAAGACGGCGAACTCGCCGAGCAGGGCGAGGCCGTAGCCGACGTGGCGCAGGGTGATCGGGCCGACGATCGCCCCCTGGTCCGAGACGAACTGGCCACCGGCGAGCAGCTCCTGGACGAGCCACCACAGGTTCCAGGCGCGGAGCGACAGGATCGCGAAGATGTCGCCCTGGTAGGTCGACAGGTTGTGGGCGTAGGCCTGGACCCCACCCGCCGCAAGGAACGGCAGCCAGAGCAGGGCGATGACCACGGCGCCGACGAGGGCCGCCCGGAGCGCGCCTCGCCAGCCGTCCCGGGCGAGGACCCACGCCCCGAACGGCACGAGGAAGGGCAGGGCTTGCGGCTTCGTCATCAGCGCGACGCCGAGGGCCGCCGCCGCCCACAGGGAGTGGCCGCGGACCGCGAGGACGTACGCGACGGCGCCGCCGAGGACATAGATCGACTCGTACTGGCCCCACCAGGCGCTCACATCGACCACGGCCGGGTGGAGCAGGATCGCGGCCCCACCGAGCAACGCCCAGCGGGGCGTCGCACGGAGATGCCAGACGACGAGCAGGCCGAGCGCGAGGTCGGCGAGGCTGGCGGGCGTCTTCATGATGGCCCGGATCGCCGGGTCGGCGGCGGTCGTCGCGGTCCGGAACGCGGGCTCGATCGCCGCGAGGAGGCCCCAGATGTCGGCCATCACCGGCGGGAACGAGAGATTCTGGTCGTAGGCGTTGCCGAACGGCGACGTCGCGAGGCCGTGGACCCAGAGGACGAACTGATCGAGGTCGCCGGACAGGCCGGGCGTCGGCAGGAGCACGGCGCGGACCAGGATCGCGACGACGAGCAGGGACGCTCCGGCGAGTCGCCAGGCCGTCATGGAAGCCGTCATGGAAGCTGAAGAACCTGCGTCGATCCAGCCGAGGCGATCTCGGTCGCCGTCGGCGCCAGGGTGTTCGGATGCGTCTCGTTGGCGAAGATGTACGACACGCCGTGGTCCTTCAGAAACGCCACGATCGCCTCCGATGTCGGACGGGCCGCTGACGTCGGATAGAGCACGCGCTGCGGTGCGACCGCGAACAACGGGCTGGCAACGTCGGGATCGACGGGAACTCCCAACAGGAGGACCAGGCTGTCGGCCTCGAAGCACATCGGGATGACTCGATGCCTCGTGTGGGTAAAGATCGTCACGAGGTGCGGGTCGGAGTAGGCGATCTCCTCGAATGGCTGGCAGGCATAGGCCAGCTTGGCGTCGGCCGGCAGCGCACGGATCGCGGTCAGGATCCGTTCCGGAATCGGCGGTTGGTCGGACTGTCTCACGAGGCCGAGCCGACCGAGGGTCGTCATCCCATCGAGGGTCAGCTGGACGGCGAACACGCAGGCGACCAGCGCGGCCGCCGAGGGTCGTCCCAGGTCCCGCAGGCGTTTCCAGAGGAGACAGCCGGCCACTGCGGCCATCGGCATCGCGAAGACGGCGATCGCCCCGTAGAGCAGATGGAAATTGTTGTGGTCGCTCAATCGAGCCCCCCAGAGCACGGCCCCGGCGACCACGATCGGCATGGCCGAGAACATGGCCCAGGAGCGCACGCTGTCCTCGGATCGGAGGGTGAACCAGGCGATGGGAATCGCGAAGAATCCGACGCCCCCGATGAGCGTGCCTGCGACCGACTGCAACCAGTTGCCACCGAACGGCGTGACGAGGGCCGAAACGGCACTGGCCGGGATCCCGTGGCCCGTCGCGAGTCCCCAGCCGACGGTCACCGCCGAAACCGCGAGGGTGAGGATGATCAGCCAGCCCGCCGATCGCGGAACCAGGACGGAGCGATGACGAAGCCCCCGTTCGATGGTGCGCGCTGCCCCGACGCTCAGCCCGCCGATCGTCGCGAGCGTCGCCACCACGAGGTGAGCCGGCAGCAGACTCGCGCCGATGGCCGCCATGAACGGAGCGAACGACGGCGGCCTCCGTGACGTTTGCCGCGACAGTCCATCGAAGACGAGGAGGACGAGCACGGCGGCAAATCCGTAATCGCCGACGCTCCCGAGCAGGCCACGTGACAACGATCCGTAGAACGTCTCGAAGCTGAACGGCAGCGGCGCCAGGAGGAGACACGATCCAGCCCCGAAGACGAATGCGCCCGTCGACCGGACGCCCGACATTCGACGGACGATGCTGCCGGTGAGGAGTGCCGCGGCGAGGAGCAGCAACGGCAGGGCAACAAAGGATCGAGCGAGCATCGGGTCGAGGCCGACGATCGCGACCGGGATCGCGGCGAGCCAGACTTCACCCCAGTGGTACCAGGCCTGCACGGTCGAGCCCGGAACGCGATCGAACCCGGATGGATAGGTCGTCGACTCGAGCCCGGTGTCCGTCACGACCGTGGCGAGGGACGCATAGAACGCGGCGTCCCTGAACTCGACGGGCTGGGCCCCGTCGCGTGGGCTCGGTGCCGTGGTCGTCCCGTACAGGATCCCGGCTCCGAGGACGAAGACGATGGCCGCGCCGCCGAGCCCGATGGCGCGCCGCGTCCGCCGGCGAGGCGGGCCGTTGCGATCCGCCGAATCCGGCGGGGCGTCGTCGGAGCGGACCACGGTCCTCCGTCGGTCCGCGATCGCCATCGCACTGGCGACCGCCAGGATCACGGCTGTCGGGGTGAACGCGCTCTGCCCACGAGATGCAATGACCGACCAGAGCTCCGTGATCAGGACCAGCCCGACCGCGAGCCCGACCCCGATCGTTTCCCCGATCGAGTCGGTTCTCGAGAGGAGCCCAACCCGTCGCGCGACGAAGACCCCGAGCAGGACGGCGACGCTGCCAAGGACGATGGACAGGCCCATCGCCAGCCAGACATCGGATCGCCCGAGCGTGGCCGACAGCTCGATGGGAAGTTGCTCGATCCACTCGCGAACCGGTGTGGCAATGGTTTGAAGCCAGTTCACCGGTTCTCAAGCCCCTCGCATTCCCGGCAGATCGGCGACGATCGTCCGCGCCGAGGGACATCATCGATGATCCGGGTCGGCGCGGTACGTGCGACCATGCGCTCATGGAGAAGCCCAACCGCGCCGAGCGACGCAGGAACCGGTTCGGCGGCGGCCGCGCCACGGAGCACGGCGGCTGGCCGACCCATCAGCCCAATCCGGTCTTCACCGGCGATGGCGCGGCCGACGAGGCCGAACCCGCGACTCCGGCAGCGAAGCCCGCCGCCAAGGCCAAGGCCGAGGCCGAGGGTGAAGCCCCGGGTGAGGCCGCGCCAGACGAGAACGCCGAGCCGACGAAGGACTGACCGAGGGCGCCCACCGGGCGCCGCGCCCTACGAGGCGACGGACGACCAGTAGCGCTCGGCCACCCCGCTCGACCCGTCGAGCAGCGAGACCCGTCGCGCGTGGGCCCGGACCTGGCGGGCCATCTCCTGGGTTCCGCTGAACAGTCGGTCGATCTGGCTCGCGTAGAGGTTGATGCCGGTGATCTTCCGCTCGAGCTGATCGCCGATATCGGCGTACTCGGGCATCAGCCCGATCCCCGCCGGCAGGTCCGCGAATGCCGTCCGCGGCAGGTCCTCGAGCTGCGTGAAGTCGTTCCACCAGGCGTAAGGGAAGTCTTCGTAGAACGTCACGATCCCGGCGTAGTCGGGGCCCGGCATCACCCAGCGCCGACCCTCGGCGAGCAGACGCACGCCGACCTCGCGGCAGAGCTGGTGGTCGACATGGTTGCCGATCCCGAGCGGCAGGTAGAGCTTCTGCGGCTCGAGCCGCGCGATCTCGCGGCGGAGGATCTCGAACGGCGCGGCATCGTCGTCGCGCGGGGCGTTCAGGAGCTCCTCGTCGTTCGCATAGCCGCGGAAGACCGCGTCGGGCAGGTCGAGGAAGACGATCGATGCCTCGGCGAACGCGGCGAAGGCCTCGTCCTCGAGGCGGCGCCGGGCCATCAGGTCGCCCGCGGCTGCCGCATCGACGAGCTCGTCGGTCGCGACCGCGCCCTGCGTCGAGAGCGTGTCCATGATCGGCTGGCCGGCCAGCGATTCGCCGCGGATGCTCGCCCGGCGGTACCACGACGAGCGCTGCCAGAAGCGCTTGGCGGCGGCATCGGCGTCGGCCTGGGTGGCCTCGAGCCGATCGTCGGTCGCCGCCCACGCGGGCAGCATGTCCGGATCCCCGTAGACCGGATAGTCGGCCGAGATGTGCGAACGGTTGAAGGCTTCGGTGACGGGCCACATCGCCTTCGAGCCGAAGCCGAGCGCCTCGCGCTGGTAGGTCGAGAGGTCCTCGCCACTGCCGCCCGTGCCCGAGAAGACGGTCAGGATCGTGACGTTCTGGCCGAGCTCGCGGAGCCCCGCGATCAGCCCGCCGCAGGACAGCGCGACGTCGTCGGGATGCGGGGCGACGAAGACATGGGTCATGGCCGGGCGAGTATACCGAGGGTCACTGCCGGCTCGTGGCCTCCGCGCATCAGGCGCTGAACCCGGACTCCCCGATCAGCGGGACGAAGACGACGGCGCCGTCGCTGGTCTCGGTCCACTCGTCCCCGGTCCGGGTGACGACGACCAGCTGCTGGCGATCGCGAGTGCCGACCGGCACGACGAGCCGGCCACCGTCGGGGTCGAGCTGGGCGCGGAGGGCTTCCGGGACGTGGGGGGCGGCGGCCGCGACCAGGATCCCGCGCCACGGTCCGCCGGCGGGGTCGCCGAGCGATCCGTCGCCGACGCGAATCTCCACCCGGTCGCCATATCCGAGTCGTGCGAGCCGCTCGCGGGCGGCATCGGCCAGGGATTCGTGCCGCTCGATCGACACGACGCGACAACCGATCTGAGCGAGGACGGCGGCCTGGTAGCCGGACCCGGTTCCGACGTCGAGGACGGGATCGCCGGGCCCGACCCTGAGCAGCTCCGTCATCCGCCCGACGATGTACGGCTGGCTGATCGTCTGGCCGGCCTCGATCGGGAGGGCGTCGTCGGCATAGGCGAGGTCGCGCAGGTCCGCGGCCACGAAGGCGTCGCGCGGCACGGCCAGGATCGCGGCAAGGACGCGCTCGTCGGCGATGCCGCGGCTGCGCAGCTGGCGATCGACCATCCGCGCTCGCTCGGTGCCC
>DATNBW010000295.1:0-17050 GCA_035607275.1 Verrucomicrobiia bacterium | reverse complement strand
CTCTGTATGCGTTCGCCAGCCTCGAGGTGCCGTGTGCCGTCCGCTCAGAACCGTCTCGCCGGCGATCGGCCCGTGCCCGATCTCATCACCGAGGTCCCGGGTCCCAGGGCCCGAGCCCACGTGGCGTATGACGAGACCTGGACGTCACCCAGCCTGCCGCGGGCCTATCCGATCGTGCCCGTCAAGGGGGACGGCCTGACGGTCGAGGACATCGACGGCAACCTCTTCCTCGACTTCGCCGCCGGGATCGCGGTCACCTCGACCGGTCACTCCCATCCGCAGGTCGTCGCGGCGATCAAGGAGCAGGCCGGCGACCTGATCCACTTCAGCGCCAGCGACTTCTACCTGCCGATCTACGCCGAGACGTGCCAGCGGATCGCCGAGCTCACGCCGATCGCCGGCGGCCGGGCCAGGACGTATCTCGGCAACTCGGGCGCGGAGGTCGTCGAGGCGTCGATCAAGCTCGCCCGATACGCGACCAGGCGGCCGTATGTCGTCGCATTCCTCGGTGCGTTCCACGGCCGGACGTACGGTGCGGTGTCGCTGACCGCATCGAAGGCGAAGTACCACGCCGGGTTCGGGCCGCTGCTCCCAGGCGTGTTCCATGCCCCGTTCGGCAAGGTCGACGACCTGCGCTGGTTCGACGAGGTCCTCTTCGACAAGCTCGCGCCGGCCAGCGAGGTCGCCGCGATCATCGTCGAGCCGATCCAGGGCGAGGGCGGCTATGTCGTCCCCGAGGACGGCTTCCTCGAGGGTCTGCGGGCGATCTGCGACAAGCACGGAATCCTGCTGATCGCCGACGAGATCCAGTCGGGCGCCGGACGGACGGGGACGATGTGGGCGGTCGAGCAGTGGGGCGTCAAGCCGGACATCCTGCTGTCGGCCAAGGGAATCGCCAGCGGGATGCCGCTCGGGGCGATGGTCGCCCGGGCGGACCTGCTCGAGGCCTGGGGGGTCGGCGCGCACGGCTCGACCTACGGCGGCAACCCGGTCGCGTGTGCGGCTGCGCTGGCAACGATCGACCTGCTCCAGGGTGGGCTGGTCGAGAACGCCGCGGCCCGCGGTGCGCAGGCCGTGGCCGGGCTCGCGCCGTTGCTGGACCACTTTCCCGCGCTCGTTCGGGACGTCCGTGGCCGCGGCCTGATGCTCGGCATCGAGTTCGACACCGCGGAGCACGCCGAGGAGGTCCAGTGGGCCGCGTTCCAGCGCGGGCTGCTCGTGCTCGAGTGCGGGAAGTCGTCGGTCCGGATGTCGCCGGCTCTCGTCGTGTCGGAGGCCGAGATGGCGACCGCGCTGCGGATCTTCACGGATTCGGTCGCGGCGATCGCCGGCGAGCCGGCCGACCACCCGATCCTCCATGCGGCAGAGGCCGCCCACGCGATGGCGGGCCCGGAGGCCGCGGGCTGACTCGGTCCCGTTGGTCCCCGTCTGCGATCCTTCGCCGGTGACCACGTCCAAGCTGGCGTCGATGCCCGACGCCGTGCGTGACCTCGTTCGGGACGGCGACACCGTGGCGATCGAGGGCTTCACCCACCTGATCTCGTTCGCCGCCGGCCACGAGATCATTCGCCAGGGCAAGCGCGACCTGACCCTGGCCCGGATGACGCCCGACGTGATCTACGACCAGATGATCGCCGCGGGCGTGGCCCGCAAGCTGATCTTCAGCTGGCTCGGCAACCCCGGCGTCGGCGGGCTGAATGCGATCCGCCGCCGGATCGAGGCTCGGCCGGCGCAACTCGAGATCGAGGAATACAGCCACTTCGGGATGGTCGCCCGGTATACCGCGGGCGCCGCCCGGCTGCCGTTCTTCCCGCTCCGGTCCTATTTCGAGACCGATCTGCCGAAGGCCAACCCGCTGATCCGCCCGATCGAATCGCCGTACGGCGACGGGACCGTGTACGCGGTGCCGCCGCTCCGGCCGGACGTGTCCATCGTCCATGCCCAGCGCGCCTCGGCCGGCGGCGACACCCAGGTCTGGGGACTCCTCGGCTGCCAGAAGGAGGCGGCCTTCGCGGCGGAGCGCGTGATCGTCGTGGTCGAGGAGGTCGTCGACGAGACGGTGATCCGGGCGGATCCGAACCGGACGATCATTCCCGGGCTGATCGTGGACGCCGTGGTCGTCGAGCCGTGGGGCGCCCACCCCTCGTACGTCCAGGGTGCATACGACCGGGACAACCGCTTCTATCTCGACTGGGACCCGATCTCGCGCGACGAGGCGGCGACCCAGTCGTGGCTGGCCGAGTGGGTCCACGGCGTGTCCGGCCGGGCGGAGTACCTCGAGAAGCTCGGTGCCGAGCGGGTCGCCTCCCTGCGGCCGTCGGCCGCGGCTCCATCCGGCTCGGTCGACTATGGCGAGTACCGCTGATGGCGACCGTCCGGTACCTGGTCGGCGATGTCGCCCGGGCCGAGGAGTTCTACGTCGAGCGCCTCGGATTCGTCGTCGAGCAGGAGATGCTTCCCGCGTTCGCCCGGATCCGTCGCGACGACCTGACGCTGTGGCTGGCAGGCCCGGCCTCATCGGCCGCGCGACCGATGCCCGACGGGAGCCAGCCGACGCCGGGCGGCTGGAATCGGTTCGTCATCGAGGTCGACGATCTCGCGGCGGTCATCGAGGGCCTCGGTGCCGGAGGCGCGGTCTTCCGCAACGACATCGTGCGCGGCCCGGGCGGCAGCCAGATCCTCGTCGAGGACCCGGACGGCAATCCGGTCGAGCTGTTCGAGGCGCGCCGATGAGCGGCGCCGGCCCCCTGATGATCCTTGTGGCCGGGCCGTATCGATCGGGCACGGACGGCGATCCGGCCATGATCAAGGCCAACGTGGACGCGATGACGGCGACCGCGCTCGAGCTCCACCGACGCGGTCACCTGCCGGTCGTGGGCGAGTGGTTCGCGCTTCCCTTGATCGAGGTCGCCGAAGCGGCCGGCGACGACCCGGACGAGGCGTACGCCGCGATCTTCCATCCGATCGCCGAGCAGGTCCTGGCCCGCTGCGACGCGTGCCTCCGGATCGGCGGCCCGTCGGAGGGCGCCGACCGGATGGTCGCGACGGCGCGTCGGCTCGGCAAAACCGTGTTCACATCGATCGCAGCGGTGCCGGCACCGTGAGCCGCCAGCTCGGCGACCCGGCGATTGCACGCTGGGTGGGCGTTGCGACGCTCGAGGCGGGCGCCAGGGTTGGGGCTGCCCGCCCGCCGGGCAATACGTCGGGAGAAGGGGCCAATGACGGCCATTCCGGCGCGCCCGTCCGCTGTAGCGCCCACTTGGCGTGCATCAAACGGTCGGAGGCTGCCGAGTGACGACGCCGACCACGACCGCCTTCACCAAGTCCGAGATGATGATCGTCGCGGCTGCCCGCGAGCTGGCCGGCCAGCACGTCTGCTTCGTCGGCGTCGGCCTGCCGAACATCGCGGTCAACCTCGCCCAGCGGACGGTCGCCCCGGACCTCGAGCTCGTCTACGAGGCGGGCGTCTTCGGCGCCCGGCCCGCCCGCCTGCCGCTGAGCATCGGCGACCCGACGATCGTTACCGGCGCGACCGCGGCGACCAGCATGTTCGAGCTGTTCGCCTTCTACCTGCAAGGCGGGCTGATCGACGTCGGGTTTCTCGGGGCGGCCCAGATCGACCGGTTCGGCAACATCAATACGACCGTCATCGGCGATTACGACCAGCCCACGACGCGTTTGCCCGGATCGGGCGGTGCCTGCGAGATCGCGATCAACGCCCGCCAGGTGTTCGTGATCATGCGCCAGAGCGCCCGCAGCTTCGTCGAGACGATCGACTTCCGGACGAGCCCCGGCAACCTCGGCGGCGCCGAGCAGAGCGAGCGGATCCGGCGCGAGCAGGGCTGGCTCGGGCGGGGCCCGAGCGTCGTGGTGACCGATCTCGGGATCTATCGGTTCGACGAGACCGGCGAGATGCGGCTCGAGTCGCTGCATCCGGGAGCGACGGTCGAGCAGGTGCAGGCGACGATCGGCTGGGACGTGCGGATCGCCGACGATCTCGCATCGACGCCGCGCCCGACCACGGACGAGCTCCGGTTGATCCGCGAGGAGCTCGACCCGGGCGGTGCCTACACGAAATAGGGCGGCCGCCGCGACGGAGGGCCGAGACGCGATGAGGCGATCGGGCCCAAGTGAACGAGATGGGCGCCAGGCATCCCGTTCCGGCACCCATCTCCCTCGATCATGGCCACCCGCTCGACGGCCTCCAAGGTGCCGGACGGCCCGTTCCGACCGGGCCGGTCCTCACCAGGGCGCGACGGCCAGGAGACGGTCGAAGCCCTTGCCGGGCACCGTGCCGAGCCGGCGCCCGGTCACGGCGTCCACGGCGGCGATCTCGCCGGAGCCGTGGAGCAGCGCGAACACCGTCGTTCCGTCCGGGGTGATCCCGAGCGCATCCGCCGTCGACCCGGCGAGGTCGTGGCGAACGACGACGAGATCCTTCGTCCGGATCACCGTCACGCCGTCGCGGCCCGCCGCGAAGAGCAACGTGCCGTCCGGCGAGGCGACGACCCGCCGCCCGGTCGGGCCGACCTCGCCGTGGCCGAACTTGGCCAGGCTGATCGATGCGCCGGCGGTCGTGGCAATCGACGCGGATCGCCGGACGGTCAGGTCGCCCGAGTCGATCTCGACCGCGAGCCCGAGGCTCGCATTGACCGCGAACACGGTCGCGTCGTTCGCGCTCGGGGTCAGCCCCCAGTCGAGGCTGGCCACGGGATCGGTGGTGCTCGTCGTGGGGAGGTCGATGCAGATCGCCCACGCCTCGGTCGTGGTGAGCGCATGGACGAAGGGGTGCTCCGGTCCGCGATAGAGCGTGAGGACGAGGCCGTTGGCGCGTCGCACCTGGGCGACCGGCGAACCGGCCATCGTCTCGTCGGGGTGGGTCTTGTCGACGATGACGGCGTCGCGCATGACGCCCGTGCCGACGTCGATCGCCCGCACCTGGTAGTGGCCGCCCGCGTCGGCGTCCAGGTGCTGAACGACATAGAGGATCCGCCCGTCGGGAGAGAGCGTGTCGTATTCGAATGCGCCCAGCAGGTCGATGATCCGGGCCAGCCGCAGCGGCGCGTCGCCGGCGGTCGAGACTCCTTCGACGCCGTGGTGTTCGACGATCGCGAACCGGCTGCGCTTCGCGCTCGGGTCGTAGGCGCCGTCGACGAGGACGATCGTCGAGCCGTCGAGGGATCGCCCGGCCGGGATCGGGTCGAGCCCGACGGTCGGGAGCCGCCAATGACCGTCGATCCGGAGCTCCGGGCCTCCGTAACCCGGCTGGACGATCGGATTGCGGACGATCGTCGAGGCGCCATCGAGGGTGGCGGTGACGACCCGCTGCCAGTTCGGCGCCGGTGCGCCGTCGGGAACGGCCATCTCCTGGATCTCTCCGGTCGTCGCCATGACCAGGTGCAAGTCCGGCTGACCGGGCCGCCCGACCAGCAGCCAGGCCGCGGGTGGCGCGTCGGCGCCGGTGGCGGGCGACGACGCCGCCGTCGGCGCTGCCGCCGAGGTGCGCGGGGTAGCGCTCGCGGGCGCGCTGGCGGCGCCGGCTCGCGGGGCGGACGGTAACGGGTTGCCAGCGCTGCAGCCGACGACGGATCCGATGACCAGGCAGACCACGACGAGACGGGGCAGGGGATCGGTGCGCATCGGTCGAGGCTCCTTCGTCACGACGGCCCGCCGTCGGGTCGATGTGCCTTCTACACCTCGCGGCCGGGGCGGGTTCCGGCGCCGGTCTCGTGCCGTGGCGGCCGTGCCGTGACGGCCGTGCCGCGGCGGCGGTGCTGCGGCTCAGCGCAGCGAGCCCGCCAGCGCGATCGCCGCCTCCCTCCCGAGTCCCGACTCGAGCCGGTACGTCACGTCGCCGCGCGCCCAGAGCAGGGTGTCGCCGACGATCCTGCGGCTGTCGTAGACCGGGTATCCGTACTGGTCGACGAAGACGATCACGTGCGGTGCGCCGCTGATCCAGTAGCCGGTGACACCATCGACCTGGACAGTCGTCACGGTCGTGCCGGGGCCGATGGTCTTCTGGAAGTAGCCGGGGTCGACCGAGCCGCGGAACTCCGACAGGATCAGTCCGACGCCCGGCTCCCGCGTCGCAGGAAGCGCCGGACCGGCCGGCCACACGAGCGACAGCCGGCCCGCGAGGATCCACGCGCTGACGGGCGGTTCCACGCCCGACGCAGTCGGCAGGACGATCGGGAAGTCGACCGCCGCGGCGGCGTCGCCGACCGCGACTGATTCGCCAAGGTCCAGCATGGAGCCGAGGGGGCCCGCGATCGCGGGCGATGGGCTCGCCCCGAGGGGACTTGCCGACGCACCGGTCGTCGCAGTGGCCGGCGTCGTGGGCGACCCGCTCGGCAATTCGCTCGGCGATCCGCCGGGCGCGGGCACGATCCGGACACCCGGCACGCCCAGCCCGATCGCGCCCGCGATCGCGGCGAGGACGACGACGGCGACGAGCCCGAGAACGACGCCGCGACGGACGGGGCGCAGCGCGATCGGCGCCGGCCACGGCTGCCATCGTCCTCGAGGTCCTCCGCTCAGACCTGCCTCGATCCGGAGTCGCGCCCGGCGGGCCGGATCGAGGGCGCCGGCCGACGGGCTCGTGACATCTGCGAGGGCAGCCACCGCCAGGCGCCCGCCGAGGTCGCGAAGGGCGGCCTCGAGCTCGAGATCGGTCATCGCAGCCCGCCGACCCGGATCACGCATCGAGCGGCCCCCCGCCGGTCGTGGCCAGCCGATCGCGAAGCCGGCCGAGGGCTCGGGACAGGCGCGACTTCACCGTGCCCCGGGGCAGGCCGAGCATCTCGGCGGTCTCGGCCTCGGACAGGTCCAGGAAGTAGCGCGCGGCGATGACCGCGCGATCGTCGTCGCGGAGGGCGTTGACACCGGTGAGCAGCCATGTCCGGCGCTCATCGGCGAGGACCGCCGACTCGGGCGATGGGGCCGCATCGTCCGGCCGGCGATCCTCGATCGAGCGGAGGGCGAGGCCGGCGCGACGGCCGGCCGACCTCCGCCGATTGCGGGCCTCGTTGGCCACGATCCTGAGCAGCCAGGGCCGGAAGGGCGCTCCCTCGCGGAATCGGTGAAGCGCCGCGTAGGCCTTGACGAACGCCTCCTGGACGGCATCCTCGGCGTCACCGTCAGGGGCGAAGAGATGCGCGGTCCGGATGGCGACGGCCTGGTGCCGGCGGACCAGGTCCTCGTAGGCCATGACGTCGCCTCTCCGTGCGCGGTCGATGAGCTCGGCGTCGTGACGCCCGTCGTCTTCCAGTGGACGGCCCTCCACGGTCAACCGTACCTGCTACACCGGGTGGCGCCGGCTGGTTCCGGTGGTCGGCGGCCAGGCGTCCGGCCAGCCAGATGCTCCGCAGGGGAATGGCGTCGAAACCCACCCGCGTTCCGCGGTGATCGTCCGATATCGGACTCCGAGATCGTCGGACTGGCCGGAATCCAGAGGTGATGGTCGACGCCGTTCGATTTCGGACGAAACCGACCACCACCCGGCCGACCGCGCACCACCGCCGCCACCCGGCGAGCCCGCTGCTACGATCGACGCGATGCTTCCATCCCCCGGAACGACGACCCTGTGACCGGTCGCGTCTTTCGCCGGTCCCTCGACCCCGCCCTGCCGGTCGCCGTCGAGGCGTTCGGCTCGACGATCCGCGACGCGACCGGCCGCGAGTACCTGGACGCGGCAGGCGGGGCCATCGTCGTCAACGTCGGCCACGGTCGAGCATCGATCGCCCGCGTCCTCGGGGAGCAGGCGGCGCGCCTCTCGTACGCGCACGGCTCGGCGTTCACGACGGAGCCCCTCGAGGCCTACGCCGCCGAGATCGGGCCGCGCCTGCCGGTCGACGACCCGGCGATCTATCCGGTGAGCGGCGGGTCGGAAGCGATGGAGACCGCCCTGAAGCTGGCTCGCGCGTACCACCTGGCCCGCGGCGAGACCGAGCGCCAGATCGTCTACGCCCGCTGGGGCAGCTACCACGGCAATACCCTCGGCGCGCTCGACCTGTCGGGCAGGCGCCCGCTGCGCCGTCCGTACGAGGGCTGGCTGGGACGGTTCCGCCACGTGTCCGCGGCCTACCCGTACCGGGCCAACGATCCGGACAGCCAGGCGCTCACGACGGGCGACGAGCTCGCCGCCGAGCTGGATCGCGCCTTCTCCGCCGCGGAGCCGGGCTCCGTCGCGGCCTTCGTCGCCGAACCGATCGTCGGGGCCACCCTCGCCGCCGCGGTCCCGCCCGACGACTACTGGCCGAAGATCGCCGATGTCTGCCGGCGTCACGGCGTCCTCCTCATCGCGGACGAGGTGATGACCGGGTTCGGACGGACCGGGCGCTGGTTCGGGCTCGACCACTGGGGGGTCCGGGCCGACATCGTCGTCGCCGCCAAGGGCGCGACCTCGGGCTACTGGCCGTTCGGGTTCGTGGCCGCCTCCGGGGCGATCCACGACTCCGTCACCGGCCATGGCGGCTTCGTCCACGGCTTCACCTACTCGCATGCGCCGGCCGGTGCGGCGGTCGCCCGCGAGGTCCTCCGCATCCTCGACGACGAGGACCTCATCGGGGCGAGCCGGACGAAGGGCGAGCGGCTCCGGGTCATGCTGGCCGACCGGGTCGGCGGGCACGAGCACGTCGGCGAGGTTCGCGGCCGCGGCCTGATGGTCGGGATCGAGCTCGTCGAGGACCGCGCGACCCGCCGGGCGTTCCCCCGCGCCGTGCGTCTGACCGAGGGCGTGGTGCGCGCGGCCCGCGATCGGGGCGTCCTCGTCTATTCGGGGACCGGCAATGCGAACGGCGTCGACGGCGACACGATCCTGCTCGGACCGCCCTTCGTCGTCACCGATGGCGAGCTGGAGCGGATCGTCGACGCGGTCGGGGCGGCGATCGAGGAAGCGACCGCGGGAATCCCCGCGACGACCATCGGCTGACCCGCCCGAGCCTCGTCGCCTACGGCGAGCGCCGTAGCGCCGCGACCCCTCGACCGGGGGATGGCGGCCCGGCGGGCCGCGACGTACGGTCCGTTCATGCCAGCCCTCACCCGCGCCTTGCCCGCCGTCACCCTGCAGGCGCCGGCCGAACGGACGCCGGCCTCGGGACCGGTCCGGGTCCTGGCGGTCGCCTCGGGCGTCGCCGTGCTGCTGATCGGGCTCTCCCTCGCCAACGCGAACGGGATGCGCGTGTTGTGGGACAACCTCCACTGGTCGTTGACGGCGATCGCGGCGTCGATCGCGACGGCCTGGTCGATCCGCGGGACCAGCGGCCGGATCCGGACGGTCCGCCAGTCCGGTGCCGTGGCCTTCGCGCTGTGGCTCGGGGCGAACCTGACCTGGGCCTGGCTCAACGTGATCGGCCAGACGACGGTGCCGTCGATCGCCGACCTCTTCATCTTCGCGATTCCGATCCCGGGTCTGGTCCTGCTGGCCGCCACGGTCCGGGGCCGGATGACGAAAGCCGAGCAGGTCGCCGTCTTCATCGACTCCGCCCTCGGCTTCCTGCTCATCGCCACGATCCTCATCCTCACCCAGGGCGAGGTCGCGATCGGCCTCCCGACCGCCAGCGGAACGCTGGCGCTCGCGTATCCGACCGCGTTCATCGGACTTGCGGCCGCAGGCCTGGTCGCGGTGTCGGCCGCCCGCTACGCCGTCGCCGCCAGCGGCCCCCTTGCCCTGACCGGCGGCTGTCTTGCCATCGGCTGCGCATACCTCGGCTGGATCGCGCCGACGGTCAACAACAGCGAGGCCGGCCCGGTGCCCGCGATCCTCTTCACGGTCGGTACCGTCGTTGCGGCGTTCGGCCTCGTCACGTGGCGGGACAGCCGCAACGAGGACCCGCGCCTCCTGGACGCCATGGCCTTCGTCTCCCGGATCGTCGGCCCCACGGTGGCGGGCTTCCTCTTCCTGGCCCTGCTCGCTCCGGTCTCGGACACGATCGAGGAGCCGATCCGGATCGCCGTGTTCCTCGGCGGTGCGCTGTTCGTCATCCGCCAGGCACTCCTCCTGCGCGAGCGGACGAAGACCCTGGCTGCCGTCACGAACCTCACCAACGAGAACTCCCGCCTCGTCGGCGAGCTCCGCCTCGAGCTCGAGCGGCGTGCCGTCGACCAGCGCCGCATGATCCAGGCATCGCGCTCGGCCGCCGTGGGCGATCTGGCGGCCGGCGTCGCTCACGAGGTCAACAACCCGCTCACGGGCGTCCTCGGATTCGCGGAGCTCCTCATCGCCGAGATGAGCGCGGACGACGATCGACGATCCGACCTCGAGACCATCCGTGATGAGGCGCTGCGTGCCCGGGCGATCGTCCGCGCCCTGCGCGACTTCGCCAGCCCGCGCAGCCCCGAGCTCGCCCCGACCGACCTGTCGGAGCTCGTCCATCAGACCGTCGAGCTCCTGCGCTACTCGATCGAGCGGCGCGGGGTGACGATCCACGAGGAGCTCGAGCCGCTCCCCCCGATCCTGATCGACGCGTCGGCCATCCAGCAGGCCATCCTGAACGTCCTCACCAACGCCCGACAGGCCGTCGCGGATGACGGCCGGATCGACATCACGGTCTGCGCCGACGGCGACGGCCGCATCGTCACGATCACCGATGACGGGGTCGGCATGGACGACGCAACGGTCCAGCTCGCGTTCGACCCGTTCTTCTCCCGTCGCGACGACAGCCTCGACCAGGAGCCGGCGAGGGGTCTTGGCCTGTCCGTCAGCAATGGACTGATCGAGAGTCACGGTGGCACTATCAGCATCCACAGCAGACCGGGCCGCGGGACGACGGTCGAGGTCCGTCTTCCCGCAGGCCGGCCCGAGATGGTCGGCGAAATCCAGGGGGGCAACGTCGCGTGATCAGCCAATCGAGGGAGAGCCGGGGCGTCCTCACCGGCGCCGCGGGCGTCCACGTCCTGTGCGTCGACGACGAGCCGATCGTCCTGCGCCTGATGTCGCGCCTCCTCGAGCGGCTCGGGGTCGAGGTCACCACCGCCACGGGCCCGGCCGAGGCGCTGGCCGTCTTCGAGGCCGAGCGGTTCGACCTGGTCGTGACCGATATCCGGATGCCCGGCATGGACGGCAACGCCTTCCTGTCCGAGATCCGCGCCCGCGACCCCGAGGTGCCGGTCGTCGTCGCGACCGGCCATGCATCGCTCGACAACGCGATCCGCGCGCTCCGCGACGGCGCGTCGGGAATGCTGATGAAACCCTTCACCGGCGAGGAGTTCCAGGCGGAGGTCCGCGCCGCTCTCGAACGATCGCGGATCCGGCGCGCGGCGCTCCAGTACACGTACGTCACCCCGATCCTCGACGGCGTCGCCCTCGCCCTGACGGCCGCGATCGAGGCGCGCGATCTCGAGACCGGCGAGCACTGCCAGCAGCTCGGCTTCATGGGCGAGCGGGTCGCGATCCTCATGGGCCTGCCGGAGCTCGCCAGGACGACGATCCGGATCGGCGGATATCTCCACGACGTCGGCAAGATCGCGATCGCCGACCGGATCCTCCTCAAGCCCGGAAAGCTGACCGTCGAGGAGTACGCCGAGATGCAGCGACACGCCGAGATCGGCGGCGACATCGTGTCGACCCACGTTTCGATGGCCGACATCGCGGCGATCGTCCGCCACCATCACGAGCGGTTCGACGGCCACGGCTACCCCGATCGCCTCGGCGGGGCCGCGATCCCGCTCGGCGCCAGGATCATCTCCGTTGCCGACGCCCTGAGCGCCCAGACGACCGATCGGCCGTACCGCAAGGCGATCCCGCTCGACGAGGCGTGGGCCGAGATCGAACGCCACAGCGGCAGCCAGTTCGACCCGGAGATCGTCGACCTGTTCTCGACCCTGATCGGCACCGCCATCGTGCCGGCCGGACCCGATGCCGTCGGGACGACGATCCGCGTCGAGGCCGTCGGCGGTGCGGCGACGACGTCGTCCGGCAGCACGCCGGAGCCGTCGGGGCTGGCCGACGACGAGGCGGCACCGGCCGTCGCGCGCTGACCCCGTCGCGACCCGTCGCTCCGCCCCCGCGGCGTCGCGACCCGTCGATCCGCCCCCGCGGCGTCTCGGCGCCGACCCTCAGCCCGGGCGGCCGCGGAACAGCAGGAGCAGTCCGATCGCGACGAGGACGACCGGCCAGGCGAGGTCGGCCACGTCGGGCTTGACGATCTCCGTGCCCGCGATCAGGACGAGGATCGCCCCGTACAGGGTCTGCCAGCCGACCCCGCCGCCCTGCGACGCGCGAACCGCCGCCACGAACAGGAACGCGAGCCCGAAGAAGAGCGTTCCCCAGCCCGGGCCGAGCGGCTGCCCGAGCGCCTCGATCGTGCCCGGCAGGGCGAGTGCGGTCAGGAAGGCGCCGGCGTAGAGAGCGATCGTGCTGCGCCGCACGATCCAGACGACGAGCGACGCCAGGCCGGCGGCCAGGACCGCGACGTCGCCCAGGCGCTGGTCCGGCAGCATCCGCTCGACGAGCAGGAGTGCCCCGAACACCACCAGGAACACGCCGATCCAGGGCAGACCCGGCCGGCGCTCCTCGTCCGGTCCCCAGCGCCACGCCCAGGCCCGGATGCCCGGGTCGGCCGGCATGCGTCGATCGCTCATCCGTCCCTCCGTCGGGGCCGCCACACGTTCGTCCAGGGCCGGCATCCCGACCCCGAGTCTACGACCCCGCCAGGCCCGGTGCGGGCCGCCCGATCTCGCCCGGATCGCCGTCGACCGCCTCCGGCTCGTCCTCGGTGTGGCTGAACCCGAGCCTGTCCGCCAGCCGTCCGAGGGGCCCCGGCGCCCACCAGTTCCAGCGGCCCATCAGGCGCATGGCGGCCGGGACCAGGAGCACCCGGATGATTGTCGCGTCGATGAGCACCGCCAGGGCCATCCCGACCCCGATGCTCTTGATCGTGATCGATTCGGCCAGGGCGAAGGCCGAGAAGACGACGACCATGATCAGGGCCGCGCCGGTGATCACGCCGGCGGTCCGCGACAGACCTTCGGCGACCGAGGCGGTGTTGTCGCCGCTCCGCCGGTAGGCCTCCTGGATCCGCGACAGGAGCAGGACCTCGTAGTCCATCGACAGCCCGAACAGGATGCTGAACATGATGATCGGGTTGCCCGCGACCGTGAAGCCCGGCGACGTGAAGCCGAGCACGTTCGAGAGGTTGCCCTCCTGGAAGATCCAGACGAGCGCGCCGAAGCTCGCGGTGATCGACAGCAGGGTCATGACGATCGCCTTGGCCGGGATCACCACCGAGCCGAAGAGCAGGAACAGGATCAGGCCGCTTGCGAGCAGGGTGACCGTGACCGCATACGGGACCGTGTTGCCCTGGCTGACCATGAAGTCGTGGCCCTCCGCGGCGAGCCCGCCCACGGCGGTCGTGACGCCCGGGACGTGGAGGGCGCGGACGGCCGGGATGACGGCGCCGCCGGCCGGGCTGACGGGATCGAGCCCGCTGATGGCGTCCAGCCGGACGGTCGAGCCTCGGACGTAGGCCTCCTTCAGCGCGTCGCGGGCTGCGCCGAGCTGTGGCGGCAGCTGGTCGGCCGGGGCGGCATACAGGGCGGCGAGCTGGTCCGGGCTCATCGGCGCACCGGTCTGTGGGTCGACGAGCCCGAACGGGCCCTCGATCCGGTCGATGCCGGGCACCGCCTGGACGGCCGTCGCGTAGTCGGCGAGCCGGGCGATGTTGTCGGCCGTCAGCGGGTCGCCGGCGACCGTGGCGAGGATCGCGATCGGCGAGGTCTCGCCCGCCTGGAAGTCCGTTGCGAGCGAGACGGCGGCGTCGCGGCTTTCGAGCCCGGCCGGCAGCGTGGCCGCGTTCGGGATCCCCTGGCTGAGGCGCAGGAACGGCGTCCCGGCGAGGAGCAGGAAGACAACGGCCGGGATCAGGAATGCGAGAGGACGGGCCATGACCGCGTGAGCGACGCCGGCCCAGCGCGAGCGCTCGAACGCGCCGTCGGTCCGGGCGGCCGCCGGCCGTCCGAGCCGGCGCCGGATCGCGGCGAACAGGCCGGCCAGGCTCAGGGCGTTGACCCGCGGGCCGAGCATCCCGAGGACCGCCGGCAGGAAGGTCAGGGCATAGAAGACCGAGGAGGCCACGACGATCGAGCCGCCGATCCCGAACGAGCGCAGCGCCGCCGGCTGGAAGAGGAGCAGACCGGACAGGCCGATCGCCACCGCGAGCCCCGAGAACGCGACCGCCTTGCCGCTCGTGGCGACCGTCGTCTCGACCGCCTGGGCCACCGTCCGGCCCCGGCGCAGCTCCTCCCGGAACCGGCTGACCATGAACAGCGAGTAGTCGATCGCGAGCGCCAGCCCGAGCATCGTCGCGACGTTCTGGACGTAGATCGAGAGCTCGGTCGTCTGGGCGACGAGGTAGACACCCGCGAGGGTCGTGGGGATCGCGAGCCCGGCGACGAGGAGAGGCAGGCCGGCGGCGACGACCGAGGCGAAGACCGCGAGCAGGATCAGGAGGGCGAACGGCCCCGAGATCGTCTCGGCCTGGACGAGCTCCTTCTCCGACTGGTGGGCCTGGTCCTGGGTGAACGGGCCGATGCCGGCGAGCTTCAGGGTGGCTCCGGTCGGCTGGTCGATCAGGGCCCGGATCGTCGGCATCTGGTTGGCCGACTGCTCGTCGGTGATCGTGAGCCGGACGACCGCGTAGGCGGCGTGGCCGTCCCTGCTGATGAACCGCGCGTCCTGCGTCTGGCTGAAGCCGATGACGCCGTCGGCGATCGGGTCGGCGGCGAGACGGGCCAGGGACGTCGCGATCATCTGCTGGAACGCCGCCGATCGGGCGTCGGTCGCCGGGTCGCCCTGGTAGAGCGCGACGATCGAGCCACGGCCCGCCCCGAACTCGTCGGCGAGCCGGGTCGAGACCGCGGCCGATTCGGAGTGGGGATCCGTCCAGCCACCGGACACCAGGGCATCGGTCACCCGCGAAGCCAGCGTGGCCGAGGCGATCGCGAGGACGACGGTGACGAGGGCGATCGGGCGTCGGAAGCGATAGACGAACGCGCCCCAGCGTGAGAACAACATCGGGATGCCCCTTCGGTCGGATCGGTAACGGCGGATCGAGGACGGTGTCGCGGGCAACATAGAGAATGATCATTCGTTTTGTCAATGCCAAGGCGGTCCATCGTTGTTGCGCGCTGCCCGTTCGCGGGCTACGCTCCGAGGAGCAACCGTTCTCTTTGGCAGGAGCCAACATGCCCCGAGTCAGCGCCAGGCACGAACAGGAAGTCCGCGACCGGATCGTCCGGGCGGCGCTTGCCGTGTTCGCCGAGCGCGGCTTCCATCGGGCGACGATGCAGGACATCGTCCGGGCGTCCGGCCTGTCCGTCGGAGCGATCTACACCTACTTCAAGAGCAAGTCGGACCTGATCCTCGCAGGCTGCGACCTGATCACCGACCAGGAGCTCGCCCAGCTCGGTCAGCGCCTGGCGAGCGTGACCGGCTATCGCGAGCGGATCGCCACCGCGATCGGCTACTGGTTCGACAACCTCGCCGTCGAGCAGTCGGACCGCGGTTCGGGGTTCCTCCTCCTGCAGGCGTGGGCCGAGGTCGAGACCGACCCGGCCATCCGCGAGATGCTCCTCCGCCGGCGGCGGGAGACCGTGACGTCGATCGTCCTGATCCTCCAGGAGGGCGTGATGCGCGGCGAGCTGCCGGCGTGGCTGGACGTCGCGGCGATCGCCCAGGCGATCTCGGCGCTCCTCGACGGGATGTTGATCGAGGCCGCCGAGGACGGCGCGGGGTTCCGGCGGACCGATCACGAACGCCGGATTCTCGCCCTGCTGGAGACGATCCTCGCGGCTCGTGACGCGCCGGTCCCGGCGTCCATCGAGCCGGTGCCGGCCCGGCCCTACGAGTCGGTGCGCGCACGTCGGGCGGCCTCGTGACCGAGCCGACCGGCGACAGCGGGCCGCCGGCCGGTCGCGTCCAGACCGTCCTCGGGCCGGTCGACCCGGGCGAGCTCGGCTGGGTCCTGCCGCACGAGCACACCGCGATCGCCCTCTGGCACATCGCCAACCGCTGGGACTACTGGGAGCTGCGCCGGGACGAGCCCGTCATCACCGAGGAGCTCGCGGCGTTCAAGGCGGCCGGCGGAGGCACGATCGTCGACCTGACCCTCGACGGCGTCGGCCGCGACCCCGACTGGCTGGCGGCGATCGCCCGGGCGACGGGCCTCCACGTGGTCATGGGCTCGGGCTGGTACCGCGGGGCGCACTACCCGGCCGAGGACCTGATCGACCGGCGCTCGGTCGACGCCCTGGCCGACGTGATCGTCGGCGACGCGACGGTCGGCGTCGGGTCGACGGGGATCCGGGCGGGGATCATCGGCGAGATCGGCACGGACAAGCCGTGGCTGTCGGCGCAGGAGGAGCGCGTCCATCGCGCCGCGGCGCGGGCGGCCCGCCGGACCGGCCTGGCGATCACGACCCATGCCGTCCAGTCGACCGTCGGGCTCGACCAGCTCGACGTCTTCGAGGCCGAGGGCGCCGACCTGACCCGGGTGGTGATCGGCCACGCTGACTCGAACCCATCGCTCGACTACCACGTCGCGATCGTCGAGCGCGGCGCCACCGTTGAATTCGACTTCCTCGGGATGAGCTTCACGCCGCTCGAGCGCCACGGCGAGGGGCGGATCGTCGACCACATCCGCGAGCTGCTCGCCCGCGGCCACGTCGAGCGGATCCTGCTGTCGCAGGACGTGTGCCACGACAGCCAGCTCCGGCGCTACGGAGGCAACGGCTACACGTATCTCGCGGATGGTTTCCTGCCCCGGCTCCGGGCGGCCGGCGTGTCCGACGCCGAGATCCGGACGATGACGGTCGACAACCCGCGCCGGGTGTTCGAGCGTAATACCGGGCGTTATTAGGCGTGCCTCCCATGCGCGGGCGGGCGAGGGCGCCGGATGGGGCTGGTGGCTCATCGTCCTCGCGCATCCCCCACCACACCGCACCACCGCCCCGCCCACCGACTCCCCGCCACCCGCCGCGCTCCGGAAATCGCCCTCACCCCCACCCGGCGCCCTCGCCCGCCCTGGCGTCGCATCGCTCGCCCACAATGCGCTCT
>DATNBW010000287.1:0-4267 GCA_035607275.1 Verrucomicrobiia bacterium | reverse complement strand
GGTCAGGATCCGGTCGCGGTCGCGATCACGATGCGGACGCCCGGTTTCGAGGACGAGCTCGCGATCGGCTTCCTGCGGACCGAGGGCCTGATCGAGGGCCCCGAGATCCTGCGCGTGACCACGGGCGATCCGGCGGCGATGAACCAGCCCGACGACCAGGTGACCGTCCACCTCTCGCGCCCGTTCGACGCGTCGCGGGTCGCCGAGCGGCACTTCGTCGCGACCGCGTCGTGCGGGATCTGCGGCAAGGCGTCGCTCGACGAGGTCACCGTTCGAACGCAGCCGATCCCCACCGGCCCGATCGTCTCCCGCGCCGTGATCCTCGCCCTGCCGGACCTCCTCCGGGCGGCCCAGCGCGCCTTCGACGAGACCGGAGGCCTCCATGCGGCCGGGCTGTTCACGCCCGCCGGCGAGCTGATCGCCCTGCGCGAGGACGTCGGTCGCCACAACGCCCTCGACAAGCTCGTCGGGTCGCAGATCCAGGCGAAGGCGATGCCGCTCCACGATCGGCTCCTGATGGTCAGCGGCAGGGTCAGCTTCGAGATCGTCCAGAAGGCGGCCGTCGCCGGCGTCCCGATCGTCTGCGCGGTGTCGGCGCCTTCGGACCTCGCGGTCGAGGCGGCCGATCGCCTGGGGGTCACCCTCGTCGGGTTTCTCCGCGGCGACGGCTTCAACGTCTACGCCCACGACGAGCGGATCGACCTCCGGGACCTGCTCGCCTTCGACTGACCGCGACAGCCGTCAGTCGGGAAGCGCAATCTCGGCGTGGACGAGGCAGTGATCACCGGCGGGCGGACAGGCCTCGCCGATCCCGAGGGGTAGAACGTCGGGCGAGACGATCACATGGTCGATCCGGATCAGGCCGATGCCCAGGAACTCGAACCGGATCGGACGCCAGGTCCAGCCCGTCCCCAGACCGACCTCCTGGTGGACGTCGCGCAACCCGGCGACGAACCGGTCGAAGGCGGGCTCGCTGGCCGCGGTGTTGAGATCGCCGAGCATCACGACCGGGGTGCCGTCGTGAACGAGCTCGTCGATCCGGCGGCGGATCGCTGCGAGGTCGTCATTCCGACGCGACGGATCGAGCCCGATGGGGACGCGCGTCGAGCCGAGGAGCTCGATCTCGGCGTGGAAGGGGTGCGCATTGACGAGTGCCAGCCGCCGGCCGTCGCCGAGATCGATCGTGGCCGTCTGGAGGATCGGGTCGAGGCCGAACGTCGGCTCGCTGATCGGCACCCGGCTGAGGACCCCCATCCCGCCGACGTCGGCGCGCGGAACCAGCTGACGGTACCGGTAGCGGGCCGTGATCTCCGGGTCCGCCTCGATCGCCTCGGCCGCGTCAGGGCGCAGCTCCTGGAGGGCGACGATGTCGGCGGGATGGGCACGGATCATCGCGGCGCTGTCCGTGCCGGGCCGCGATCCCACCTCGAGATTCCAGGTGACGACCTCCAGGCGCAGCCTGTCCGGCGCGGGAATGGACGCCGGGAGCGAGATCCAGTCGCCGCCGAAACGGATCGCGCTGACGAGGCCGAGCGCGATGATGGCGATCGCGCCGGCCCGCGTCCGTCCGAGCAGGGCGAGCGGCACCAGGACGAGCCCGAGGATCGCCAGGTGCGGGGCCATGATCTGGACGACGCCAAGAGGCCCGCTCTCGGGCCGGACCACGACGAGGACCCATTCGACGACGGCGATCACGACGATCGCGGCGGACGCGAGAGCGGCGACCGCGCGCCGAAGCCTGGTGGTCGTCATCGGCAGCCGGACGCCCCGAGCGGCGCCGACGTGACGCCGGCCGGTCGGGTCAGGCGCCCGGTCCCGGTCCGCGGTTCTGGACGAACTGGAAGCCGAAGCGGCCCTTCACGCACAGGTGGCCGTCCGTGACCGACGAGTCGAGCGGCGAGGTCACGGTCACGATCGTGTTGTCCTGGACGTGGAGCTCGAGCGCGCACCCGACGCCGCAGTACGGGCAGATCGTCTCGGTCACGGTCTGGGCGCCCTCGTCCCAGGTGCCCGCTGCCCGCATGTCGAACTCGCTCTTGAACATCAGGGCGCCGGTCGGGCAGACGCCGATGCAGTTGCCGCAGTAGACGCACGCCGAGTCCGGGAGGGGGACGGCGGACTCGGTCGAGATCCGGGCGTCGAAGCCGCGTCCGGCGACGGCGATCGCGAAGGTGTTCTGGGCATCTTCGCCACAGGCCTCGACGCACTTGTAGCAGAGGATGCATTTCGCGTAGTCGCGGACATAGAGGTCGTTGTCGACCTTGACCGGCTGGGCGACGGTCTGCGCGGCATCGACCGGCGGCGGGTGGTGGTGCCCGGCCTCGTGCGCGTCGCGCTCGCCGGCCGCGGCCGGCGCCGACGCCGGTCCATAGCGCGCGGGATCGGCCCCGTAGCGCTCGATGTAGCCCCGCGCCGCGGGTGCGGTCGACAGGTCGACGGAGCTGCCGAGGAACTCGAGGACCATCTTCCGGCTGAGCCGGACCCGCTCGGAATCGGTCTTCACGTCCATTCCGGCCTCGACCTTCCGGGAACAGGCCGGGACGAGGACGCGCGAGCCGGTCACCTCGACGACGCACACCCGGCAGACGTTGACCGGGGTCAGGTTCTCGAGATAGCACAGGGTCGGCGTGTCGATCCCCTGCGCTCGGCAGGCTTCGAGAATCGTCGAGCCCGTCGGGACCGAGGCGGCCGTCCCGTCGATCGTGATCTCGACCGCGGGGCGGACCGGGGCGGGCGGCGCTTGCGGCGGTCGGCTCGGTCGGGCCGCCGGCCGGAGCAGGATGTCGGTCAGCGGTTGCGCCGCCGGCGGTTCGCCGGCGTGCGGCACGTTCGGCGCTCCGGCCGGATCGCGATCCATGCTGAGGCCGTCGCCGCTCACAGGGCCACCATCTCCGGCTGGCGCAGGGCGCTCTCGATGGCCGAGCTCGCCGTCTGGCCGAGACCGCAGATCGAGGCGTCGCGCATCGCCTGGCCGATCTCGCGGATCAGGGCCAGCTCGTCGTCGCGCTTGCCGTGGGCGGCGGCAGCCCCGGACGCGAGGCGGGCGAGCAGCTCCTCCTGGCGGACCGTTCCGACCCGGCACGGGACGCACTGTCCGCACGACTCGTCGCGGAAGAAGCGGGCGATGCGGGTCAGGGCGCCGACCATGTCTGCGGTCTCGTCGAACACCATGACGACCCCCGATCCGAGGGTCGCCCCGATCGCCCGGGTCGCCTCGAACGTGAGCGGCGTGTCGAGGGCCTCGGGCCCGACGAAGACGCCGGCCGCACCGCCCAGCAGGACGGCCTTGAGGTTCCTGCCGCCCGGAACGCCGCCGGCCAGCTCGATGAGCGCGCGGAGGGTGACCCCGAACTCGACCTCGTACACGCCGGGACGGACGACGTTGCCCGAGACGCAGAACAGCTTCGGCCCGGCCGAGCCCTCCGTCCCGATCGCCTCGAACGCCGCGGCGCCGCCCTCATCCCCGACGATCTGGAGCACGTTGACGAGCGTCTCGACGTTGTTGACCGCGGTCGGCTTTCCGAACAGCCCGACCTCGACGGGAAAGGGCGGCTTGTTGCGCGGCTCCCCGCGCTTGCCCTCGATCGACTCGAACAGGGCCGTCTCCTCGCCGCAGATGTAGGCGCCGGCCCCGCGACGCAGCTCGACGTCGAGGTCGCTGAGGAGGCCCGCGTCGCGGCAGGCGGCGATCGCGCCCTGGATCCGGGCTTCCGCGAGCGGGTACTCGCCGCGGATGTAGAGGTACGCCTTCCGTGCCCCCACCGCGAGCGCCTCGATCGCCATCGCCTCGACGACGGCGAACGGGTCGCCCTCCATCAGGACCCGGTCCTTGAACGTGCCGGGCTCCGATTCGTCGGCGTTGCACACGAGGTAGTGCGGCTGGGCGGACTGGGCGGCGACGGCGGCCCATTTCCGTCCGGTCGGGAAGGCGGCGCCGCCGCGACCGACGAGGCCGCTGGCCGTGACCTCCTCGATGAGCCGCTGCGGGCCGATGGCGCGTGCCCGCTCGAGGGCCCGGAAGCCGCCGTGGGCGCGGTAGTCGTCGAGCGAGGTCGGGTCGACGACTCCGACGCGGGCGAGGAGGCGCAGGCCCGGGTTGCGCTCCTGCGGGATGGGCACATCGCGGTACTCGGTCCAGCCGACGGGCCCGTCCGGTCCGATGCGCATCGCGATCCCGGCGGCATCGACCGGCGCGGCGACGGTCGTCCGTGGCTCCGTGCCGGCGTTCGTGATCATCGCCGCGGGCGCCCGTTCGCACAGTCCCAGA
>DATNBW010000283.1:0-10206 GCA_035607275.1 Verrucomicrobiia bacterium | reverse complement strand
CGATGCCGGCGACAAGACGGTGCCGGCCCAGGAGGGCTCGAAGGCGCCGGTCTCGATCTTCGTCGAGGAGACCGGCAAGACCGGCTTCGCGTTCCTGACCGACCTGCCCCACCCGCGCAAGCTCGCCCAGGTCAACCCGGGCGATGCGGTCGAGCTGACCCCCGAGGGCGGCCGGCTGATCGCGTTCAGCAACGGGATGCGGATCGGGATCGTCGAGCCGCGCGTCGCGGCGCGCCTCCTCAAGCTCATGGCCGAGGGCAACAAGTACTCGGCCGGCGTGACCTCGCTCGGCGACAAGGACGTCCGGATCATCATCCGCGAGATCTACCAGGATCCCCGCAACTACGGCAAGGTCTCGTTTCCCACCGCGGCGAAGTCGACCGACCTGCGGCCGTACACGAAGGGCACCCTCGTCCGCGAGGAGATGGAGCTCGAGGACGACCTCGAGGACGACGACGAGGACGACGAGATCGAGGACCTCGATCGCGTGCTGCCGCCGGAATCGACCACCGATGAGGCCTTCGAGGAAGAGCTCGACGAGGCTGACGAGAGCTAGCGTCCCGGGCTGTCGTGCCTGAACGACGCTGGCGGCGTCGACGTTGGGCCGCTGCGTCTGAGGCGCCCCGTACCCTCCGGGCGGGTTTTCCAGCGGGTTTTCTGACCGGTTGCGGTCCCCAATCGGGCGGCTCCGCGGGCTTGCGCCCTCGGCGACCCGCCGGACGGGGATTCGCAGGCTCAACGGCGACGAGGGCGCGGGTCGAGGGGCGGCAACGGCTCCAGATCGACCGCGCCGCGCTCGCCTACCCGTGGCACGGGTATCGAAGTAGGCTTCGCTGATGGCCGGTCGCGCGTCCCTGGTCAGAGCGGAGCCCGGCTTCTCGCTGCCGTTCTTCGATCGCCTCGCACCGCCACCGCCCCCCGGCCTCGTCGCGGCCCGGATCGAAGCGCACAGCAAGCCCGGCGACATCGTCCTCGACCTGGCGGGGCGCGGCGGCTGGGTCGGTCGGGCCGCGGTCGATCGCCAGCGTCGCGCGGTCAGCCTCGAATCGACGCCGCTGACCCGGCTCCTCGCCGAGCTCGTCCTCCGCCCGCCGGACCTCCGCCACCTCGACGCCGCGTTCCAGGCGATGAGCGCGTCGCCTCGCGGCCAGACGAGCCTCAAGGTCGCGGTCGGGGAGCCGTTCACGACCCGCTGCGCGACGTGCGGCCGGAGCCTGCCCCTCGACGAGGTCATCTGGCCAGGGCCGGCAGGTCCGGATGACGTGACGGAAGCTGCGGAACCGTTCAGCGCGCGGGCCGACGAGCCGGGCGAGGAATCGCCTGACCGGCGCCGCTCGGCGACCCCGCCCGACCGCGACCATGCGGCCGCCCGCAAGCTCTACGCCTGTCCGGTCTGCCGCGGTCAGCGCGGTGGCGAGCAGCGCAGCGCCGGGCTCGATGCCGCCGATCTCGATCGCGCGCGGGCGATCCCGTTCGAGTACCACGCCGTGCGGGCCCGGCTGAGCGAGCGGTTCCCGGTCGTGGACGGCGGCGCCGAGCTCGTCGACGGGCTGCTCGACCTCCACACGCCGCGGCAGCTCGTCGGGCTGGAGGCGATCCTCGATCGGATCGAGGGCGACCTGCGCGCGGCGCCGGTCGAGGCCGCGCTGCGCCTGGCCTTCCTTCACGCCCTGCTGCCGGCGAGCCGCCTCAACGGCTATCCCGGCCGGATCGGGACCCTCCGCATCCAGGCCGGCCGCGTCCGACCGCCATCCGCCGGCCAGTGGCGCGAGCGCCACCCGTGGCTGGCCTTCGAGGACGGCATCCGGACCGTGCGCGGCTTCATCCAGCGTCTCGAGAGCGGACCCGGCGGGGCCGTCCAGGCCCGCCTCGGCACGGACCTGCGCGCGCTCGACGAGGGCAGTGCGACGGCGGTCGTCGGGATCAGCGGTCCGTCGACGACCCGGGCGATCGGCGCGGAGGCGTCGCTCGGGCGGGGCTGGGATGGCAGCCCCGGCGGCGCGGGGCTGCGCAGGCGGATCCGCCTCGTGCTCGGCCAGCCGCCCGTGCGCCCGAACCAGGAGCGCCTGTCGCTGACGTACTGGGCGACCTCGTGGACGATCGGCTCGGAGGCGGCCAGCGGGCTCCCGCTCGCCGCCCTGTCCGGACCGCCGATCCGTGCGCCGTGGGGCTGGCAGGCGACGTCGCTCGCCCGGTCGCTGGCATCGATCGAGCCGTCCATCGCCCGGGACGGGCAGGTCGTCGAGCTCGTCGATGGCGGCCCCGAGGCGCTCGTGGCCGCGGCGATCGGCGGCGTCGGCGCGGGCTTCCGGCTGCTGGCCGCGCGCCTCGGCGACGGCGACGACGAGGCGTTCGGGAGCGTCGAGCTGCTCCCGCCGGGCGCCGTCCTGCCGCCCGGCCCGCGGACCCGGGCCAACGTCGCCCTCGAGCCGCTCGAAGGCAGGTCGGGCGACCCGGACGTGGTTCCGGGCGCCGGGCTGTTCGGGGCGCCCGAGCGCTTCGATCGCCGCCCGTTCTCGGCTGCCGACGTCCGCAACACCGTGGCCGATGTCGCGGTCGAGAGCCTCAAGGCCCGCGGCGAACCGGCCTCGGCCGACCGCCTGCTCGGCGAGGTCCTCGTCGGGCTCGATCGGGCGGGCCAGCTCCGCCGTCTCGTCGCCGATCGGGGCCTGGCGGCGCCGGATCGGGAGCCCGACGGCGCGACGGAGCGCGGTCGCCCGGTGGAGCCGGGCGGACCGGCCGAGCCCGGTCCCGCGGACGCGCCATCCGCGGATCGGACGCCCGCGCCCGGCTCCGGTCCCGCGGCCGAGCACGCGCGACGCGGGCCGACCGTCTCGACCGGAGCGGCCGGACTCCCGCCCGACCGACCGTCGCTCGCCGCTCGCCGCGCGGCTCGGCCGGCCGATGCCCCGCCGGACCAGGTCGAGGCGCTTCTCGCGCTCATCGGCGAAGGACTGTCCGAGACGGGTCGGCGACGCCTGGCCGAGGTTGCCCCCGGCCGGTGGTGGCTGGCCGACGCGAAGGACCGCGAGACCGCGGCCGCCCCGCTGGCCGATCGCGTCGAGTGGGCGGTCTTCAGCCTCCTCTCGACCGCGGGGCCCCTGTCCGAGGCGTCGTTCCTGCAGCGCATCGCCGGGCTGTTCTCCGGCCACGACCTCCCGGACGAATACCTCGTGCGGGCGTGCCTCCAGAGCTATCGCAGCCGGGCGAGCACGGCCGACCGGATCGTGACCGGCGACGACCTCCTGCGTCGGGCCCAGGAGCACGCCGAGGTGATCGGATTGCTCGCCGATGGTGGCCACCGGCTCGGCCTGTCGGTGTGGATCGGGCGACGCGAGCAGGCCCGCCGGCTGGGCTCGGGGCGGCTGGCCGACCGCCTCCACGAGGCCGAGCACCGGGCATCGCTGTCGCACATCAACCGGGCCGTCGACGAGGTGGCCGAGATCGACTGTGCGTGGTACGTCCGGGGCCGGCTCGCGTTCCTGTTCGAGGTTGAATGGACCGCGATGCTCGGCGAGCCGATCCTCCGCCGTCACGCCCGGATTCCCCAGGACGACGGGACCGTCCGGTTCCTGGTCATCGCCCCGGAGCGGACGGAGCTCGTCCGCCACAAGCTCGAGCGCTCGCCGCTCCTGCGCGAGGCGTTCGATCGCGACAACTGGCACGTCCTGAAGTGGAACCACCTCCGGGCGTTCCTCGGCCGCGACGACCCCTCGCTCGACGCGCTCGAGCCGTACCTCGGCCTCGACCCGATCGTCGAGCGAAGCGGCGAGCAGCTCGGCCTGTTCGGGGAATAGTCGGCGGCCGGCGCGTCGTCCAGCCCGATCCCGTCGCGCGCGCTACGCTGTCGCGACCACTGACCCCGGCGTCGACACGCAACCCGTCCCCCCGCCCAATGCATGGAGACGATGTGACCCAATCCGAGCACGCACCTTCGCCCGTCGATCGGCTCGCCGACCAGTTCTGGGACGACATCCTCGAGCTGAACCCGACGACGGCGACCGTGTACGGCGACGAGCGCTTCAACGACCGCCTCGAGGACCCGAGCCCGGCCGGCCGGGCGAAGACGCGCGACCTGATGGTTCGGACGAAGACCGCGGCCGAGGCGATCTCCCCGGACGGGCTGCCGGTCGAGGATCGGATCACCCGCGACATGCTCATCGTCATCGCCGACCAGGCCATCGAGCAGCACGACCAGGGCGTCCACCGACTGGGTGTCGTCGACCAGATCAGCGGCCCGCAGACGCTCCTGCCCCAGGTCTGCCAGTTCCAGCCGGCCGATACGCCCGAACGCCTCGAGAAGTTCATCGCCCGGCTCGAGGCCTATCGCGACTACATGGCGGCGAACACGGACATCCTTCGCGAAGGTCTCGAGACGGGCCTGACGGCGCCCCGGATCGTGGCCGAGCGGACGGTCGCCCAGCTCGAACGCCTGATGGCCGTTCCCTTGTCCGAGGCGATCGTCCCGTCCCTTGCCCAGGTGGCGTCGGAGGCCGATCGGGAGCGCGTCCGGAAGGTGACCGAGGACGTCATCTACCCCGCCGACCGGGCCTTCCTCGACGTCCTCAAGGGCGACTACTTCGAGGCGACTCGCGAAGATCCCGGCCTGTGGTCGGCCACGAACGGCGACTCGCTGTACCGGACCCAGATCCGCTCGTGGACGACCCTCGATCTCGATCCCCGTGAGGTCCACGAGATCGGGATGGAGGAGCTCAGGATCGTCGACGTCGGGCGGCGCACGATCGCCGCCGCGGCCGGCGCCGCGAACCCGAAGGAGTACCGCCAGCGGCTGTCCGACGATCCCGCCAACACCCCGCAGTCGAAGGACGAGCTCCTCGCCCGGGCCCGCGAGGACATCGACCGGGCGATGCTCGTCGCCCCGCGCTATTTCGGGACGCTCCCGAAGGCGGGCTGCGAGGTCAAGGCGGTCGAGGAGTTCAAGGAGAAGGACGCCCCGTTCGCCTACTACTTCCCGCCGGCCACCGACGGCTCACGCGGCGGCACCTATTACGCGAACGGCTACGACCTGCCGAACCGCAAGTACACGAAGCTCGCGACGACGACCTACCACGAGGCGGTCCCGGGCCATCACTTCCAGATCGCGCTCGAGCAGGAGAACGAGAACCTCTCGACCTTCCGCCGGCTGGGCGCCCGGATCGTCGGCGGCGCGTACGTCGAGGGCTGGGGCCTGTACAGCGAGAAGCTGGCCGACGAGATGGGCCTGTTCCGCGACGACGCCGAGCGGTTCGGGATGCTCGACGCGGTGGCCTGGCGGGCGGCCCGGCTGGTCGTCGACACCGGCCTCCACGCGCTGCGCTGGACGCGCCAGCAGTCGATCGACTTCCTCCTCGAGACCGGCCTGTCCGAGACCGATGCGACGATCGAGACCGATCGGTACATCGTCTGGCCGGGCCAGGCGCTGACGTACATGATCGGCTGCCGCGAGATCGAGAAGCTCCGCCGCGAGATCAGCGCTCGCGACGGGTCGGCCTTCGACCTGCGCGAGTTCCACGACCAGGTGCTGGCCCACGGCTCGCTCCCGCTCGCCACCCTCTCCCGGGAGCTGCCGAACTGGGTGGTGACCCCGGCCTGACGGCCCGCCGCCGGGCACGGGCCCCGGGCCGGGCTCCGGGCCTGGGTGACGGGTTTCCAGCCACAGCGAACAGGATCTGCGGAGTTCGCGTCCTCACGGCGACGATGCGGCAGCACGGGCCGCTCACGGCGGCAAAACCACTGCGCCGGCCCTCCGGACCCAGCCTGCCGGCGTGGAATCCGTGCCGGCGACGGCCTGACCGCGCCAGTCGGCGCGAGGGCTCGGTGGAAATCTGCGTTGGCACTCGATCGGCAGCGAGCGGTCCCGGCCTTCCGCCGACCGGGTCCTAGCTGTCGAAGCCGATCCCGATCGCGTCGAGCGCGCGGAGGAGCAACCCGCGCCGGCCCTCGTTCCGGTCGGCCCGGTCGAGCTCGTGCCGGACGGCGTTGACGGCGAGGGATCGGAGGGGCTCCGGCGGGAACGGGAACGGCCGGCTCCGGACGAACCGCAGGCGGAGCAGGTCGCTCTCGGGCCGGACGATGAAGTCGCGGACCACGCCGGCCGCCCAGCGGCTCGCCCCGACCCCCAGCCCGGTGTAGCCCAGGGCATAGGTGAGCCGGCCGCCCATCGCCTGCCCGAACGTGACGGTGAACCGCGAGGTCGTGTCGATCGCGCCACCCCAGCGCCAGGGGAACCGCAACCCGGCCAGCTGCGGGAACGCCCGCCGGAAGTGGCCCTCCAGCTTCTCGAACGTCGCCGGCCGGCGGTCGAATTCCCGCCCGACGCCATTGTTCCGGTAGTACACGGCGTCGTAACCGCCCCACAGGATCCGGTCGTCCGCGGTGAGGCGGAAATAGTGGAACTGATTGTTCGCGTCGGACATGCCCTGCCGTCGGGCCCAGCCGATCGATGCGCGCTGCTCCGGCGTCATCGGCTCCGAGACGAGCACGTAGTCGTACACGGGGACGAAGTGGCTCTCGAGCCGGCGGAGCCAGCCCGAATACGCGGACGTCGCGACCACGACGTGGCCGGCGGCGAGCGTCGCCTCGCCGTCGGTCGTCAGGAGCACGCCGCCGGCCCGTCGGTCGAGCGCCCGGACCCGCGTCTGCTCGTGGATCACGACCCCGCGCTCCTCACAGACGCGGGCGAGCCCGCGGGCGAGCTTCGCCGGATCGAGGATCACGTCGCGACCCGGCGGCCGGTACAGGCCGGCCTGCCAGAGCGGCGAGTGGACCTCGGCCTGGACCGCGTCGCGGTCGAGGAAGACGAGCTCCTCGCCGTGCTCGGCCGCCTCGTCGACCCAGGATCGGAACTCGTCGACCTGGTGCGCCTGGTCGGCGACGTCGAGGCCGCCGGTCTCCTCGAGGTCGCACTCGATCCCGTGGGTGCGGGTGAACGCGACCAGGGCGGCCAGGTTGGCGAGCCCTTCCGCCTCGAGCCGTTCGAGCTCGTCGGGGAAGTGGCGGATCCCGTTGGCGAGGCCGTGGGTCAGCGACGCCTGGCAGAACCCGCCGTTGCGGCCACTGGCGCCGAACCCCACCGTCTCCTGCTCGAGGACGACCACGCGCAGCGACGGATCGGTGTCCGTCAGAGCGATCGCCGTCCAGAGACCCGTGAACCCGGCGCCCACGATCGCGACGTCCGCGGTGGCCGCGCCCCGGAGCGGCGCGCGAACCGGCCCGGCCGGCGAGGCGGCGAGCCAGTAGCTGATCGCGGTCGCGGGATCGGCGTCAGGGACCATGGGGCTGAGGATAGCGACTGGGCGCACCCACCCGAACCCCAACCCTGCGGTCTGCCGCGTCGAACCCACGAATCTGCGCGTGATTCGCAGGGAAATTGTTGCATCCGTGCGATATCCGCGTTGACGGCGGACGAGGGCCTGTGCCACCATGGAGTCCCGCCCGTTCCGCCCCCCGGAACACCCGTCGCGCTTGACGGGTCAGCCATCCCAACGGAGTGACCGCCTTCATGGCCACTGAGTCCCGGACCACGAGCCAGACCCCGCAGCTGCCGCGCGATCGCCAGCTCGCGATGTACCGCCGCGCCATCAAGACGCTGCCGGGCGGAACCGACTCGAACTTCCGGGCATGGGGCGAGGACACCGTCTACATCGATCGGGGCAAGGGCGGACGGATCTGGGACCAGGACCAGAACGAGTACATCGACCTGCGGATGGGCTACGGCCCGGTGATCCTCGGCCACGGCGACGAGCGGGTCGACGACTACGTCAACGAGCAGATGCGCAAGGGCGTCAGCTTCTCGCTCACGAGCGAGGACGAGGTCCGGGCGATGGAGCTCGTGTGCGAGCTGACCGGCTGGGTCGAGATGGCCCGGATGACGGTGTCGGGCACCGAGGCGACGATGCACGCGATGCGCCTCGCCCGGGCGTTCACGGGGCGCAACAAGATCGTCAAGTTCGAGGGCCAGTACCACGGCGTCCACGACTACGCCCTGATCAGCGTCGCGCCCGACGACATGTCGGAACTCGGCGACGCGGACAAGCCGGTTCGCCTCGCCTGGGGCCGGGGCATCCCGGACGCCGTCGCCGACACGATCGTGCCCGCCCGGTACAACAATCTCGATCTCCTCCGGCGGCTGTTCGAGGAGCAGGGTGACGACATCGCCGCGGTGATCGTCGAGCCGGTGATGGGCAACGCCCAGGCCATCCTGCCCCAGGAGGGCTTTCACGCCGCGATGCGGGCGATGACCGAGGAGTTCGGAATCCTCCTGATCTTCGACGAGGTCAAGACGGGCTTCCGGCTGGCGAAGGGCGGCGCGTCGGAGTTCTTCGGCATCACGCCGGACATCGGGACGTTCGCCAAGGCGATGGGCAACGGCTACCCGGCGGCGGCGTTCGGCGGCCGGCGCGACATCATGAGCCAGCTTCCCGACAAGGTCAGCCACGGCGGCACGTATGCCGGCAACCGGGTCGCGGCGGCGGCCGCCGTGAAGACGCTCGAGATCCTGCGCGACACGAACGCGCTCGAGACGATCCACGCGACCGGTCGTCGGATCCAGGACGGCCTCCGCGAGGTCCTCAACCCGAGCGGGATCCCGTATGTCTTCACCGGCCACCCGTCGATGTTCGGGATCATGTTCACCGACGAGGTCCCGACCGAGTACCGCGACTGGGCGAAGTCGGACCACGAGCTGTACGACGCGGTCGCGATCGGGATGTTCGCCCGGGGTGCGATGCCCGAGCCCGACAGCCGCGAGCCGTGGTTCATGTGCGAGGCCCACGCCGAGGGCGACATCGTCGACCGGGTCGTCTCGATCTTCGAGGACTCCTTCCACGCAGCGCTCGAGAACCGGGCTCACGGCGCGGGCGCCGAGGCCGGTCACGGCGCGATGAGCCATCCCGCGGCCGGCTGATCCGGCCTCCGTCACCCACGCAGTCACGCCGGCGAGCCGGCCCTACGAGAACGAGGGACACAGATCGATGGTCCTCGACGGTAACGCGGTCCGCTCGGTCGATCGGGCGGCCGCACTCCTCCTTGCGCTCGGCGATTCCCAGGGCGAAGCCGGCGTGACCGAGCTCGCCCGACGCCTCGGCCTGCACAAGTCCACCGCCTCGCGGCTGCTCGCGACCCTCCAGAAGCGCGGTCTCGTCGAGCAGGACGAGGAAACCGGCAAGTACCGCCTCGGCCTCGTCGTGATCCGCCTGGCCGAGCGCGCCGAGCGCACCCTCGATCTGCGCGGGATCTCGATGCCCGAGCTCGAGCGGCTGGCCCGGCTCACACACGAGACGACCGGGCTCGGCATCCTCGACGGCGACACGCTCCTCACGGTCGCCCAGGCCGACGGACCGAACCTCATCGCGGTCGGCGACTGGACCGGGCGCTCGACGCCGCTCCACTGCGTCGCCTCGGGCAAGGTCCTGATGTCGGCCGTCGCCGAGCGCGAGGTGCTCCGGATCGTCCGGCGCGGCCTCGTCAGCTACACGGAACGGACGATCACCGAGCTCGAGCCGCTCCTCGAGGAGCTGGCCAGAATCCGGCGACGCGGCTACGCGACGGCGCTGGGCGAGTTCGAGATGGGCCTGAATGCGGTCGCGGCGCCGGTCCACGATGCCCGGGGCAACGTGATCGCCGCCGTCGACATCTGGGGTCCCGCCTTCCGCCTGACCCCGCGCCGGATCCCGGAGCTCGCCACCCTGGCCCGCGAGGCCGCCGCAGCGATCTCGGTCCGCCTCGGCGGCACGGGCACGGCCGCCGCCGCCCAGCCGTCGCTGGCCCAGGCGCTGTCGAATTCGTCGATCGCCGCGAGCGAGCCGGCACCGCTCACGCCGGCGCCGGTCGGCCCGGTCGATGACCCCTCGGAGGTCGCTGCGGCCTCCTGATCGCGCCCGGGCGCCGTTCGTGACCCACGGACGCGGCTACCATCGAACCTCATGGACTTCACCACCCCGCCGCTGAGCTCGATCGTCGAGGTCCTCCGGACGATCCTCGTCATCGTCATCGCGGCGATCGTCGCCGTGCGCGTCTCGACCCTCCTGGTCCACGGCATCGTCAAGGCCCTGCTCGACCGCGAGGCGACGGAAGGCACCGCCCAGGAGCTCTCGGCGATCGAGGTCGAGAAGCGGATGGACACGCTCGACGAGCTCGGCTCCAACGTCATCCGAGGCTTCGTCGTGCTGATCGGCGGGATCATGGTCCTGGACGCGCTCGGTCTCA
>DATNBW010000275.1:0-27303 GCA_035607275.1 Verrucomicrobiia bacterium | reverse complement strand
TCGGCGCCCTCGGCTTCGACCCC
Organism: Verrucomicrobiia bacterium; assembly: GCA_035607275.1. Lineage (GTDB taxonomy): Bacteria > Chloroflexota > Limnocylindria > Limnocylindrales > CSP1-4 > CF-46. The sequence continues at coordinate 27,280 of DATNBW010000275.1, read as the reverse complement.
AACCAGAACTGGATGGGCAACCCGAACACGGCGCTGAACTCGATCATCCTCCTGAACGCCTGGACGACATCCGGCACGTTCATGCTCTTCTACCTGGCGTCGCTCCAGACGATCAGTGGCGAGATCTACGAGGCGGCCGCGATCGACGGGGCGGGTTCGTGGCAGATGTTCTGGCGGATCACGTTCCCGCTGCTGAAGCCGGGCCACTATTTCGTGGCCACCGTGGCGGTGATCGGGGCGTTCCAGCTGTTCGACCAGGCCGCCCTCGCCGGCGGCTCGAACGGCGACCCGCAGAACGCTCTGATGACCCCGGTTCTCTACCTCTACAACCTGGCCTTCTTCAAGTCCGACTTCGACAAGGCGGCCGCGGTCGGGCTCATCCTCTTCACGCTGATCTTTGCCGTGACGGTGATCCAGCGGAAGCTGTTCGGGACGGCGCCGGCATGGTGAGGATGGAGCGATGACCTTCGATCCGAAGACGGGCGCGGCCGCGGGCGGCGCGGCCGCGATCGTCACGGCGTCGCCCGTCACCGCTGCGGCGACGGGCCATGTCGGAGATCGAGGGGCGAGCACCCGCCGCAAGCTCGCCTACGTCGTGCTGATCGGCTACGCGATCCTGATGTTCATCCCGTTCGCTTGGTCGGTCATCACGTCGTTCAAGACGCTGCCCGATTCCACCGCGCTGACGTTCATCCCGCAGCCCTTCACGCTCGATGCGTGGCACTACGTCTTCGAGAAGCTCAACCCGTCGATCTTCCGCCTGTTCGCCAACAGCGCCGGGATCGCCCTCGCGATCACGCTCTCGAACCTCGTCCTCGCGAGCCTCGCCGGATATGCCTTCGCACGTCTCCGGTTCCCGGGTCGCGAGATCCTGTTCCTGATCGTCCTGTCGACCCTGATGATGCCGGACCAGCTCCGCCTGATCCCGGTCTACCTGATGTTCAACGCGGTCGGGCTGACGCGCGGCCCGGGCGAGTACCTCGCGGTCGTCGTCGTCATGGCCGCAATGGGCGCGAACATCTTCCTGATGCGCCAGTACTTCCTGTCGATCCCGAAGGACATCGAGGAGGCCGCCCGGATCGACGGGGCCGGCTTCGTCACGACCTTCTGGCGGGTGATGCTGCCGCTCGCGACGCCGGCCCTGTCGGCGGTGGCGATCCTCCAGTTCCAGGGGTCCTGGAACGCCTTCTTCTGGCCCCTGATCCTGCTCCGCGAGAACGACTACTTCACGATCCCGATCGCCCTGAACTTCTTCCGGTTCGCGGGCGGCATGTCGACGAACTACCCGCCGCTGATGGCCGTCGTCGTCCTCGCGACGCTGCCGATCCTCGCGATCTACATCTTCTTCCAGCGTTACTTCGTCGAAGGGATCGCCGCCAGTGGCGTCAAGGGCTGACGCTCGGGCGCTCCGCTCGGCAGAGGTCGGAGGCGAGGTCGGGGGCGACGTGGGCGGCGCGCCGGCGGCCGTCGATGACCTCCCCGCCGGCCCGTCCCTGCGGGGCGCGATCGCGTCCGCCCTGCACGATGCCTATTTCCATTCCTGGCGGCTCCTGCCGGCGAATGTCGTCTGGTCGGTCACGGCGATCATCCTGCTCATCGCCAACCTCGCGACGCCCCTCGCCCTGGTGCTGCTGCCGCTCCTCGGCCTGCCGACGGCGGGATTGTTCCGCGTCTCGACCCGGATCGTCAGAGGCGAATCGGTGTCCTTCTGGGACGCCGCGGATGCGTGGCGGCTCGACGTTCGGCAGACCCTCGCGGTCAGCGCGTCGCTCGTCGCGGCATCGCTCGTGCTCGCCGCCAATGTCACCCTCGGGATCACCAGCACGTCGCCCCTCGGCTGGGTGCTCGCGACGCTCGCGGCATGGGGGCTCGTTGGGCTGTGGCTGCTCGCATGGACGCTCTGGCCGATCCTCGTCGACCCGCAGCGGAGCGGCCGGCCGGCCCGCGACCGGATCCGGGTGGCGGCGCTCCTCGTCCTCGCCCATCCGTTCCGGATCGGAGCCCTCGGCGTGGCCCTCGCGATCTTCCTCGCCGCGAGCACCGTTGCGATCGTCGCCCTCGTCACGATCTCGGTCGCGCTCTCGGCGCTGGTCGCGAGCCGCCTGGTCCTGCCGGCCGCCGACCGGCTCGAGGCGCAGCTGGTCGGGCCAACCCGGCTCAGCTGATCAGGGCGCTCACGATGGCGTCGACGTGGGCCTTCTCGGGGACCACGATCAGGGTGCTGACCATGCCGAACATGCCGGTCATCCCTTCGACGTGGTTGAGGACGTGGCAGTGGAACGCCCAGATGCCGGGCCGGTCGACCGTGACGAGCACGTCGTAGCGCTCTCCGGGGTTGACGCCGAGGGTGTCGCACTCGAACGCGGCCGTTCCGAGCGGCCGGCCGTCGCGCTCGATGACCTTCATCACGTGGCCGTGGAGATGCCACGGATGCATCATCATCCCCTCGTTCATGAACCGGATCCGGATCGTCTCGCCTTTGGCCGCGAGCACCGGCAGGACGGCCGGGAAGCCGTGGCCGTTGATCGTGAACCCGCCGATCGAGTCGTTGGAGATCCAGATGAAGTCGCGGTCGGCCTTCACCCGATCGGCGTTCGGCTCGACGATGAACGCTCCGAGCAGCCCGCGGCCGACCTGGTCGCTCGCGTTGTGGTGCGAGTGGTACATCAGTGAGCCGGCATTGCCCGCGGTGAACTCGTAGGTGTAGGTCTCACCGGGGACGATCGGCTTCTGGGTGACGAACGGGACGCCGTCCTGGAAGAAGTCGTCGAACAGGACCCCGTGGAAGTGGACGCCGGTCGTCTCCTTGAGGTTGTTCGTGACCACGACGCGAATCTTGTCGCCCTGGGTCACGCGGATGGTCGGACCGGGCCACTGGCCGTTATAGCCGAGAGCCGCGACGGTCGGCTTGAGCTCGTCGATCTTCTGGTCGATCTCGTCGACGGTCAGCTTGAACACCTTGACGCCGCCGTCCATCTCGGGCGTCAGCGGCTTCAGCGCGTCGCTGAGGGCCAGCTGCGGGACCTGCGCGAACGAGGGCTTGAGCTTGAGTTCCGGGTACGCGTCGCCGGCGCCGAGGATGTCGACGAGCTTGGCGAACGCGGCCTCGCCGTAGACGTCCTTGAGGGCCGGCGCGAGGTTGCCGATGTAGCGCCGGACGGTCGATCGGGCCGTGACGTCATGCTCGGTCCAACCCGCGGGGACGGGGCCGTTCGGGGCGGCCGACGCGGCCGGCTCAGCTGATGCCGTGGCATGGCCATCGCTCGCACTCGGCACCGGGCAAATCGTCGGCGCGGCCGATGCAGCCTGCGCGGGAAGGCCCGAGGCGGCGGCAGCGGCACCCGCCGATGGCGACCGGTACGTCCAGCTCGCCGGGGCAGCGCTCGGCGCGCACGCGGCGATCCCGGCGGCGAGCAGGCCGCCGCCCGTGAGGGCCGCGCCGCGCAGAAAGCGGCGTCGGGAAACCGACGAGTCGATGAGGTTGGTGAGTTGCAGGTCGCCCTGCGGCTGAACGTCCATGGGAGGCATGCTGCCGTCCCCGCGGGCCGCCTCCAAGGTGACAACTGGCCCGTTCGGCCGGGCCGAGGGACCCGGACCGCCGGGACCGCGGCTCGGCGGTCAAGCAATGCCGCGCGTCTGCGAGCGGGGACCCGCGGCCGGCTCGCCGAGGTCCGAGTCGGAGCTTCGCGACGCCATCGGCCGGAGGTGACATGGCGACGCCCCGCCGACCGAAGTCGACGGGGCGTCTGATGACCGGTCGTGCCCGATCAGAGATGCGCTACGCGGAGCAGACCACGAAGGCCTGGATCGTCCAGACCTTGCTGTTCTTCACGCTCGCGGAGCCGGTCACGGTCCACGTGTCGGTCGCGCTCGGGTACGACGACATCAGCTGGACGAGATCCGGGCTGTCCGTGGTCGTCATCCGGGCGCCGCCGCTGAGCATCACGTGGCCGGCCGCACAGCTCGCCGAGGCCGACGCGCTCGAGACGGTGGATCCGTTCGTGACGACGGACGACGAGACGATGACGATGCCGCCGAGGGCCGGACCGTCGGCGCCCGTCGGTCCAGCCGGACCCTGCGGTCCGGCCGGTCCGACCGAACCCTGCGGGCCGGTCGCGCCGTCGACCCCGTCGGTCCCATCAGCGCCTGCGGGACCCTGCGGACCCGGGGCGCCGTCAGCGCCGTCGGCGCCGGCCGGACCCTGTGGACCGGTCGCGCCGTCGGCACCCGCCGGACCCTGCGGTCCGATCGGCCCGACATCACCCTGCGGGCCCTGCGGACCCGCGGCGCCGTCGGCACCGGCCGGACCCTGCGGGCCCGTGGCACCGTCAGCCCCGGTAGCGCCGTCGGCCCCGTTCGCCCCATCGGCGCCGGCAGCGCCGTCGGCCCCGTTCGCCCCGTCGGCACCGGCTGGTCCCTGCGGGCCTGCGGCACCGTCGACTCCGTTCGTTCCAGCGGCGCCGTCAGCACCCGCAGGCCCCTGCGGGCCCGTGGCTCCGTCCCCGCCGGCGGGACCCTGCGGGCCCGTTGCGCCGTCCGCGCCGTCCGCGCCGGCCGGCCCCTGCGGGCCCGCGGCTCCGGTCGCACCCGTCGCGCCCCGCGCGCCGATCTTGTACCAGGCGACGAGCTTCTCGCCGTATTTGCAGGCTGGCAGGCCGGTCCTCGGGACGACGATCCGGGCCACCTTCGTCACCTTGTTGACGCAGGCATAGATCTTCGTCGTCGTCGAGTACTGGTAGGCGGCATCCACGGCGCCGGACGAGGCGAGCGTCAGGCTGAGCGCCATCGACACCACGAGCAGCTTGCGAATCCGACTCCCGGGCAGAGTCATCGGGTGGGCCATCAGGTTCCTTTCCATCGGTCGGGGTTCGTCTGTCTGGATGACGGCGGGGGGTGACGAACGCCCCGTTCAGAGACCCGATCGTCCTCCCTCGAACGACGCAGACGCACCGACCCGATCGGCCATCCGAAGGCCGTACCTTCGGCGCGCGGTCAACCCCGAACCACACCGGACGCTCCCGCACCGCGCGACGCAACGCACCGGCGTCGCGCGTCCTCGGTCCGGAGGCTACGGATGCTGGATGGGAGCTGGGTCTACGTCGCAGCGGTCCCGATCGGGCTCGCGATCGTCGCGCTCGGCACCGCCCGGAACCGGACCGTTGTCGCCCTCGTGGCCCTCGCCCACCTGGCCGTCCTGGCCAACGTCGCCCTCTTCCCGATCCCGCTCGATCCGGGCCTCCTCGCCGATGGCCGGCCTGCGGCCGCGTCAATCGCCGGCGGTGGACTGAACCCGGTTCCGTTCGCGACGATCTGGCCGGTCGTCGCCGGCCATGCGCCCCCGATCGCGACGCGGATTGCGATCCTGAATCTCTTCGTGCTGACGCCGGCCGGGATCTACCTGCCGCTGCTCTTCGGGATCCTGCGCGGCCCGCGTGGCCTGATCGCGTTGACGATCGTCGGCGGCGTGTCGATCGAGGCCGCCCAGCTCGCGATCTCGGCGATGCTCGGGTTCGCCTACCGAGCGATCGACATCGACGATGTGATTCTCAATGCGATCGGGATCGCCATCGGCTGGCTCGTCCTTGGCGCCGCGCTCGCCCGACGCGGACCGCAGGCGCCCGGGACCGGGCGTCGGGGATCGGCGCGCCGGGCGCCGGGCCGTCGAATCTGAAAACTCCCTTCGCGACCCCGCCCAAGGCGCGACGATGCCGGTGGTACCGTCCGACCCGATGGCTGCTCCTGTCCGCTCGGTCGAGCGGACCTATCTCGTCCTGACGCTCCTCACGACCCTGGCGTCGTCGTTCATCTGGGGGATCAACACGATCTTCCTGCTCGATGCCGGGCTGAACAACGCCGAGGCCTTTGCGGCAAACGCGTTCTTCACCCTCGGCCAGGTGATCTTCGAGGTCCCGACCGGAGTTGTCGCCGACACCCGCGGCCGCCAGTTCTCGTACGTGCTCGGTGCCGCGACGCTGCTCCTCTCCACGTTGCTCTACCTGGTCATGTGGCAGGTCCACGCGCCGCTGATCGGCTGGGCGATCGCGTCGATCCTGCTCGGGCTCGGCTTCACGTTCTTCTCGGGCGCCACCGAGGCATGGCTCGTCGACGCACTCGCGGCGACCGATGACACCGGCGACCTCGAGCGGATCTTCGGACGGGCACAGACGGTCGGCGGCGTGGCGATGCTGATCGGGACGGTGTCGGGCGGGGTGATCGCGCAGGCGACGAACCTCGGGGTCCCGTACCTGATCCGGGCGGCGATGCTCGGCGTGACGATGGTCGTCGCGATCCGGTTCATGCACGATCTCGGCTTCACGCCGCAGCGCAACGTCAGCCCGGTTGCGGCGGTCCGGAACGTTGTCCGTGGCTCGATCGACGGCGGCTTCCGCAATCCGCCCGTTCGCTGGCTGATGCTCGCTGCGCCGTTCAGCGCGGGCGCGGGGATCTTCGTCTTCTACGCGGCCCAGCCGTATCTGCTCGAGCTGTACGGCGACAGGACGGCCTACGGGATCGCCGGGCTGGCCGCCGCGATCGTCGCGGGTGTCCAGATCGTCGGAGGGTTGACGGTCACACGGGTGCGGCGCCTGTTCGGCCGGCGAACGAGCGCACTCCTGATCGGCGGGGCGCTCAACGTCGTCCTCCTCGTCCTCCTCGGGCTGACCAACGCATTCGTCGTGGCGCTCCTCCTGCTCGCCGCGTGGTCCTTCGTCTTCGCCGTCGTCGGGCCGCTCCGCCAGGCGTTCATCAACGGGATCATTCCGTCCGAGCAGCGGGCGACCGTCCTGTCGTTCGATTCGCTGATGGCGTCGGCGGGCGGCGTCGTCGCCCAGCCCGCGCTCGGTCGCGTGGCCGACGTCAACGGCTACGGGCCGGCGTACCTGGTGTCGGCGGTCATCTCCGCTTTCGCCCTGCCGTTCGTCGTCCTCGCCCGGCGTGAGCACGCGAGCTCCGATCCGATCGAGCGTGACGGCGACGAGGAGCCCCCGGTCGTCGATCGCGGCGGGGAACCGGCGCCGGCAGATACGTCGGCGTGAATGGCGAGTTGATCGGCAGGCAAGGGCCGCCTGCGACGATGCCGTCATGTCGAAGAAGAAGGCCCGGCCGGTCCGACCACTCGGACGATCGGTCCGTGGGAACCGCCGAGTCAACGTCCGCGGCGGGACCGCGGAGATCTTCGAGGGGGAGCCCCTGGGGCCGGGGATGACCCGCGCCGACGATGCGACCCTGTTCGCCGCGATGAACCGGGTGGATCCGGATCGTCCGTGGACGAAGGCCCGGGCGGACGTCCTGCCGATGCTGCCGCGCGTTCGACCGTACCCGTTTCCGATCGATCCTGTCCGGATCATGCTCCCGCCGGGGATCCTCGTCGGGTTCGGGGTCGACATCGGGCCGGCCCTGACGATGGTCGACGGCGACCAGCTCAAGCGCTGGGGGGTCGGCGTGGAGACCGTCGCCGAGCAGGCCCTGGCCAACGTCCGCGACGAGGCCGCGCGGTGCGACCCGGATTTGGTGGTCCGCGAGCCGATCGATGGCGTGCCCGTCCTGGCGCTCCAGACCGGCGCGGGCATCGCTGCCTCGATGCTGCTCGCCCCGGAGACGGTTGGGCGGTTCTTCGGACCGGGTCCGCTGCTGCTCCTGGCGCCGATGCGCGACCTGCTCATCGGCCTGCCGGCGTCCGTGGATCACGCGTTCGCGGCCTGGCTGGCCGAGGAGTGGGAGGCCCTGGACCCGAACCACCTGCATCTCGGCGGCTGGCGGTTCGCGTCGGGGACCGTGTCGCCGGTCACGATCGACGACGCTTACGCGACCGCCTGACGAACGCGGGCGCACGTCGCCCGCTGGACCGCGCCGACGTCCCGTGGCACGAGCCGCCCTGCGGTACCGTTGGCGGCGAGATGAGCTGGGATCCACCGCCGGTCGGGACCAAGGCCACCTGGACGCGGACGATCAGCGCGGAGGATGTCGAGGCCTTCGCGCGGTTCTCCGGCGATCGCAATCCGCTCCACTTCGATCCCGACTTCGCCGCGGCGACGCGGGTCGGACGGCTCGTCGTCCAGGGCGGGCTGACGACGGCCCTCTTCAACGCCCTCGTCGCGATGGAGCTGCCCGGCCCCGGAAGCGTCTTCCTCCACCAGGAATGGGATTACCCGGCGCCCGTCTACATCGGGGACACGGTCGTCGCCGAGGCGGAGGTCGTCGAATCGCGCGCGGACAAGCCGATCACCCGGCTGCGCTGCATCGCCCGGCGCCAGGACGGGACCGAGGTCCTGCGCGGGGAGTGCCTCGTCTACACGATGCGTCCGGATGGCCCGAGCCGACCCGTCGGCTGAGGACCCGCGGCGCTGGCGGCTGCTCGCGATCGTCGCGACCGGCGAGCTGCTTGCGATGGCGCCATGGTTCAGCGCGTCGGCCGTGGCCCCGCTCCTCGCGAACGAGTGGCACCTCGACCGTCTCGGCCTGCCGGCGCTCGCGATCGCGGTCCAGCTCGGTTTCGCCGCGGGCGCGCTCGCCCTTGCCGCCTCGGCCGCCGCCGATGTCCTGCCGGCGCGCGCGCTGTTCGCCGCCGGGGCTCTGCTCGCGGCGGCCGGGAATCTCGGTTTCGCGTTCGTCGCGCACGACGCCGCGTCGGCGATCCCGTTCCGCGTCCTCACCGGCGTCGCACTGGCCGGTGTCTATCCGATCGGGCTGAAGCTCCTCGCCGGCTGGTTCATCCGCGAGCGGGGCCTGGCGATCGGCGTCCTCGTGGGTGCTCTCACGGTCGGCTCGGCGCTGCCGTACCTGTTCCGGGCCATCGGAGCGAGCCAGGGTCTCGATTGGCGCCTGACCGTCGCCGCCGCCAGCGCGGCCGGGGTCGTCGGCGGGCTGATCGTCCTCGCCGGTGCGTCGAACGGCCCGTGGAACGTCGCCGCGCCCCGGTTCAGCCTCGAGGTTGCCCGGTCGGCCTTTCGGGCGCCGTCCGTGCGCCTGGCCAACCTCGGCTATCTCGGCCACATGTGGGAGCTCTACGCGATGTGGACGTGGGTGCCGCTCTTCCTCGCGGCCAGCTTCGCGGCGGGCGGGCTGGGCGATCCGGGCCCGGCGAGCCTGGCCGCGTTCGTGGTCGTCGGCGCCGGAGGGATCGGCTGCGTGGCCGCCGGCTTCCTCGCCGACCGCCTCGGCCGCACGACACTGACGATGATCGCGATGGCCCTCTCGGGGAGCTGCGCGATCGCGGTCGGCTTCCTGTTCGGTGCGCCACCGGCGCTGACCCTCGCGCTCGCGGTCGTCTGGGGGGTGACGGTCGTGGCCGACTCGGCCCAGTTCTCGACGGCGATCTCGGAGCTCGCGCCTCCGGGAACGGCCGGCTCCGCCCTCGCGATCCAGACCGCGGCCGGGTTCCTGCTGACCGGCGTGACGATTCTCGGGGTCGGGCTCCTGGATCCGGGCGACGGGACGGGCTGGCGCGTGGCGTTCGGCCTGCTCGCGCTCGGACCGATCGTCGGGATCATCGCGATGTCCCGCCTGCGCCGCCGTCCCGACGCCATCCGGATGGCGAACGGCCACCGCTGACGGCGGGGACCCTCGGGTCTCCCCGCAGAGGCGCCGCCCGGCATCACTCGATCGTCACGTTCCGGACGTTCGCTCCGATCGTCAGGTTGGCCACCGCGTGGGCGGTCGCGGCATCGTGCAGATGACGACCGTTGACGACGACCCGGCGAAGCCGCAGGCCATCGACCGCGTGCTCCGCGTCCGCACCCTCGAACACGTTGATCTCGGCCTCCGGGCCGGGCCGGCCGGGCCGGAACTGGGCGTACCACGTCCAGTTGCTCGGCGGCGGAACGAACGTCGGGGCGACGATGTCCTCGAACGAGAGGTCGCGGATCGTGCCGAGCGCCGCGTTCGGATCGCGTACGCCGATCACCTGCTCCACGAGATGGTCCACGTTCGGCCCGACGTGGATCCCCCGGAAGGCGACGCGCTCGATCGCCGCACCGTCACGGACGACGACCGACATCGCGCGACCGCTGTCGAACACGAAGTCGTTCTCGAACCGGACGTCCCGGAAGGTCGAGGCCTCCGTCTCGCTCCCGATCTTGAGCGCGGCGTCGAGCGAGCTCACCAGGCTGTTCGTGACGGCGATCCGGCGTGGGTCGCCTGACAGGTCGCCGTTGCCGGTGGCCTTGACGCAGATCGCATCGTCCTTCGTCCAGATGAACGCCCGATCGATCGTGACGTCGGACGACATGTCCACGTCGATCCCGTCGGTGTTCAGGTTCGTCCGGTCGTTGATGACCTTGACGTTGCGGAACGCGACATCGCTCGAGGCGAGAACGTGCACCGACCACGCGGCCGCATCGCGGAACAAGACGTCCTCGATCGCGACGTGGGCGCTCCGGCGGATGCGCAGGAGGTTCGGAACGGCGTCGTGCCGCGTGCGCAGGAAGGTGCCATCACCGTCGATCGTCCCGCGGCCCGTGATCCGGACATGCTCCGCGCGGTCGATCAGCAGCAGTCGCGAGAACGTCATCGTCCGGCCGAGGAAGCGGGCATCGGGCGGAAGGTCGGCGTCGGCGCCCGTCTCGTGGCGCCCCGGGTCGAGCGGATAGTCGGCTGGGTCGGCCGAGCCCTGGAGGACGGCACCGGCGGCGAGATGGAGGGTGACGTTGCTCCGGAGCGTGAGCGTCCCGGTCCGAAACACGCCCGGCGGAAGGAAGACCGTGGCTCCGCCCGGCCGTGCCGCCGCGGCCTCGATCGCCACCTGAAGGGCCGTGGTCGCCAACGCGATGCCGGTCGGGTCGGCGCCGAGGGCCACGACATCGATGACGTCGACGACATCGCTGACACCGATCGCGCCCGTCGACCCGTGAGCGGGAGCCTCGTCCTCGAACGAATCCGGCAGCAGGAAGAGTCGCTCGAGGCCGCCGATCGTGACGACGACGCTCTCGGGCGACGGAAGCTCGAAGGTCAGGATGCTGCCGGCGACACGTGGCTCGCGGACCCGCTCGATCGGGTAGATCGTGTGATCCGCGATCGGCCCATCGATCTCGATCTCGAGCGTGACCGGGCCGCCCATCGCGAAGCGGGCGTACGCGATGCCGGCAAACCGCTCGACGGGCACGAGCATCCCGCTGGGGAGCACGCGGACCCGATGGCTCGCGCTCGAGCTTCGGCGGGCTGGCACGGACGTATTCTCCCGGGAACGGAAATCGAGTCGAGGATCGGGTTCGATGGACTGTACGCGCGTCCCCGTCCGATGAGGGCCTTCGTCCTTGCCGGGCCGAGGCGGTTCGCCGTCGAGGACGTCGAGCCGCCGGTCGCGGAGCCCGGTCAGGTCGTCGTCGATGTCGAGCGGGTCGGCCTGTGCGGCACCGACGTCGAGTTCTTCACCGGCGAGATGGCGTACCTCCACGACGGCCAGGCCGGCTATCCCCTCAGGCTCGGGCACGAGTGGTCCGGGAGCGTCGCGTCCGCCGGCGACGGCGTCGACCCGGGATGGATCGGCCGCCGGGTGACCGGCGACACGATGCTCGGGTGCCTCCGCTGCCGACGTTGCCGGTCCGGGCTTGCGCATCTCTGCGAGGATCGCTTCGAAGTCGGGATCCGTCGCGGCTGGCCCGGCGCCCTCGCCGACCAGCTCGCGATCCCGGTCACCGCCCTGCACCGACTGCCGGACGCCGTCGATACCGTCGCGGGCGCGCTCGTCGAGCCGGGCGCCAACGCGCTCCGGGCCGTGCGGGCGGCCGCGGTCGGTCGGGGCGATCGCCTGCTCATCCTCGGCGCGGGCGCGATCGGGCTGCTCGCCGCCCAATTCGCGTCGGCGGACGGCGCCGAGGTCCACCTCATGGGCCGGTCGCAGCGGTCGCTCGACTTCGCCGGCGGTCTCGGGCTCGGCGGCGTCTGGCCTGTCGGCAACCTGCCCAGCCTGCCGTTCGACGCCGTCATCGACGCCTCGAACGCGCCCGACCTCCCGGCCCTCGCCCTCGATCTCGTCGAGCCCGGCGGGCGGGTCGTCTACATCGGCCTGGCCGGCACCCCGAGCATCATCGACACCCGGACGCTCGCCCTCAAGGATGTCGTGGCGACCGGGATCCTCAGCGGCTCGCCGGGCCTCGGCGCGACGATCGAACGCTACGCGTCGGGTGCCGTGGACCCCCGCCCGCTGGTTGCCGCGACCGTCGGCCTCGACCAGGTGGGCGCGGTGCTCGCCGGATCGCGTCCGGGCGGCGCCGGGCTCGGACCGAAGATCCACGTCGATCCGCGCCGCTGACGTGGCATTGGCCGGAGCCGGCGAGTTGCCCGGCGACGTCGGCTAGCGTGGGGTGGCGGCCAGCCTCAGGCCGAAGGCGACGAGAATCGCGCCGGCGATCGCGTCCAGGGCGCGGCCGATCGGTCCGCGCCGGAACGCGTGGCCGACGAGCGCGATGACCGCGGCGTAACCGCTGAGCCAGCACGCCGTCATCGCCACGAACACGAGGCCGAGGCCGAGCATCGAGCCGAAGGCCGACGGACCCTGGCCGACGAACTGGGGCAACAGGCTCGTGAAGAAGATCGCCATCTTCGGGTTCGCCAGGTTGCTGAGGGTGCCCTGCCGGAACGCGGTCCGGGGAGGCAGGCGGACGCCGGGCGAGATGGAGCCTTCCCTCGCCGGCCCTGGGCGAACCGCGTCGCGCACGAGGTGGACGCCGAGGTAGAGGAGATAGGCCGCGCCGACGAGGCGGATGGCCAGGAACGCTGGTTGCGAGGCGATCAGAACGGCGGCCAGCCCGAGGCTCGCGGCGACGGTCCAGGCCGACTGTCCGAAGGCGACACCGGCCGCGGTCGCCAGGCCTGCCGGGCGGCCACCGGTCAGCGTGTTGCGGATCGTCAGGATCGTGTCCGGACCCGGGGTGATGATGACGACGGCGGAGATCCCGACGAAGGCCGCGAATGATCCATCCACGCCCGCAGTCTTGCCGATCGATCCGGCCCGTGCAACGCCGGGCTCGGCCGCGGCCGACTTTTCGCCGGCGCCCGTCCGGAGCCGCGTAGACTGATCGCCCTGCCGTGTCCATGCCCTCACCCTCTCGGCGCCCGCTGACACCCGAGGACGTCGATCGCATCTCCGCGATCGCCGATCCGGTGATCCGCAACCTGAGGATCACGCAGGCCTACCACGACCTGTCGGCTGCCACGGCGGCCGGACTCGGGCCGGTCGCGACGTGGTGCACCTACGCGACCTGGGCCTCGAAGCAGGCCGGGCGGACGATCCGCAAGGAGGATCTTCGGCGGGCGATCGAGGCGGAGAGGCAATCGGCGCCGGCGACCGCGGACGCGCTGCGCGAGGTCGCGGCCGGGGCCGCCCGGTTGGGCGCGCGCCTTTCCCGCGACGCGCTGCTCGGGGCCGTCTGGGCTGCGATCGGCCCGGCCGCCGCCCTCGATCGGGCGAGTGCCGCCGTCGCCCGGGGCAACCTCCGGGTGTTCGAGGAGATCGGCCGCGAGTTCGCCCGGTTCGACGTCGAATGCGGGACGAGTGCCGCCTTCGATGCGGACACCTTGGCCCGGTTCGTCCAGCGACTCCGGCCGGGCGAGCCGCCCGACGGCCAGCGCTACCTGCGCCAGGCCTTCGCCCGGTACTACCGAGCGCGGTTCGAGACCGACCCGGTGACGCGGGCGCAGCTCGTGCTCCTTGCGAACCTCGAGATCGGCTTCCACGAGCAGACCCGGCTCCAGCCGCAGATCGCCGCGGCATTGGACGCCGGCGTCGTGGATCCACGCGATGTCCGGGAACGCGTGCTGCGCGCCTTGTTCCCGCATGCCACGTGGATCGTTCGGCTCCGACTCCGGATCGCGCGGCTCATCAGGCGGAGCACGCATCTCGATGTCGCGATCGACGCGCTGGTTGCCGAGGAGGGTCGGCTCGTCCGCCGGATCCTGACCCGGCACCTGATGTCGATCGATCTCGGGACCGTCCATCTCCGGCTCGGCGAGGACCTCGGCGTCGAGTTCCCGCGGTCCCTGCGTGAGATCGTCGTGCCCGACCTCCGCGATCTCCTCGGCCGGATCGATCCGACGCGCGACAGCCTGCGCGACTCCGGCGTCGTCGACTGGGCCGATCTCGGCGATCGCGTCCACTTCATCGCGGACATGTTCCGGTGCTTCCAGGAGGCGACGTTCCTGCTGGACCCGCCGTTCAGTCCGGCACAGGTCGAGCGACTCGATGCCGGTGAACGGCCCGACGATCCGCTCTAAGTCCCGGCCGAGAGCCGGAGCAACGCCCCCGTATCGACGGCGACCCAGACCGAGCGATCGACCACGGCGATGGCCCGCGTGCCGCGGCCGACCGGCGTCAGGGAGGCGACGACGCCGGCCGTCAGGTCGACCTCGACGACCTCGCCGCCGCGACCCTCGGCCGGACCGGTCACCCAGAGTCGATCGCCGGCGATCGCCACCCCGTACGGCTGCGGAAGGCCGTCGAGGATCGTGATCGGCGCATCCAGCGGGCCGCTCGATGTCGACACCCGGAGCAGCACGCCGGCATCGATCGCGAGGATTCCGTCGCCCGCCGCCACGAGAGCCGACGCCGTCACCGGCATCGTTCCCAGGACCGTTCCAGAGGGCAGGGCGACCCGCACGATCCTGGCGCCCGCGCCGGCCCAGAGCTCATCGCCGACGACCAGACCCGGCTCGCTCGCGACATGCCCCGGAATCGGAAACGACCCGACGATCCGTCGCGTCGACGGATCGACCTCGAGGAACTCCTCGCGGCGGCTCACCAGGAGCGATCCGCTCCATGGCAGGACGTAGATGCCGCCGGCACCGCTGATGGTCCCGACCTCCCGCGAGACCGGATCCACCCAGGTCAGGTCCTTCCCGCTCGATCCCACCCAGAGCAGCCCACCGGCGGGCGCGATCGTCGTGGGCTCGAAGCCGACGCTCACGCTGGCGACCTGGCCACCGGTCGCCGCGTCGAGCTCGACGATCGATCCATCGGGCGTCCCGACCCACAGCGACGAGCCGTTGATGCCGATCGCACTCGGGCCCGGATCCCGGCTGATGTCATATCGCCCGATCGTGGCCAGCGACGGCGGGGCAGGGACGGGCGATGGACGCTGTCCGGTCGGCGACGCGGTCGGACCGGACGGCACAGGGCTCGCGCCCGACGGGTTCTGGCGCGTCGCGAGGGTGCCCGCCGCCACGCCGATGGCAATGACGACGGTCAGGGCCACGTACTGCATGAGCGTCCCGAGACGGATCGGCCCGAGCATGCCCCTCGGCCGGGGTCGCTCTCGTTCGACCTCGTCCATGACGGCGTACACGAGGCGCTCGGGCGCCGTCGTGGGCGCGGCATCCTTCACCCAGGCCCGGACCCGTCGGGCGAGCGCGGGGTCGTCGTACCGCTCGGGTTCGTTCATGCCGTCCCGCCCGCACGCCGCTGCGTGCCTCGTTCGTCCGCCTCGATGGCCGCCCGAAGAGCGGCCAGGGCGTAGTGCAGGCGCGAGCGTGCCGTGCCCGCGGGGACGCCCAGCCGCTGGCCGATCTCGCCGGCCGACAGGTCGAGATAGAAATGGAGGACGAGCACCATCCGATGCTCCGGCGAGAGCATCCGGAAGCCGCGTTCGATGACGTCGCGATCGTCGGGTGCCTGATCGTGCCCGGTGAGCTCCGCGACGGGCGCCAGGACCCGCACGTCGGCCTGCCAGCGGCGGTTCCGGCGTGCCTCGTCATAGCAGGCCCGCACCACGAGCGTGTGCAGCCAGGACTCGAAACGGCTCGGCTCACGGAGCGAGCCGATGTCACGCCACGCGCGGACGAATGCCTGTTGAACGGCATCTTCGGCGAGATCGGGATCGCGAAGCATGAGGCGAGCGACTCCGTACATCCGGTCCATGTGCCGCCGGACGAGGGCTTCGAACGAGGCCGCGTCGCCCGCCTTCGCAGCAACGACGAGCCGATCCTCGATCGGACGACCCTCTTCATCGGCATGCACGGGGACTAGGCGCCGGAACCACCGTCGTTCGTTCAATCTGCGCCTCCGCCTCCCGAAGATTGAACGATGTCCGGCGCACCGTGCGCCTCTGTGCCGCACATTCGCGCCGGACGGCGTGAAGGCACGCAGGCCCGATGACCGGGCCGGAGGGAGAGCCGGAGATGACACGACGTGTCCGAGCAGGACATCACCCGATCGCACGGCGGGTCGGCCGCCTCACGGTGGCGGCAGCCACGCTGCTCGCGCTTTCGTCGCTCGGTGCATCGGCCGCGCAGGCTGCGACCCTGACGCCGCCGCCGCCGGGTGGGGCCGACTGCCAGACGAACCCGAGCGGGACCGTCTGCTCCTGGATCGAGTCCTTCGCGACACCGTTCCCCGTGCCGTACGGCGTGACGTGCAGCGGATTCTCGGTCCTCGTCCACCTCGCCGGAGAACGCCATGTCACCGCGTTCTACGACGAGAACGGAGCGCTCGCGCAGCGGATCCGCCATTCCTCGTACGTCGGCACACTGCGCAACAACGTCACGGGAGCGACGGTGCCGCACATCGGCCATTTCACGATCTTCGATGACCTCGCCGCGCGAACATCGACGATCACGGGGATGCTGTCGCGCACCGTCCTCGGAGGCGAAGGCCTCGTCTGGCGGAACATCGGCCGGATCGTGCTGTCGACGTCGAACGGAGCGCTCCTGTTCGAGGCCGGCGAGCACGGCACGTGGGATGTGCCGACGGATCCGAGCGTCGCCGCCGAGCTGTGCGCAGCCCTCGCCTGATTGCGCACTCGACTCACGAGGCCCCGACGATCCGTCGGGGCCTCGTCGTGAACGCTCGGCGGCAAATCATTCGCCTGTGCGGCTCAGCCGAATACAGCCACCGCCCGATCTCGATCCGCGCCGACGACCCGCGTTCGAGCGCGTCGTTGACGCGGTTGCGCCGGCAAGGATCACCGGTCACGATCGGGCGATGACCAGCCCCGCTGGATCGAGCCAGTCGGAGGATCGTCCCGCTCGGGTGCCGCGGATTCGGTGGGGCTGCCTCGCGTTCGCCGTGTTCCTCCTGGTGTCCGGGGCCGCCGTCGTGTACGGCCTGCTCCTGGCGATGTCGTTCCGGGAGTGCAATCCGTCGCGGGTGCTCGAGGGGACCTCGGACGAGGCGACGGCCGTCCTCGACCGTGCTCACCCGGTCGTCGAACAACGGGTGACCCTGCACATTCCGGCCGCCGGCCTGCCGGACGCGGTTCGTGCGGGGGCCGTGACGCTGAACGTGGATCGCGTCCTGCCGCGGCCCGCCACGACACCCCGGAGCCCTGCCGCGCCATCGGGATCCGCGCCGGCATCGGCCGGCGCCGGCCCGCCCGACATCCGGATCGCCTTCGTCCGGGCGGACACCGGCGAGGTGGTCTCGCGGATCTCGTCTCCGACATCTGCGTCGGTCGGCTCGGGCCGCGCGCCCGTCGCGACGGTCCCCCTCGACTGCTCGGCAGCCACCGACTGCGACGTGGATCTTCGGGTGGTCATCTCCTTGCCCACTGGTGCCGTGGACGACGCAGGGCCCCTGGCATGGTCGATCCGGGCCACGATTGCCTGGGGATTCACCGATTGCGCCGGCCCGGCATCCTCGGCTCGGCCGATCGTCACCGCCGGGAAGCCGACGCCGTTGAGCCTCACGACGGCCGAGCTCCCGATCCGCAGCGACTCGGCGACCGTCCTGGCCCGGCACGTCACCGTCTCGACGAGATTGGCGCCCGATACCGCGTGGGGCCACCTGTTCATCCGGCGATCCAGCGCCCCCTGGCTACCGTGGCTCCGGATCCTCGCCGACGGCAACGGGTCGCCACTCCTTGATGCGCCGCTCGGGCCGCTCTACGGAGCGTCCGGCGAGGAGATTGTCGACTTCCCGATCCTGGCCGATTGCGAGCCGGGAGCTCCGTGCCGGCGCGGGTACTGGCTCGTGATCCAGGCCATGCCCGTGTCCGGATTCGGCACCGACCTGGGTTGGTCTCCGAAACCAGGCGTCGGCGGGATCGATTGGCAGCTCGGCGCACTCGCGCTGCGCGAGTCCGGAGACGGCAGCCCCGCGCCACTCGAGCTCGCGGTCGACCGCGAGCCGCCCGATCTCGCACCCGCGCCGATCCTCCAGACTCAGACGATCCGGATGGACATCGACCCGCAGGTCGAACGCTTCGTGGACGTCACGTTGCACGTCCCGGCCGACGACCGATCGGCCGAACCGACAGGCACACCGGAGCCCCTGCAGGCCGCGTACGTCGTCGCGAATGTCACCGGCTTCGGGGTCGCGCACGGCTACCATCTCGAGGGCATCGGCGCCGGGCCGTTCCGCGGCGGCGCCAACGGGGGCTCGGCGGCGAATCTGATCGCCCATCCCTTCGATGCTTGCCCGGACGTCGGACCGTGCGACACGGTCGTCCGGATGGTCGGCGTCCTGAACCCCGATCCGCACTCATCCATGAGCGGAATACCGAACGTGACGTGGCAGTTGGACGTCCTGGGTGCCCCGCCCGGGACGACTGCGACGGTCGGACCGGTCCAGGAGCGACCGCGGACGGACTCGACGGGCGGCCGGAACGCCTGGTCGCCGTTGGTCGTGGTCGCCGCGGTCGGGGCCGCCCTTGCGATCGGCGGGCTCCTGGTCCGCTACCACCTCCGGAGCAGGAAGGGTCCGGCGCGAGGTTCGTCGTGATGTCGCGACGTGCCCCGGACCAAGCTCAGCGCAAGGCGGCTCGTTCTCTCCAGGGCATGTCAGAGAGACCGAGCCAGTTGCGGGAAGCCGGATCGACGGGCGCCCAGCTACTCACGCCGCCAAGGGTAGTCGCGCAATCGTGGCACGACTTCGAGTTGACCTTGCCGAAGATCCGACTCCGCGGACGCAGCCGGATGCCGGCGGTTTCGCGCGCTCATCCGCGTCTCCGGCGTCGACCAGGCCGTGGGATCGCCGGACGACGATGGAAAGTGCACGGTCATGCCTTCGCGGATGCGCCGAAACGTCAAGCGGCCGTACGCGAGCTGCAACCCGAGCGTAACTGCGAGAAAGAGACCACCTGCACCCATGCCCACGGCCGCCGAGGTGCCGGCCTGGATCGCCAGGAGGAACCCGAACACGCCGGCCACCATCGAGTTGATGATCCCGACCATCCCCTGCGTCATCACAAACGCGTGGTGCAGAACCCCACGGACCGACGACATCGAGCCGGGCCGCATGCCGTATGCCGAGAACAATGCGGGCAGGTCGTCGTGTCGATCGGCCACGAGGTACGGCTCGAGCTGGGGGGCGATCTCGACGTACGCGTGACGAATCCTGTTCATGCCCTGGATTGACTGGAGGTCCTCGCGATTGGCCTCGCCGAGCCTGGCGAAGGTCGCGACGCCGACCAGCTCGACGAACGGCAACACGACCAGTGCGAAGGCGACAAAGGCCGGTCCGAACTCCGCAACCTGGGCGGCTAGGGCGAGGGCCACGACCGTTGCAGACAACGTGGCCAGGAGCATCGATGTCCGACTGAAGGACTCGTTCCACGAGAGCGCCCGAGCGGCAAGCAGACTCCAGTGTTCGGTCGCCAGGATCTGGATCGCCCTCGGATCGTCCAGGCGCAGCGATCGATCGTCGGCCGCAGGACCGTGCGAGGCCGATCGGTCGGTCCGTCGGCCGCCAGATGTCGATGCATCCGCGCTCACGTCGCCGCCCCCTCGCCGCGCAGCCAGTACGCCTTGAACGTCATCAGAACCCCAAGGGCAAGGAGGACCGCGTCGAGCGCGTAGGCTCCGACCGCCGGCGTGTTCTGGTTTCCTTGCTGCGCGTCAGGAAAGAGGAGCCGGAACAGGCCGCCGAGAAGAAGGAACCAGCCAACGATCGTGATCGCTACCGGCCAGCCGGTCGACCAACGATTGTGAAGACGCACGATCGCGAGACCACCGAGAAACCAGACAAGGCCGGCGAGATAGGTGAGCGGAGCGTCGCCCGCCTCCCAGATATGAAGGTTCTTCGCCTCTGACAGCGCAATCACGAGCAAGGTTGGACCAAGGAATCCCGCGATTTGCTCTGACCTGGTCATTCAAGCCCCTCCTTCCTGGCCGTCAATGCGTCGGGGGCGGCGTCGGACCGTCCTTCGTTCTGCTTCGCTGTCGAGCACGGAATGCCCAGCGACCGGCGCACGAACGGCGAAGAGCTTCGAGCCCACCGCGACGAACCATGTTGCGAATAACACCTGCGAGACCAGTACCGACATTGGTCCGATGGTCTCCGGGTAGGCGCCAAGGAAGTCGAATGCACCGGCTGCAAAACCGAGATAGCCGATGTTCCGGCCGAACACGCCACGTCGCATGACCAGGCTCAGCAACACGGTCGCGACAGCGAACACAAGCCCGACCGCGTGCAGGCCGCCGTAGTAGACGGCGACCACAAGCTCCGCCACCACGGGGGTGTCGACTTGTAATCCGTAGACGGGATAGACGAGGCGCCCCTGAACGATGTCAACGATCAGGATGATCGGAATCGTTGTCGCAATTAGGCCGCAGCCGGCCGCCACCTTCGTCCGATCCACCTGGGCAAGACAACCGTAAAGTGCGAGGACCGCGGGGACGAGGAGCATCGCGGCAACGAACAGGACCTCGTTCGCAATCGCCAGGGGAAGCTCCTTCGCTGTCCGCCAGGCGAGGATCTCGGCACCGCTGGAGGGCGGCGTGCCCGCTACCAGGTCGAGGACGTACTTCGATACGAACAGAAAGCCGACGGCAATGAACGACAGCCCTCCGACCTTGTAGGGTCGGTTGGCTTCGCCAGCCCTCGAGGTGAAGGCCACAGTGACGACACCTGCCGCGCTCACGACTCCGACCCACCGTTGACGGCAGCTCCGACCGCGCGGCCCCACGCCTCGGCTCGCTCGATCTCGCCAGCCTCGAGGGTTTGGCGCTCGAGCGGGCCGCCGCGCCCGATGAAGAAGCTCTCGGGCGGCGCGACGAGCTTGCCTCCTGCCTTGCGGAGGACCTTGGCGGCTTCGGCGGCGGCAGAACCCATGATCCAGGTCGACCCCCGGTAGCGGGTGTCGAACGTAGCGACCGGGACGCCCCGGAGGCCGGCGGGCAAGGCGTCGATGAAGGCGCGCAGGGCCGGGCTCGGCGCACGCTTCTGGGTGGGTCCGCCGAGCAGCATCAGGTCTGGCCGGCCGGCAGGCCCTTGGCCCGTGCCGGTGGCCTCCGCTGTGTCCATCACGAGCACGCTGCCGAGGGTCCCCACCCCGCGTGCGATCGCGTCGGCGATCCTCTCCGTATTGCCGAATTTCGAGTCGTACACAACGACGGTCTGCATGGTCATTCCCCTTTCGAGCCGGAGCGCACGACGAGTGCGCCGGCGATGCCGAAGCCGGTAAAGATGAGCGGGGCAAGTGGCGGCCGCGGCCGCTCCTCGGACGTGCCGTCCGGGAGAGGAAGCCGGTGGCTGTTGTAGCCACCGAACCCGAAGAAGGCGATCGTCAGCCAGAGAGCGACCAAGCCGATCCGGGCCACCCGGTTCCGGCTGCGCCTGGCCAGGAAGGTGAGGCTTAGGACGCCGACGAGGACTCCGCTGAGCGCAGTCACCACGCCCCAGATCTCTTCTCCCCTCGTATGACCGACGAAGAGCAGATCGCCAAGGAGCCCGAGGCATCCGAGGGTCACCACGGTCGTCACAAGCAGAGCGCGACGGCGGGAGGTGCCGACGCCGTGCCGCTCCTCGAGCTCGCGGTTCATCACAGTCATGGGGTCGCTCCTTCGTGCGGCACGTTCCCTCTGCGTCGTCAGGTTTCGGCTTGATGAACGTGCCGGTGTCGAAGGCGACGATGACGAAGGCAGCCCGGGCGGACATCGGGCTGAACCCGTACCCGCCACGTATTCGTGGCTAGCCGGTCGGCTTGCCCTGCTCCCGGCGGGCGTGCCACGCCGCGATCTCCGCTCGGGAGTCGACGCCGAGCTTGTTCATGACGTGCTCGATGTGCTTCTCGACGGTGCGGGGTGAGAGGAAGAGGCGGTCGCCGATTTCGCGGTTCCCAAGCCCGTCGCCGACCAGTCGCACGATCTCCGTCTCGCGCGGGCTCAGGCCCACGCCATCGGCGGGGCCCGCGACCGAGGCCAGCCGTTCCTCGAGCGCGAACGACAGCCCGGCAGTCCGATCCAACCGCCCGCCCGCCGAGGTCTCCCGGGCAAGGCGTCGCTCGCCGAGCCGGCTCAGAAGTCGCTTGGTCGCGGCAGCGTGGAACCCCCGCCACGGGCCGGCGAGTCCTGACCCGGACTGCGCCCAGAAGCCTGCCGACATCCCGAGCAGCCGTGCAGCACGCTCATCGCGCCGGAGATCGACGGATACCCACGCCAGCGTCTCGGTCGTCCAGGCGAGGTGCCAGACGTCGTCCAATCGCCGGTCGATGCGGAGGGCCTCGAGGAGCGCCGACTCGGCGGCTCGTGGATCACCGAGCTGCCATTCCGCGTACGCGAGCGACCGGAGATGAAGCTCCTTGTTCCACGTCTCGCCGACCTCATCGCACATCGTGATCCCAGCGAGACTCGCCCGTCGACACTCCTCCCAATCGCGGCGGAGGAATGAGGCCAGTCCGATCCCGATCAAAGCCCAGCACCGGCACATCGCATCAGCCGCCGGATCGGCCAGGCCCTCGTGGGCGAGCGCGAGCGCGTCCTCCTCCGACTGCTCGTACATGATCCGCAGGCAGGTGATCATTCTCGCGTAGGCCCGCGTGGCTGGGTCGTCTGCCTGATCAGCCAGTCGGTCGGCGCGCTCCAGGAGTTCGCGCGCCTCGGGGTGCCGACCCTGCAGCACGGCGACGTACCCGGCTCGCCAGGCGGCGCGCGCGGCCAAGCCCGGATCCGACGATCGGCCCAGGAACGCGTCGAACCACCGAGCGGCCTCGCTCAGGCTGGCTCGTGTCACCCAGTACCAGAGGCTTGCCGTCGACAGCCTGAGCCCGTCCTCGTGAGCGCCCGTCTCCCGGCACGACTCGAGCGCCGCCCGGAGGTTCTGGGCCTCGGCAGTCATCTCGTCGAGAACGTCGGCCTGGTCTCGCCCGAACCACGAGCGGTCGGCGACCTCGGCCCGCTCGACCATCCAGGCGCGGTGCTGGGCGGCGACAGCCGACTCCTCGCCCGCCTCCCGGAGCCGCTCGAGGCCGTATTCGCGCATCGCCTCGATCACCCGGTAGCGGTCGCGTTCGAGGTCGAACACGACCATCGACTCGTCCACCAGATCCGCCAGCAGTGGCTCGATCCGATCGCGATCGAGCGGCGCGATCGCGGCGACCCGCTCGGCGGCGGCGAGCGTGAAGCCGCCGGAGAAGAAGCACAGGCGCCGCCAGAGGATGCGCTGGGCGTCGGCAAGGAGGTCATGACTCCAGGTGATGGCACCGCGGAGACTTCGCTGGCGCTCCGGGGCGGCCATGGGACCCGAGTCGAGATCCGCGAGGTGGCCGGTAACGCGCCGGGCGAGCGTGGCAAGCCCGAGATGGCGCGTACGAGCCGCGGCCAGCTCGATCGCCAGTGGCATCCCATCAAGGCGCGCACACAGATCCGCCACGATCGGCCAGCCCTCGTCAGTGAGATCGAAGCCCGGCGAAGCCTGCCGGGCCCGGTCGACGAAGAGGCTCACGGCCGCGGCATCCTGGAGGCCGGCGATGGGGAACAGCTGCTCGCCCGGGATCGAGAGTGGACGGCGACTCGTGGCGATGATCGTGACACCGGGGCACGCATGGAGGAGCTCCGACGCCAATCTGGCGACGGTGTCCCGGACGTGTTCGCAGTTGTCGATCGCCAGGACGTAACGCCGCGGACGGAGATAGTCGATGAGCATCTCGCCGGGCTCGCCGGCGCGGCCTCGGAGTCCGACGGAGCCGGCGACGGCGTCGACAACCTCGAGCGGAGCCCGGGCGCTGGCCAGATAAGCGAACGCAGCGCCGCCGTTCAGCGATCGCGCAAGACTCGCCACGAACTGCTCGGCGAGCCGGGTCTTGCCGCTGCCCCCCGGTCCGGTGATCGTCACGAGCCGACTTCCCGCGACAAGCGAGCGCAGGCGGCCGAGCTCGTGTCGCCGGCCGAGGAAGGTCGTGAGGGGGGTCCGTACGCCGACGTCCTTCTCGGTCGCCCGATCCTGAACGGCCGCTCGCGCCGATTCAGCCATGCTCCTTGATGCACCGGTCGGCTCGCCTGGTGCCAGGGTCAAATGGCCCGATCGATCGGTCTTCTCCGTACCTGCCGGTCTTCGACTCGTGTCGTTGTGGTGGTCATCCTGCTTCCGTACTGGGAGCGTCTCTCGCGACGGTCAGCTGCCGGACGCCTCGGGGATCCCTCGGTTGGCCACGGGCTGCCCAGTGCTGTCAGGGCCGGCGAGCACGTAGGCAGCCATCGCGACCCAGCCGAGGCTGAACATCCCGAGGACGAGGAGAACGACGAACCAGGTCTTGTCCTCGAGCTTCACCGTGTTGAGCAGGGCGCAGATCCACGAGGCAATAGCGGCCAGAGAGCCCGATGCGATCGCGATGGCCCCCAGGACGAGCCACCCGAGGGTTCCTGCGAGCGCGGTTCCGTCCACCGTGATGACGGTTGGCCCGCCGATCGTGACGGCTCCGGCAGCGAGCGCGCCGATGGCGGCAGCGAGCGCGACGATGAGCCCGACGGCGACCGCCAGGATGGCGCCGACGAACAGCCGGGTGATATTTGCCTTCGACATCTCAGCTACTCCTTCGTGATGTTCTTGGCCCGGGCCGCGGCGGCGCGCTGCCCAAACCACAGGGCGCCGCCTCCCGAGAAGCCCAGGACGGTGAAGATCAATGGCGCGGCGACCGGCCGCGGCCGGGGGTCGACCGGACCGTGGCCTGCCACGGGGCCAACGATGTGGGCCACGGACCCGGCGATTCCGCCGAGCGCGACCAGGACCCACAGGCCGACCAGGGGGAGCGCATACCAGAGCCGCCGCTCGTCCGACCTCAGCAGAAGAACACTGAGCACGCCGGCTCCGACCGACAGGCCCGCGACGAGCACCCCGTACAGCTCGGCTCCGGTCGTGTGGGCGAACGCGAGATTGACGAGTTCGACGGTCGACCAGCCGAGCACGACGACCGTGACGATCTGCGCCACCCGATGGCGCGTCCGAGAGCGGGGCTGGGTGGATCCAACCACGATGGTCGACGGATCGTCCGTTGAGCCGCGACCTGACTCCGTGACGGTCGACATCTCAGACCTCCTTGGGCACGTTGCCGCCGTAGACGAACCGCATGACCTTGTGGCCGAAGTCGGCCGTTCGCCCGAACATCAGTGGACAACCCCCATCGATCACGGTGATCCCGTGCTGCCGGCCGTAGCTCGTCGCCGCCGACGAGACGCTGCCTGCGCCCGCACCGCGATGCATCCATACGTGCCTGATGCCGAGCTCTGCACACTCGCGCATCGTGTTCTCCGCGAACTCGGGTCGTGTCGCGATGACCACTGCCTCGACTCCGCCGGGGATCGACTTCAGATCGGGATAGGCTCGATCTCCCTCGACCTCCTGGGCCTCGGGGTTGACCGCGAAGACCGCATAGCCGCGCTCGCGGAGCCGTCGGTACACGGCGTTGCTGCCGTGGTTCTCGGGCGTGCGGGAGACCCCCGTCACCGCCACTCGCTTCATGGCCAGGAACGCTGATGCCGCCTCTTGGATGCTCTGCATGGCCGTTCGGCCGCTCAGTGGGCGCCCGCAGGCTCGAGTGCCTGGAGCGGGCTGAACATCGTGAAGGCGACGCCGATCTTGTCGACCAACGCCAGGAGCCGAGGCGACGGCTCGCCGTAGAAGGCCATCCTGTGGTCGTAGGCGGAGCTGGCGAAGAGTGCGTCCCGAGCCTCCCGGACATGGAACGCGTGATCGACCAGGGCATCCGCGTTCACATACGCTTCGCGGACCTCGCACTCACGTCCGTCCTGGCTGAGAAACCAGTCGTAGGCAAGCGTTCCGGTGTCCTTCTCGCGCGTCTGTCGCATCATCTCGGCCGCGTGCTCCTTGAACTCCTCCAGCTTCCCCTCCCGGACCTTCAGCCTTGCGCGTACTTCGAACTGGCTCATTCGTTGCCTCCTTTGCAGTGGGTCCACTGCGAACACGGACCTCCCGGATCAGTGCGCGCCGATTCGTGGTCCAGGCGAGATACAGATCTGTCGATCCAACCGCATGGACACCTCCTCGGCGACCGAAGTCGCACGTTCGGGGCTCCGCGACGACTCCCGCGCGGGAAGCGACCCGATCCAGTCGATGCAGGCCTGGGCGATCTCCTGCCAGCCGTCCTGGGCGATGAGCCAGTGCGTCCTGCCGGGGAACGAGCGGAACTCCGTTCGGGCGGGCGAGACCTGGTGAGCGCGGAACATCCGGCGGACGATGGCCGGCGGCATGGCCCGGTCCGCTTCCCCGGAGATGAACAGGAGGGGCGCTCGACCCGGGTTGGCGAAGTCGAGCCGCGTCGGGCTCCCGCGATCGAGGAACGAATACCCGGCCTCGAAGAACGGCCGGCCCGAGTCCGGCACGATCTGGGCATCCCAGATCGCCCGCTGCTCGTCGGGCGGCATCGTGTGGACGAAGGCGTAGCGGTATTCGCGGTAGCTCCACCGGACGACCTTCCGCCAGCCGAACGGGATGAGGAGGATCCGGCCCAGAGACACGAGCGACGTCGGCTCGAAGGCGACGACGCCCTTCGGCGGGGCCGAGTCGATCGCGATGCCGGACGCTCCGAGCCCGCGGTCGAGGAGGAGCTGGACGAAGAGCCCGCCGAACGAGTGGCCGACGAGGATCGGGGGCTCGTCGAGCGAGCGGACGATCCGGTCGTAGTGGTCGACGATCTCCCTGATGCCGAGGCCGGCCAACGGCGACGGATCGGCCCGGATGGCTTCGACCGAGCGGTCCTTGCCCGGCCAGGCGGGCGCGAGACATCGGAACCCTCTCGCCTCGAAATAGGAGACGAACGGGTCCCAGCAGGCCGGGGTCACCCAGCCGCCATGAATGAAGACGACGGCCTGGCTCGGACGTCGGTTCATGGAATCTGAACCTCGCTCACGCGCGCGATCGTGGTGCGCTCGGCGACGTAGAAGGGCAGCAGCCGGAGCGCCTCCTCCTCGCTCCCGGCGTCGACGGTCCACCAGATGGCATGTCCGCCGGAGCGGCACGAGGCCAGCGTCACCTGATGGCGTAGCGGGCTCTCATGCCCCTTGAACGAGGCGAACACCACGCCGCATTCGTCGGCCGAGTGACGGTGGGAGAGCTGGTAGCGAGACATGAGTTGAGCCTGCCGCGGCCTGGCGCTGCGCACATCGGGGGATCACCCTGACC
>DATNBW010000267.1:0-25441 GCA_035607275.1 Verrucomicrobiia bacterium | reverse complement strand
GGATGCCTCCTCGCATGTCACGATCCAGCCCGCGACGCCGGGCCGGTTCGAGCAGCACGGGCGGACGCTCGCCTTCGTGCCCGATCGGACGCTCGCCGCGAGCACGCTCTACACCGTCACCGTCACGCGCGGGGTCAAGGTGACGGCGACCGGCGAGGAGACGATCGTCGACACCCGGCTCCAGTTCGAGACCCAATCCGCGGCCGGCGACGAGGACGCCGCGACGACCTACGAGTTCCCGGACGAGGTCACCGAAGCCTCGACATCGGAGCGCCCGACCCTGTCGATCTACGCGTACCGGAACATGGACGCGAAGCCCCCCACCTCGACCCGGATCGCCGTTTACCGGCTCGCCGGCATCGGCGCCGCGATCGACGCATTCCGGACCCTGCGGGCGCGTCCGGACTGGACACGCTGGACCGCGACCGGGCTCGTCGACGTGACCGGGCTCGCCCGGGTCCTCTCCGCCGACCTTCCGCTCAACCCCTATCGCAACGGCTTCTGGGTCCGGCTCCCCGAGCCTCTCGCGGCCGGTTGGTACCTGGTCCAGCAGTCGGATGGGACCAGGCCGATCCAGGCGGTCCTCCAGGTCACCGATGTCGCCGGCTATCTCGCGATCTCGGAGACGAAGACGATCGTCTGGGCGAACGACCTCCGGACCGGCGCGCCGATCGCGGCGGCGACGGCCTCGAGCGACGGCGTGCGATTCGCGCGGACCGATGGCAGCGGCCTCGCGGTCGGCGCCACGCCGAAGAGCCTCCTGCCGAGGACCGGAGCCACGTGCGCCCGCCCGTGCGACCCGGTCGTCGTCGTGCGAACCGCCGATGGACGGCAGATCTTCCTGCCGGCCGCCACTGGTCACGACAAGCTCGAGGGCGATGGCGGCCTCTACTGGTGGTACGAATCCGACGCCACGACCTGGAGCCTCCTCCACACGGATCGCTCCCGGTACCGTCCGGGCGATACCGTCAACCTGTGGGGGTTTGTCCGTGACCGTGACGGCGGGGCCGTGCCCTCCTCGGTCACGATCCGCCTGTACAGCGAGCCCGAGGGAGACGAGGCCGGCGCTCCGGCCGTCGCGACCGTCACCCGCCACCCGAATCGGGCCGGCGCATTCAGCGGCGCGCTGCCCCTGACCGGCCTGCCCGACGGCTACTACCGCCTGACGATGGCCGTCGGGGCGCGGGTCATCCGCTCGACCGCCATCGTCATCGGACCGATCGCCAAACCCGCCTACCAGCTCGATGTCACGACCGGCCGGCGCGTCTACATCGCCGGCGACCACGTCACGGTCACGGTCCGCGCCCACTTCTTCGAGGGAACGCCGGTCCCCGGCGTGGCGCTCCATGTCCGCGGCTTCGGGGAAGGCAGCGCGACCACGGACTCGCTCGGCACGGCCGTCTACCGGACCATCGCCACGATCGACGAGGAGCTCCAGGAAGGCCCGACGACCGCCTCGATCGGGGCCATCCCGGCTCGTGCCGAGGAGGCCGAGATCACCGCCGGAAGCCGCGATGTCGTCATCTTCCCGAGCAGCCGGACGATCGACGCGGTCGGCCGGATCGCCAACGGACAGGTGATCGTGACCGGCGGCGTCCATCTCGTCGCCGTGAAGCGCCTCGAAGCCTCGATCGGTCGGGGATTCTCGATCTGGGACCTCGATCCGCGCGGTGGGGCGGTCCGCGGTGCGACCGTCAGCGTGACGTTCTATGAGCTCGTCCCGTCCCACAAGCAGATCGGGACCGAGTACGACTTCGTCGAGAAGAAGGTCGTGCCGGTCTATGACAACGAGATCCACGATCGCGAGATTCGGACGATTCGCGTCACGACCAGGGCCGACGGCTCGTGGACGGCGGCCATGCCGGCCTCGCTGACCGATCACGGCTACCGGATCGCGGTCCGCGTCGGCGATCCGGACGGGCACGTCGCGCGCGCCACTGCGTTTGCCAACCGGACGGCCAGCAGCCCGTACGACACGAACCCCGAGGCGACGCTCGATGTCAGTACGCCGACGACGAACCCGGATCACCTGTACGGCATCGGCGACCGGATCGACGTCCGGCTGACCGATCCGGCTCGTCGCCAGGCGACCGGCGACGGAACCCGCTACCTGTTCTTCACGGCCCAGAGCGGGATCCGCACGGCCACGGTCCAGTCCTCGCGCCGGTTCGTGACCGCGTTCCCGACATGGGGTGCCCCGAACGTGTCCATCGGCGGGGTCCGGTTCACGGGCGAGGGCTACGTCGGCACGACCTGGTTCGGGGCGAACTTCCGGATCACGGATCGCAAGCTCCAGGTGGACCTCACGACCGACGCGGCCCGCTACGTGCCCGGCGGAACCGTCACAGTCACTGTCCGCACCCGGTCGGCCGGCGGCGCCCCGGTGTCCGCCACCGTGATCCTGCGCGCCGTCGACGAGAAGCTGTTCACGATCGGCGCTGCCGAGACCGAGGATCCCCTGCGCGAGCTGTACGCCGGCCTGGCCGACGGGGTCCTCGGGACGTATCGCTCGCATCGCGATCCGGTCGGACAGCCCGAGGGCGGCGACACGGGCGGCGGTGGCGACGACCGCGACGATTTCCGCGATTCGCTCCTGTTCAAGGCAATCACCACCGGCGCGGACGGCCGGGGCTCGACATCCTTCCACCTGTCGGACGACCTGACGTCGTGGCGGGTCACCGCATCGGCGGTCACCGCCCGCCTGCAGGCGGGCGTCGGATCGGTCCTCGTCCCGGTCGGGCTGCCGTTCTTCGTCGATGCCTCGGTTGCCCCGGAGTACCTCACCGCGGATCGGCCGTCGATCGCGGTCCGGACGTTCGGCACGGCGGTCGCGGTGGGCGCGCCGGTCACGATCCGGGTCACGTCGCCGAGTCTCGGCTTCGACAGCGGCCCGCTGTCCGGAACCGCGTTCACCACCCTGGACGTGCCGCTGCCCGCCCTGCACAGCGGTCCCCAGACGCTCACGATCACGGCGACGACCGGAAGCGGCGCGTCGGCCCGGACGGACCGCCTGACCCGGTCGTTCCAGGTCGTGGACACCAGGCTCACGCGGCAGCGGACCACCTACGTGGAGCTGCCGTCGAGTGCCCCGTTCGCCGGCGGCGACGGGTTCACCACGGTCCTCGTGGCGGACGCCAGTGGCGGCCGGTACCTGGCGCTCCTGACCGATCTCGCGAACGGCACCAGTGCGCGTCTCGAGCGGGCGCTCGCCGCGGATCTCGCCGCGCGGCTGCTGAAGGATCGCTTCGGTGCGACGGACATCGTTCCGGACGGCGAGCCGTTCGCAGCCGAGCGGTACCAGGGCCCCGACTTCGGGCTGGGGGTCGTCCCGTACGCAAGCAGCGACCTCGAGGCCTCGGTCCTCGTCGCGATCGTCGCCCCGGACCGCGTGAACCGGATCTCCCTTGCCTCCTACCTGCAGACGATCCGCGACAGCTCCGGGGAGACCCGGGAACGCCGGATGTTCGCCCTGGCCGGCCTGGCGGGCCTCGGCGAGGCGGTCCTGCCGACCATCCGGACCGCCGCCACCGATCCGGACCTGACCGTCCGCGAGGAACTGATGCTGGGCCTCGGCGCTGCGCGGCTGGGGGACTCCACCACGGCGCGGGCGATCCTCGATCGCGTCATCAAGGCGTCCGGCGAACAGTCCGGCACGCTCGCCCGGCTTCGCGTGGGAACGACGGCCGCGGAGATCACGGCAGGCACGGCGCTCGCGGCCGCGCTCGCCGCGGCCGTCGGCGACCCATTGGCGCCGCGGTTCTGGGCCTACGTCGAGGCCAATCCGGCGGCCGACCAGGTCAACGACCTGCTGGCCATCGCGTTCGTGACCTCGACCCTCGATCGTCGGCCCGTCCAGGCGGCTCGCTTCGCGTGGACGGTGGCCGGAGACCGCCACGTCGTGACTCTCGACGCCGGGGCGTCGTTCCGGCTCGTCCTCACGCCCGTCCAGCTGGCCACGCTGGCGATCGAGCGGCTCAGCGGATCGGTCGGGGTGACGACCCAGTGGCGGGAGGCCGTCCGACCGACGGCCTTCACCGACGATCCCGACCTCACGATCAGTCGCTCGTCCTCGCCGCTCAGCACGGTTCACGCCGCGGACCTCGTCGTCGTCGAGCTCGCGGTCACGTTCACCGGCCAGGCGGCGAACGGCTGCCGCCAGGTCACCGAGCTCGTGCCGAGCGGCCTGGCCCCGGTCGGTGCGTGGTCGCGCTGGTCGAACCCCGACGAGGAGGAGGTACCACCTGACGACGGGATCATCCTCCCCTACGATCAGGTCGGATCGCGGGTGTTCTTCTGCGTCGAACCCACGGCGACGCGACGCGCCTTCACCCTCCGCTACGTCGGCCGCGTCGTGACCACCGGCACGTACGCGTGGGAGCCGGCGGTCGCCCAGTCCGGCAGCGACGAGGGGATCGCGAACCTCACGCCGGTGTCGTCGATCACGATCCGCTAGCGGCGGGTCCGGCGGGTCGCGTCCGGCAGCGGTCGCGGCCCGCCTACAATTTGGTCATGACGAGCCAACCCGGCGGCCCGACCCGGATCGAGCGCGACTCGATGGGCGAGATGGACGTTCCGAGCGATGCGCTGTACGGGGCCTCGACCCAGCGCGCGGTCCTGAACTTCCCGATCTCGGGCCAGCGGATGCCGCGGGCCTTCATCCGGGCGCTCGCGCTGATCAAGCAGGCGGCGGCCGAGACGAACGCGGAGCTCGGCTTGCTCGATCGCGATGTCGCGCGCGCCATCGCCGAAGCCGCGGCGGAAGTCGCCGACGGCGGCCACGACGGCGAGTTCCCGATCGACGTCTACCAGACCGGGTCGGGGACCTCGACGAACACCAACATGAACGAGGTCGTCGCCCATCTCGCGAGCGCCCGCCTGGCAGCCACCGGCGGGACCATGAAGGTCCACCCCAACGACCACGTCAACAAATGCCAGTCGTCGAACGACGTGATCCCGACGGCCCTCCAGCTGTCGGCGGCGATGACGATCGCGGAGTTGCTCGTGCCGGCGCTCGAGACCCTCCGGGCCGCCCTCGACGCCAAGGCCCGTGAGCTCTGGCCGGTCGTCAAGACCGGGCGCACCCATCTCCAGGACGCCACGCCCATCCGCCTCGGCCAGGAGTTCCGGGGCTATGCCGGCCAGCTCGAGGAATCGATCCGGCGCGCCCGCGCCGCGAACGAGGAGCTGCTCGGCGTGCCCCTCGGCGGGACGGCCGTCGGAACCGGGATCAACGCCCATCCCGACTACGCCGCCGGGGCCGCGCGCCGGCTGTCGGCGCTGACCGGCCTGGAGGTCCGCGAGACCACCAACCACTTCCATGCCCAGGCGTCGCTCGATGCCGCGATCGCCGCGCACGGCGCCCTCCGGACGATCGCGCTGTCGTTGTGGAAGATCGCGAGCGACGTCCGGTTGATGGGCATGGGCCCGCGTGCCGGCCTCGCGGAGATCGCCCTGCCGGAAACCCAGCCGGGCTCCTCGATCATGCCGGGCAAGGTGAACCCGGTGATCGTCGAGAGCCTGACGATGATTGTCGCCCGGGTCCTCGGCAACGACACGACGGTCGCCTTCGGCCAGACGGGCTCGTTCCTCGAGCTCAACGTGATGCTGCCGGTCACGGCGGTCGCCCTCCTCGAGTCGATCGCGCTCCTCGCCGCCGGCGCTCGCAACTTCGCCGACCGCGCCGTGGCCGGTCTCACCGCGACGGAGCGTGGGCCGGCCCTCGTCGAGCAGGGCCTGATGCTCGCGACGGCGCTCGCGCCGGAGATCGGCTATGACGCGGCGGCGGCCCTCGCCAAGGAGGCGTTCAAGACGGGCCGCACGATCCGCGACCTGGCGACCGAGCGCGGGATCGCCGCCGACCGGCTCGACGAGCTGCTCGATCCGGCGTCGATGACCGAGCCGGGCCTCGAGGGAGGGCCGGCGAGCGGCTGACGATCACCGACCGGCAAGCCGCGGGCCGGCGGCTCAGGCGAAGCCCGACGCCAGCGGCTCATCCGGCGCGGGCTGGGCAAGCAGGAGCACGCCGACGAGCGTCCAGCCGAGCCCGAACCCGAGCCACGCGATCGGCCAGCCGAGCAGCATGATCGCCGGGGCGATGACGAGCAGTGCGCCGATCACCTCGTCGGCCGACCGGAGGAGCACGAGCCCGACAAGGACCGAGCCGAGCGCCCCGGCCGTCTGCGCCGCGATCGTCTGCGCGCCATAGCCGGCTCCGAACCAGGCGGCAAGCAGGGCCGCGATCCAGGCCATGTGGCCGACGACGGCAAGTCCGACCGCGAGCACCCCCGGCCGCCCGGCGACGTCGCTCCGGCGTGCCCAGCAGCCGATCGTCGCGAGCCCGCCGAGGACGGTGGCGACGATCGCGACCGGCAGGGTCTCGAGCAGATAGCCCGGCCAGTCCGGCTGGACGGGCTGGCCCACGACGACCGTGCCGCCGACCGTCCAGAGGCCGCCCGCCGCGAGAGCCGCCAACGCGGGCAGACGCGACGGCTGATGAAGCCATGCGTCGAGAGCCCCACGCCCGAGATCGACCCGATCGCGGACGCCCACTCGGCGCTGTTCGAGCGTGGCCAGCATCTCGGCGCCATAGCGGGCACGCCACGCCGTCGGGTACAGCCGGATGAGGCCGGCGCCGGCAGGTCGGCGCGCGGCTGGCCCGCCGCCAGCACGGCCACGGCGGCTCACGTACAGCCGTTCGGCACGCGTGGCGGGATCAGGCCGGGCTGGCCGAGGACGACCGGGAGCGGCCCGAGCACCACGTGTGAGGTGTCGACGATCAGGACGCCGGTGCGATCGACCTCGATCGGGTAGCGGTCCATGCTCCGCGCCGCCGGCCCGTACTGGACGCCCGCGGCCTTGACGCCGAGCCGGTCGTAGCGCGACTGATGACACGGGCAGCGGAACCAGAAGTCCTCCACGCACGGGTTGGGGCGGCAGCCGAGGTGCGGGCAGCGCTGCGACACGGCCCGGACGTTGAGGGCCGTCCCGTCCCCGGTCGGATCCGCCCCGGGCGTCCAGCTGCCGCGCGCCGGGTCGATCGTCATGACGAACGCCCGGGCGTCCGCCACGAATGCCGGAAAGCCGTCCGCGATCGGCAGCGCGCTGTTCGCAGCGATCAGGTCGGCCAGGGTCCCGACGCGGACCTTCGGGCTGGACCTGGCGCCGGTCGGCCAGACGAAGCTGAGCATGCCCGTCAGGCCCTCGAGCGCGGCGACGCCGACGGCCACGCCGAGCGACCGCCGAAGCAGCGCTCGCCTGGAGATCCCGCTGGTCGGCCGGTGACGGAGCGCCGCGATCGCCGGCATCGATTCCATGAGACGGCGGCCCGGCTCGTCGACCGCGCGGCTGCTCACGACGGGTCACCCCCAAGCCGCTTCAGCCCGGACCGGGCAAACCCCTCGAGGCTCGTCAGCTGGGCCGCGATCGTCGTCGCGCCGAGGCCGGTCAGCCGGTACGGACGGCGCCGATCCTCGGGCTCGAGAGCCTCGATCATGCCGCGCCGCTCGAGCCGGGCGAGGGCGCCGTACAGAGTGCCGGGGCCGAGCGGGGAGCCGCTCATCTCCTCGACGTCGGTCATGATCGCGTAGCCGTGCTTGGCGCCGCCCGACAGCGAGACGAGGATGTACAGCGCCGGCTCGGCGAACCGGCCGAGCTCGCCCGGTGCCTGGTTCATGGCTGCGTGACCTCGGCCGCGCCGGATCGACCGGCGGCGGATGGAACGGTCGGGCGGTCGACGATCGTCGGCGACCCGCGAACGGCCATCCGCAGCCCGACGATGAGCCAGGCGAGGCCGTAGGGCAGGGCGAACAGAGCGGTCGTCGAGGCGGTGACGTCGACGATCGTGACACCGGTCGTCTCGCGGACCAGCGTGATGCCGGCCACGAGGATCAGGGGCAGCAGCACCCCGCCCACGACCGCGATCCAACGGCCTCGCGGGGCGATCCCCGCCCGGAGCGCCGCCGTTGCGAGCAACCCGCAGATGGCCACGAGCGTGGCGAGGGTCCCGAGGACCTGGGCGGCAACGCCCCAGCCGAGGACGTTCGCCGCGGCGAGCGAGCCGCCGAACGCGCCGCCAACGAGGACCAGGCGCCGGCGCTGGCTGCCCAGGTAGTCGCCGGGAAGGCTGATCGGCATGAGGATGACCGCGATGCCCAGGAAACTCGCGGCGGCACCCCAGTCCGGTCCAGGCCCGAACGAGATCCCGAGCACGGCCAGGCACAGGGCCAACCCGGCCGACAGCGACAGCAGCCCCGGCAGGCGATGCGTCCATGGCATCGGCTCGGGCGCGGCTTCGACGACCTGGGGATGGAGGCGGGCGTCCAGTGCGCCGCGGATGATGTCGAGCCGCTCCATCGGCGATGGCGGGCGGTCCTCGATGAGCTGGAGGAATTCGGCCTCGTAGCGCTCTCGCCACGGGCCGGGGTAGAGTCGGACGAGCCTGCTCATCGGTACAACCCCTCGATTGCGCTGGCCAGGCCGCCGCCGGCGACGGACCCGGTCAGACGATACGCCCGCATGCCGTCGTTCCCGTTCGTTGCCCGCTCGATGAGCCCGAGCCGCTCGAGCCTGGCCACGGCGGCGTAGAGCGTTCCGGGCCCGATCGGACCGTCGAGCGCGCGCACCTCGTCGAAGAGGCGGACATGCTGTCGGGGACCGTCGC
This sequence comes from Verrucomicrobiia bacterium, assembly GCA_035607275.1. Classification (GTDB taxonomy): domain Bacteria; phylum Chloroflexota; class Limnocylindria; order Limnocylindrales; family CSP1-4; genus CF-46. The sequence continues at coordinate 16,782 of DATNBW010000267.1, read as the reverse complement.
GGAGCGCAACGAGGACGAGCCTCGCCGGCTCCGCGAACCGTCCGAACCCCCGTCCGTCGACCACGTCAGCCGGCCACGATCACGCCGCACGCGATCCGGCCACCGCTGCCGCCGTTCGTCGCGTCGGTGAGCTGGTCGTCCTCGTTGGCGTGGATGATGAAGGCGCTCCCGACGGCGCCGGCCGTCGTGTCGAAGAGCGTGGTCGGGCCGCTGGTCAAGGTCACGCGGTCGGTCGTGGCATCGAGATGCGCGACCCCATCCTCGTTGACGATGAGGTTCGGCAGGTCCCCGGCGTGGGCGCCGGCCGCGTTGAGCAGCCCGTGCTGGCGAGTCAGCGGGTTGTAGTGGCCGCCGGCGGCGGCGAAGGTCGGGGTGCAGGCACCGATCCCGTGGATGTGGATGCCGTGCAGGCCCGGGGTCAGGCCCTTGACGTGGACGTTGACGTGGACGATCCCGGTGCTGTCCTCGACCAGACGGGCCCAGCCGATGGCCGCGCCCGACGCATCGACGATGGTCGCGCTGGCCTGGGTCGCGCCGCCGGCGTAGGACTGGACGGCGAAGGCGCCGGCGAAGGCCAGCGCCGCCCCGAGGACGCCGGTCGTGACGAGGATTCGACGGACGCGGTTCATGGTTCGCTCCTGCACTCGCATCGTGATATACCGTGTGTCGATATATCGCATCGCGATATATACGCCGCCGCCGCCGATCGTGTCAAGGGCCCCGCTACAATCGCGGCGATGACCACGCCACGCGCCTGGGACCGCGCCGCCGACCTGCCGATGCCGGTCGGCCGCCGCCCGCGACCCGAGGTGGCCGCACTGCCTGCCGACACGCCGCCGACCGTCGCCGAGCTCTTCACCTTCATGCGCGACGCCGAGCTGCGCTTCGACGCGCTCCGGATGCGGATCGAGGAACGCACCTTCGGGGTGGGCGGTGAACAGCTCACGGTCGCCGACGTCGTCCTGCGTCACCCGAGCGACGCGCGGGTCACCACGACCCAGCCGGCGCTCGGGACGACCGGGAGCTACGAGGTGTGGATCTCCGACGGCGAGGTCGTCCGGACGTACAGCGCCGCCCACCGTCTCGGCACCGAGCGGCCGGTCCGGCGGAGCGTCGTCGGGATCAGCGGCCCCGAGTCGCGCGACCTGCCGGGCCCCAGCCGCGTCTACGTCCCGTTGACCGCCCTGCCGATGGAGACCCTGCCCGAAACGTTCGTCCATCCTGCCGGCTATTGCCAGAACGTCCTGTCGACGGGGGCCTGCCGCGTCGTCGGGGCCGACGAGATCGGCGGCCGGGAGGCGATCGTGCTCGAGTGCGACCATCCGCGAACGATCGAGATGAGCGCGGATCGGCCGGACTTCCGGATCCGGATCGCGGTCGACCGGGCGGACGGCGTGATCCTCCGGCTCGAGGAATCGATCGGTGGCGTCGTGACCCGCGACGCCCGGGTCACCGGCTACGAGCCCGACGCGCCGCTCCCCGCGAACGCGTTCGACTTCACGTTCCCGACCGGGACGACGATGCTCTACTGAGCCGCCGAGCGGTGCCGGCCGCGAGCCCGCGAAGAATCGGAACGCCCGGCCGCTGGCCGGGCGTTCGTGATGTCGGGGACCTGGCGGGGTCAGGCGCCGGCGATCTCGAGGTCGCGCTCGATCTCGGCGAGCTCTTCCGGGGTTCCCTGGACCTTGGGGCCCTTGAACCAGTTCTTGGCGGACACGGCGTACCACAGTGCCGCTCCGCCGAGGACGACGATGAAGACGACGGGGGTGTAGTTGAACGAGCTGATCGTGATCGGCTGCGCCTGCGGCAGCAGGAACATGATGCAGATGAAGATGACCCAGATCGTCGCGACGATGCCGATCGGGCGGCTCCACCGGCCGAGCGTCCACGGCCCCTCCTGGAACCGGTCGCCGGCTCGAAGGCGCAGGAACACGGGCGTCACGTAGGCGGTGTACAGGCCGATGACCGCGATCGAGGTGATCGCGGCGTAGGCCGTGTAGCTGTACAGGTATGGCAGCCCGAGGATGAACGCCCCGACCGCGGCGAGCCAGATCGAGTTCGTTGGGGTCCGCGTCCGCGGGTTGATTCGATGCCAGAAGCTGCTGCCGGGGATCGCACCATCGCGCGAGAACGCGTAGATCATCCGCGAGTTCGCCGTGACCGACGACATCCCGCAGAAGAACTGGGCGCCGACGACGAGGAACAGGATGAAGATCCCGCCCGACTGGCCGATGGCGTCGATCCAGATCTGGGCCGGCGGCACGCCCGTCGCCGTCGTGAGGGCGTGGTCGTAGCCGTTGACCATCGAGACCGTCCCGTCCGCGGCCGTCACCTGGAAGACCTTGTCCGGTGTGATTCCGATGTTCATCGCCACGAGCAGGATGAACCCGAAGATCACGGACACGACGACCGAGAAGAGAATCCCGCGCGGCGCCGAGGTGCGCGCGTCGTGAGTCTCTTCCGACATGTGCGCGGACGCGTCGTAGCCGGTCAGGGTGTACTGGGCGTTGAGGAGGCCGATCAAGGCGACGTACAGCGGAATCCCGAAGATCAGCGGCCCTGGCCAGGGGTTGTCGGCAGTGTCGCCGGTCCGGTCGACGAACGTCGAGAAGACCGAGCCGATGTCCGTGCGCGTGTGCTGGTTGAGGAAGACGCAGACGACCACGATCGCGGCCACGCCGACGACGTGCCACCAGACCGACAGGTCGTTGAGAAACGCGACGATCCGGATCCCGAACGTGTTCAGGAGACCGTGCAGGATCAGGACCACGCCGTAGACGAGGATGACGTGCGGCGGATCAACCGGATATCCGAACAGGAGGTTCAGCAGCGCCGTCGAGAACGTCGCCAGCCCGAAGTCGATGCCGGCCGTGACGGCGACCTGACCGATGAGGTTGAACCAGCCGACGAACCAGCTCCAGGCCGCGCCGTTGCCGCCCGACTCGTCGGCCAGCTTCGCCGCCCAGTAATAGAGGCCGCCTGCGGTCGGGTAGCTCGAAGCGACCTCGGCCATGCCGAGGGCGACGAGGGTCACGAAGAACCCGACGACGAGCCAGCCGATCGTCATGACCGCCGGGCCGCCGGTGTTCATCGCAAAGGCGAAGAGCGTGAGGCAGCCCGACAGGATCGAGATGATCGTGAACGAGACCGCGAAGTTGGAGAAGGTCCGCATTCCGCGGCGCAACTCCTGCGCGTACCCCAATGCGTGGAGTTGCTCGGTATCTGACTGAGCCATCCCAAACCTCCATGCGATGCGCGTGACGGTTCGCCGGGACGCGAGGACTCCCCCATCGCAACAATAGGCGTCGCAGATCGGCAGTTTCAACCGATCCTGACGCGCCGCTCGCGTTGACCCGTCAGGCGCGCCGCGGCTGGAGGAGGACGATGGGCGATCGATTGGCCGGCAAGGTGACGATCGTGACGGGGGCCGGATCGGGAATCGGCCGGGCCACCGCGATCCGATTCGCCGAGGAGGGCGCCCGAGTCACCTGCATCGACGTCGACGAGACGTCCGTTCGGGAGACCGCCGCCGGCATCGGGGACGCGGCGTACGCCGTCGCCGGCGACGTGTCGGACCCGCGCCAGGTTCAGGCCTGGACCGACGCCACCGTCGAGCGCTGGGGTGGTCTCCACGTCGTGTTCAACAACGCCGGCGTGAACATTCCCGGCGTGTTCCACGAGGTGCCGGACGAGGTCGTCGATCGAACCCTGAACGTCAACGTGAAGGGCTGCATCTACGGCTGCCGCTATGCGATCCCGCACATGCTCCGCGGCGGCGGTGGGTCGCTCATCAACACGAGCTCGGTCAACGGCCTCGTCGCCGAGCCGTTCCTGGCGATCTATGCCACCTCGAAGGGCGCGATCGTGATGCTCAGCAAGGGGATCGCCCTCGACTACGCGAAGCAGGGCATCCGCTGCAACGCGATCGCGCCCGGCTGGGTCGACACGCCGATCAACTACGCCCACGCGGAGATGCTCGGCGGGCTGAGCGAGGTCTATGCGACGATCGACTCGTTCCAGCCGATCGGTCGACCGGGCGAGCCGCGCGAGATCGCCAACGTCGCGCTGTTCCTCGCCTCGGACGAGTCGTCGTTCGTCACCGGCAGCGTCGTGGTGGCCGACGGCGGGATGACCGCGAAGTAGCGTCACCAGGCAGCGAGGCCGCGAAAGCGGCGCGGAGGGTTCCCATGGCCCCGACGAAGCACACGGACCATCGCGCGTCTCATCCCGATCGCAGCCATCCCCGGCTCGAGGAGCTCCAGGCGATGGTCCGTGACGGCCGGATCGACACCCTGATCGTCGCGATCACCGACATGCAGGGTCGCCTGATGGGCAAGCGCGTCCAGGCCCAGGCGTTCCTGTCCGGAGTCATCGATCACGGCGCCCATTTCTGCACGTATCTCCTCGGCACGGACATGGAGATGAACACGCCCGAGGGCTTCGCCCTGATGAACTGGGAGACCGGCTACGGCGACTGGATCGCCGAGCCGGTCTGGGACACGCTCCGCGTCCTGCCGTGGCTCGAGAAGACGGCCATGGTCCTGTCGGACACGTTCACGGACGAGGATCACGCCGAGATCCCGGTCTCGCCGCGGACGATCCTCAAGCGCCAGGTCGCGCGGGCCGCCGAGCATGGCCTGACGATCAAGGCCGGCTCCGAGTTCGAGTACTACGTGCTCAAGGAATCGTGGGAGGAGTCGGCCAGGCTCGGCTGGGGGATCCCGCAGCGCTTCGGCTACTACAACGAGGACTACCACCTCCTCCAGGCGACGAAGGCCGAGCCGCTCCATCGGCTCCTCCGCAACCAGATGACCGAGGCCCGGGTCCCGATCGAGTTCAGCAAGGGCGAGGCGGCGCCCGGCCAGCACGAGGTCAACATCCGCTACGACCACGTCCTCGAGTCGGCCGACCGGAGCGTGATCTTCAAGCACGGCGCGAAGGAGATCGCCTACCTCAACGGCTGGGGCATCACGTTCATGTCCAAGCCCGATCACACCTGGACCGGGTCATCGGGCCATCTCCACATGAGCATCTGGAATGAGGACGGCTCGGCGTCGCTGACCAACGATCCGAAGGCCGGGCTGCCGTACGGCATGTCGAAGACGTTCTCGCACTTCGTCGCCGGGATGATGGCCCTGTCGCGCGAGCTGGCGATCTTCATCGCCCCGAACATCAACTCGTACAAGCGCTACGCGTCGCTGTCGTGGGCGCCGGTCAACATCGTCTGGGGTCGCGACAACCGGACGACGGGCTTCCGGCTGGTCGGGCATGGCCCGGCGCTCCACGTCGAGGACCGTTTTCCCGGCGGCGACATGAACGCGTACCTGACCTACGCCGCGATGATCGGGGCCGGGCTGCACGGAATCGACCGGGAGCTCGCGCTCGTCGACGAGTTCAAGGGCAACGGCTACATCGCGAAGGGCGTGCCGCGGATGCCGCGCGCGCTCTACGAAGCGATCGCCGAGCTCGAGAAGAGCAAGGCGGCGGTCTCGATCTTCGGCCAGGACGTCGTCGACCACTACCTGAACGCGGCCCGGGTCGAGCAGGAGACCTACGACGCGATGGTCCACAACTGGGAGCGCGAGCGGTACCTCGAGCGGAGCTGACGGGTCAGGCCTCGGCGAGCGGGCCGCTGCCCGCCGACGCCGACGCCGACGCCGACGGACCGTCGAACACCAGCGTCGCCCCAGGATTCTGCGGCGCAAGGTAGGTCCGGAGGCCTTCCTCGAGCGGGGTCAGGCGGCGCGGCATGCGCTCGAGCAGCGGCGCGAGGTCGACCGTCGCGGGCTGGTTGATGAAGTCCACCGCATCCGGCGTCAGGATCGGGGTCGGCAACCACGACAGCGGCACCGCGAGGAGCTTGATCAGGGGCGTCGGGCCGGGAACGATCGGCCGGCGCAGGCCGGCGACGCGCAGGGCGGTCGCGATGATCTCGCGCATCGTGAAGGTCTCCGGCCCGCCGAGCTCGAACACCTGGTTCGCCGCGGCGTCCTCGACGAGCGAATCGGCGGCCAGGTCCGCCGCGTCATCGATGAACACCGGCGCCAGCCGCTGCGAGCCGGCGTTCGTCATCGGGACCAGGAACAGGCGGCGGGCGAACCCGACGAACCGGTTGAGCGAGACGTCGCGCGGCCCGAAGAGCCACGTCGGGCGGATGATCGTCCAGGTCAGGCCGGAGGCGCGGACGGCTTCCTCGGCCCGCCATTTCGCGCGGAACCAGTGGCGCTTCGCGTCCGGTGCCGCGCCCGCACCGGACAGGTAGACGACGCGCTTCACGCCGGCCTCGCGGGCGGCGCCGATCAGGCGTTCCGTGCCCGCCGCGTCGACCTCGACGAACGTCTGGTGCCTGCGCGGCGCCTCGATCGGCGAGTTCCTGAACGCCAGGGCGATGACGAGCGCGTCGGCGCCGCGTAGCGCCTCGAGCAGGCCGTCCCCGCTCTGGACGTCGGCCGGCCGGATCTCGATCGCATCGGCCAGGCCGCCCCGCGCGCGCTCGCCCCGTCGCGACAGCGCGCGGACCGCGTGGCCGCGACGGTGAAGCTCGGTGGCGATCGCCTCACCGACGAAGCCGGTCCCGCCGGCGACGGCAACGGTCAGTCCGGTCGGCGCGGCGTCCGGCCCGGCGAACGCCGTCCGGATCGTCTCGGCGCGATGCCGGAAGATCCGACCGAGATCGCCGCGAACCACGAGCCGATTGACGAGATCGCCGAGCGCCCCGAAGGGCACGGCGTAGACGATCTCATCCCGGACGATCGTCCCGCCGGCGACCGCCTCGAACGCGTGGCTGTGCTCCCAGCGGCGGTACGGGCCGCGGACCTGGACATCGACGAACCGCGTCGGCGACTGGACCTCGGTGATCCGCCCGATCCAGGTCATCGGGATGCCGAGCACCGGCCGGATCCGGTAACGCATCTCGAGGCCGGCGCGCATCTCGCGATCGTCGCTCAGCCATTCGAAGCCCATCGACGCCGGCGTCATCCGCTCGAGGTTCTCCGGCCGGGCGAAGAAGGCGAAGACCTCCTCGATCGGGCGCGGGACGAACTGGCTGGCGGACAGTCGATGGTCAGACATCGTCGCAGTATATCGTGATACTCACAGATAGCAAGTTTCTGGCACCGGGCGGGAGCCGCCCGGCGCCAGGACAACCGTCAGCCTTGCGGCAGGAGGACCCGGTCGATGACGTGGATGACGCCGTTGGATGCGTCCACGTCGGCCGCCACGATCCGCGCGTCGTTCACGTAGGCCGCGCCGTCGTGGACGCTCGGAACGAGGAAGCCCTTGCTGACGGTCCGGATCCGGTCACTCGCGATCACGTCCCCGCTGAACCGCTCGCCCGGGGCGACGTGGTACAGCAGGACCGCTCGCAGGGTGCCGACCGGAATGTCGCCGACGCCGCTCACGCCGAGCGAGATGAACAGCTGCTCGAACGCCGCGTCGGTCGGGGCGAACACGGTGAGCTGGCGGTTGCCGTCGAGGACCTCGACGAGGCCGGCCCGGACGACGGCTGCGATGAGGTGATCGAACTCGCCGGTCCGGGCGTTGACCGAGAGCGCGGCCGCGACGATGGTCGGGCTCGGCTCCCGGGCCGAGACGGGCTGGGCCGCGAGGCCGAGGACGAGGGCGCCGGAGGCGGCGAGGAGGGCGAAACGTCGCATGGGAACGGTCTCCGATGGGCGGGGATGAAGGGACTGCCGGCCAGGCAGGGCGATGGTCAGGCCGTGTGCTCGTCCGACTGGAGCCAGCCGAGCAGGGTCGGCAGGAGCGCGATGGCCGACACGCCGACGAGGGCGTAGACGACGCTCGAGAGGACATTCGTCTGGCCGAACGAGCCGCCGGTCAGCGCGGCGACCAGATCGAACTTGAACAGCCCGACCAGCAACCAGTTGACGCCGCCGACGATGACGAGGAGCAGGAACACGGATCGCAGGAGTCGCATTGCACGTTTCCTTTCAGTAGAGCCACGTGTACATGGTTTGTAGAGGCTCTGTCGCGGATTGTGCCCTGCTGTCCAACCCTTGTCAAGTCTCTTGAACGAGGTATCCTAGACAAGCCATGTACACGATCAAGGAAACGGCGGCCAGGACGAGCGTCCCGGTTTCGCTGCTGCGAGCCTGGGAGCGCCGCTACGGCATCGTCGCGCCGCTCCGCACCCCGGCGGGCTACCGGCTGTACGACGACGCGGCCATCGATCGGCTGCGGACGATGCGCCGGCTGGTCGACGATGGGTGGTCGCCGAGCATCGCCGCGGCCGCGATCGTCCATGGCGAGGTCCCGCCCGAGCCCACCGAGACCGCCTTGCCGGCCGAGCGCGGCGATCAGCGCCCGGGAGCCCAGGAGGGCGATGGCGTGCGGCGCGAGCTGATCGTGCAGTTCGTCGACGGGGCGATCGGGCTCGACGCGTCCACCATCGAGGCCGCGCTCGACCGGATGTTCGCCGCCGGCTCGTTCGAGGTCGTCGCCGACGCTCTGCTCCTGCCGGCGCTCGGTGCGATCGGAGAGGCCTGGGCCGACGGCCGCCTCGGCGTCGCCGGAGAGCACGCGGCGAGCCATGCGATGCTGCGCCGGCTGTCGGCCGCCTACCAGGCCGCCGGCACGCAGGGCCCGTCGGGCGGAGGCATTCTCGTCGGCCTGCCGCCGGCGGCCCGTCATGAGCTGGCCGCCCTTGCGTTCAGCGTCGCCGCGCGCCGGGCCGGGCTGACCGTGCTGTACCTCGGGCCGGACCTGCCGGCCGACGACTGGGTCGCCACTGCCGTCCGGACGGGTGCCCGGGCTGCGGTCGTGGCGGCGCCGACGCTCGGCGACGTCGGCCCGGCCGCCGCCGTCGGGCGCGCGCTCCGATCCGCGCTGCCCGACCTGACGATCGCATTCGGCGGTCGCGGTGCAGCGCGCGCCCGCGAAGCGCTCGGCTCGGCCGGGGGCGTCGCAACCCTGCCCGACGGCATGGCTGCGGCCGTCGATGCGCTGCGCGAGGTCCTCGCGAACGCACCCGCGCCCACCTGACCGCGGCGCCGTCCCGCGAGGATGGCGAGAACGGCCCGAGTCGACGCGAGCGTCAGCCGAGGCGGGCCGCGATCGCCTCGTGGCCGGCGGCTCGGGCAAGCTCGATCGCGTCGACGCCGTCGTCGTTCCGTGCCGCCGGATCGGCACCGGCCGCCAGGAGGCGCTCGACGGACGGGAGCGATCCGTTCTGGGCGGCGCCATGAAGCGGCGTCCAGCCGTGGCGCTGGGTGGCATTGACGTCGGCGCCGGCGTCGACCAGGACCGCCACGACATCGTCGTGACCGCCGGCGACCGCCGAGTGGATCGGCAGGACCGACAACGGGTTGGCCGAGCGGGCATTGACGTCCGCGCCGGCCTCGAGCAGGACGCGACTCGCGCCGGCGGCGTCGCCGATCCCGAAGAACGCCGGGAAGTGGAGCGCGGTGAACCCGTCGGCGGAGCGTCGTGTCGCCAGCGGCGGATCGGCCGCCACGAGTTTCCGGAGGCGGTCGACCCGACCGAGGGCCGCGGCCTCGAAGACGTCGAGGGCCGGCAGCGCGGCCGCAATCGAGTCCGCGAGCGCCGCCTGGCCGTGATAGAGGGCATGCATCGTCGCGCTGACGCCCTCATCGTCGCGGGCGGAGGCCAGGGACGGGTCGGCGGAGAGCAGCCCGGCGACCCTGGAAGCATCGCCTGCATCGATGGCGGCGAACATGTCGGCGGCGGACATCGGCCGTTCCTCCAGATACTTAGTTGTGCTAACTAACTATACTGGCGCGACGATGTCAAGCGAGCACCTCGGCGATTCGGACGAGCTCGCCTCGCGCCTCCATTCGGCGGTTCTTCACCTCCTGCGCCGGCTGGCGCGCGAGGATCGTGCGACGGGCGAGAGCCCGGCCCGCCTGTCGGCGCTGTCCGTGCTCGTCTTCAGCGGGCCGCGGCCGATCGGCCAGCTCGCCCGCGACGAGCGCGTGAGCGCCCCGACGATGACCCGGCTCGTGGCCGGTCTCGAGGCCGACGGGCTGGTCACCCGGACGAGCGACCCCGGGGATCGCCGGAGCCAGCGGATCGCCGCGACGGAACGAGGACGGGAGATCCTCGTCGCCGGCCGGGCGCGCCGGGTCGCGGCCCTCGAGGCGCTCCTCGTCGGCGTCGCGGCCGAGGACCGGGCGGCCCTGTCCGGAGCGGTCGCGATCATCGAGCAGCGCCTCCTCGGCGACCCCTGAGCGCGAGTACCATCACGGCATGCCGCGCCCGGCGCGGCGACCGACCGGCGAGCCCACCTTGACCCGTCTCGCCGAGCCGCGGACGCGACCTGAGGGAGGACCCAGCCACCGTGCGTCTCGAGGACAAGGTCACGATCATCACCGGCGCCGGTGGCGGCATGGGCCGGACCGCCGCCCGGATGTTCGCCGCCGAGGGCGCCCGGGTCGTGTGCGTCGACGTCAGCGAGGAGATGGCCGAGTCGGCGGCCTCCGAGGTGACCGCGGCCGGTGGTCGCGCCACGGCCGTCGCCGCGGATGTCTCGCGCGACGACCAGGCAAGGGCGATGGTCGACCACGCCGTCGCGACCTTCGGCCGCGTCGACGCCCTGTACAACAACGCCGGGATCATGCCCGCAGCCGACCACTCGGTCATCGATACCGACGTCGAGACCTGGGACAAGGTCATGGCCGTCAACGTCCGCGGCGTGTACCTCGGCTGCAAGTACGCGATCCCCAGGATGCTCGAGCAGGGCTCGGGCTCGATCATCAACGTCGCCTCGTTCGTCGCGATCCTCGGTTGCTCCGTTCCCCAGGACGCGTACACCGCGTCGAAGGGCGCCGTCCTCGCGCTGACGAAGAGCCTCGCCGTCCAGTTCGCGCCGCAGGGCGTCCGGACGAACTCGATCTCGCCCGGCCCGATCGAGACCCCGCTCCTGATGGACTGGCTCGTGAAGGACGAGGAGGCGAAACGGATCCGCCTCGCCCGCAACCCGACCGGCCGCTTCGGCAAGCCCGAGGAGATCGTCCACGTGGCCGTCTACCTCGCCTCGGACGAGAGCCGCTGGACGAACGGGGCCAATCTCGTGATCGACGGCGGGATCACCGTCAACTACTTCTGAGGCGAGAGCGATGGCATCGCAGGTCGCGGTCGGGGTCGATGTCGGGGGCAGCGGGATCAAGGTGGCAGCGGTCGACGTGACGACAGGCCAGCTCGCCGGTCCGCGGCTCCGGGTCGCGACGCCCCAGCCGTCGTCGCCGGACGCCGTGGTCCCGACGATCATCCGGACGGTCCGGCGCGCCCTGCGCGAGGGCGGCCTGATCAGCGGCCGCTCGACGAGCATCCCCTTCTCGGTCGGCGTCGGCATGCCGTCCGTCGTGATCGACGGGGTGACGAAGACGGCCGCCAACATCGATCCGTCGTGGATCGACTTCAACCTCGAGGAGCACCTACGGGCCGCACTCAAGGCACCCGTCTACGTCCTGAACGACGCGGACGCGGCCGGGCTCGCCGAGATGCGCTTCGGGGCAGGCGCCGGCGAGCGCGGCGTCGTGTTCGTGCTGACGCTCGGGACCGGCCTCGGCTCCGGGATGTTCAACGACGGGCTGCTCGTCCCGAACACCGAGCTCGGTCACATGGAGATCCGCGGCCGCGACGCCGAGCGGCGATCGGCGGCCGTCGCGCGGACCCGGCGCGGGCTGTCGTGGAAGGCGTGGGCGAGTGACCTCGACGAGCACCTCCACGCGATCGACAAGCTCTTCTGGCCGAACCTGATCATCCTCGGCGGGGGCGTGAGCAAGAACGCCGACAAGTTCGTCCCCCGCCTGACGGTCCGGCCGCGGGTCGTCCCGGCAACGCTCCGCAACGACGCCGGGATTGTCGGGGCGGCGATGGCGGCCGCCGAGAAGTTCGTCGAGGGCGGCCGCTCCCCGGGCTGAGGGGCATCGCGCGCGGCCGGCCCGCGGCCAGCTTCAGCCTGCCCTAAGGCCCGGTGCCGCCGACCTTAAGACCCGCCCCGAACCGGCTAAGGCCAGTCGAGGGCCCGTCCGCGAGCCTCCTGCCATCGACGACGGCCAACGACCGTCGCGACCACAGGAGCCCCCACCGCCATGAACTCGAACCAGCACCCGCGCCTCCCCGGAAGGGTCGGCCGGGTCCTCCTCGCCGGCATGATCGCCGGCTCCACGGCGCTTGCCGCGGCCGGCGGCGTGTCGGCCGCGCCCAAGAGCGCCACGTTCACCCAGACCTTCACGGGCGGCAAGGCCGTGAACCTGCATGCGACCGGCACGGGCGTGTGCGACGAATGCATTCCCGACTGGCTGTACGGCGATCCCGGCGCCTTCGGGCTCGGAGCGGACATCACCGCCCAGATCACCCACGTGTCGTGGAACGCCGACGCCGAGACGAAGGTCGACTTCAACGACTCCGAGCTCCGCCAGGGCTCGACCCTCCACGTTACCGACACCTTCAGCCCGAAGACGGGCCAGGTCCATCTCCAGGGCGACGTCCATGTCGATGCCGGCGTCCTGAACTCGGTCAGCGGCAACCCGCTCGGCCCGTGGGATCCCTACACCTCCCTGAAGGTGGTCACCATCCCGTTCGACGAGTCGATCGACTGCACGCTCCAGCTGACCGGCGACGGCTCGAAGAGCTGCACGGTCGACATCGCGAGCATCCCGGCGATCTCGCTGCCGGTGCTGTTCCCGGTCGAGATCAATCTCGAGGTCCAGTTCCAGGTCGGCGTCACGATCGACGGCGACGGCGTGGCCGTCGTCCGCTCCGTCGACGTCATCGGCGGCCAGAACGTCGACAGCGATCCGCTCACGCTCGACGGGCAGAAGCCGTCGGTCGTGAAGAGCGACTCGGTCGACATCCCGTGCACCGCGGCCGCGGGCAGCGACCTCAACTACGCGTTCACCGGCTCGACGTATCAGCCGAAGACGGCGCTGGCGTCGCAGATCGCCCTCGTCGTCGACGCGGAGCTCATCACCCCTCCGCCCTTCCCGAACGTCGTCCTCTGGGACAAGGAGCTCACCTCCTTCGACATCACGAACACTCCCCTGAACTTCACGATGACGGCTCCGGATGGCGTCGCCGACCTCGGCCCGATCGCGAAGAACAACATCCCGCCCACGGCCAACGCCGGCCTCGACCTCTACACGGGCGACCAGGGCAGCCCGATCGTGTTCAACGGCATCGGCAGCACCAGCGTCTGCGGCTTCCCGACGCTCCGTTGGGACTTCTCGGACGGCGGCGTCGCCTTCGGCGCGCTCCCGAAGCACACCTTCCAGGGCAGCGGCCTGTACAGCGGCCTGCTGACCGCAACCGATGCCACCGGCCTGACCAGCACCGCCACTTTCGCGATCGACGTCGCGAACGCGGCGCCGTCGGCCAACGCCGGCCCGGACACCTCGGCCGCCTGGGGCAAGCCGGTCGCGTTCAACGGCTCGGCGACCGACCCCGGTGCCGACGACCAGTCGACGCTCGCCTACGCGTGGGACTTCGGCGACGGCTCGCCGAGCGCCACGGGTGGTCCGAGCGCCGTCCACAGCTACGCCCAGCCCGGCGACTACATCGCCACCTTCACCGCGACCGACAAGCACGGCGCCTCGAGCGCGGACAGCCGGATCGTCCATGTCCGGGCTCGCCACGACGTCGCCACGTTCCTCGGCTCGAACGGCACCTACGGGACGCCGGGCAGCCTGAGCGCGTCGTTCGTCGACGAGTTCGGCACCCCGATCGTCGGTCGCTCCATCGCCTTCACGGTCGACGGCGCCGCCGTCGGCAGCGCCCAGACGGACGCCACGGGCAAGGCCAGCCTGGCCTGGACCCCGGCGGTCGACGCGGGCAACCACGCGGTCGTCGCGACGCTGACCGGCGACGCGATGTACGACGGAGCCGCTGCCTCGGGCAACGTGTCCGTCGCGAAGAAGGCGACCAGCGTCGTCTACAGCGGCGCCCTGAGCGGCGGCCCGAACAAGGCCGTCACCCTCCGGGCCACCCTTCTCGACGCGACCGCGACGGCGCTGGCCGGCCGGACGATCGTCTTCAAGATCGGGACCCAGACCGTGTCGGCCACCACCGACGCGAACGGGGTCGCGACCACGACCCTGCTCCTCAACCAGAAGAACGGCAACTACCCGCTGACGGCGACCTGGACGCCGGCCGGATCCGATGCGAGCCGCTACGTCGGCAGCGCGGCCGCGGCCACGTTCAGCCTCCAGAAGCGCTAGGCGGCCGCTCTCACCAGCGAGCCCCGGTCGGGTGGATCCCGACCGGGGCTCTTTCGATTCGGCTCGGGCGCGTCTTCTTCTCAGACCCGTTCGCGGAGCGCCGCGAGTCGCTCGGTGGAGCCGGAGACCACGAGGGACTCGCCGCTCTCCAGCGCGCGGTCGGGCGGCGGGTTCGCCTCGTAGTCGCCCGGGCTCCGGACGATCGCGAGGGTGAAGATCCCCTCGTCCCGCAGCTCGCCCACCGTCCGCCCGTCGAGCGGGCCACCGGCGGCGACCTCGAGCTCCTCCATCGACACGCGGAGCTCGCCGTGCGAGAGGGCGGCATCGATGAAGTCGGCGACCCGCGGCCGGATCGCCAGCTCGGCGATCCGCCGGCCGGCCATCGTGTACGGCGACACGACCCGATTGGCGCCGGCCTGGGTCAGCTTCGCATCCGAGCCCTCGGCGTTGGCCCGACCGACGATGAAGAGCTTCGGGTTGATCGCCCGGGCCGAGAGGGTCACGTAGACGTTGTTCGCGTCCGAGTCGATCGTCGCGACGAGACCGCGGGCCCGCTCGATCCCGGCCAGGATCAGCGTCTCGTCCGAGGTCGCGTCGCCCTGGACGACGATGTGGCCGTCGTGGCGGGCGCGTTCGAGCGACTCCGGCAGGATGTCGATGACGACGATCCGCTGGCCGCCGTGGACGAGCTCCCGCGCGACCGTCGAGCCGACCCGGCCGTACCCGCACAGGATGAAGTGGTCGTTCATGTCGGCGAGGGCTTCGGCCATCCGTCTCTCCTCCCGCCGGCCGCTCGACGCCTCGGCGAGGATCGCCTCGGCGACGATGCCGATGCTGCCGTAGATGATGCCGACTCCGGCGATCGCGAGGAGCATCGTCCAGAGGCGTTCCGGCCAGTCGACCAGCTCGCGTACCTCGCGGTATCCGACCGTGGTCATCGTGATCACGGTCATGTAGACCGAATCGACGAAGCTCCAGCGGAAGAGGACGACGTAGCCGATCGTGCCCACGATCACCGTCGTCAGGACCACCGCGAGCCAGATCCGGATGTGCCGGCTCCGGACGACCTCGAAGGCGTTCCGGATCGAGCGAGTCCACGGCCGGGCACGGGCCGGCACGACGCCGCCGATCGTCCGCCGGGGCGGCTGCTCATCGGACAGGGCGTCGAGCGCGGCGTCGACCCGGGCGGTCCGGTCGCTCATGGCCGGAGTGTAGGGCCGGAGTGTCGGGTCGGAGGCCGGGTCGTGGGACCTGCGCGGAGGGTGGCTCGCCGATGCACGCGTATCATTGCGGCCTTGCTTCCGCGGCGTCGAGCCGCCTCCGGCGCACCGACGAGGACCTGCCGATGACCACCGACCAGCGGACGCCCGAGGGCGCCGCGACCGACAGCCCGACGACCGCCCGGATGGTGATCGGCGGCGAGAGCGTCGATGCCGCCGACGGCCAGACGTTCGAGATCGTCAATCCCGCGACCGGCAACGTGATCGCGACCGCGCCCCTCGGTGGCCGCGAGGACGTCGATCGCGCGGTCGCCGCCGCCCGTACCGCCTTCGACGATCGGAAGGGCTGGGCGAACTGGGCCGCCGGCAAGCGCGGCCGGACTCTGGCCAAGTTCGCCGACCTGATCAAGAAGAACAGCGAGGAGCTGGCCTGGCTCGAGAGCCGCAATGTCGGAAAGCCGATCGGTGGGGCGCGCGGCGAGATCATCGGCGCGAGCCTCGTGTTCGACTACTACGCCGGCGCCGCCAACAAGGTTTACGGCCAGACGATCCCGGTCTCGAAGCCGGGCCTCGACATCACGCTGCGCGAGCCGATCGGCGTCGTCGGGCTCATCGTGCCCTGGAACTTCCCGCTCCTGATGGCCTCGTGGAAGGTCGCCCCGGCCCTCGCCGCCGGCAACACCGCGATCCTCAAGCCGGCCTCGTACACGCCGCTGACCGCGATCCGGCTCGGAGAGCTGGCGCTCGAGGCCGGGCTGCCGGCCGGGGTCCTGAACGTCGTGACGGGTCCGGGCGGCACGGCCGGCGCCTCGATCGCCGCCCACCCGGGGATCGGCAAGGTCGCGTTCACCGGCGAGACGACGACGGGCCAGGAGATCATGCGGCTGGCCTCGGGCAACGTGAAGAAGATCAGCCTCGAGCTCGGCGGGAAGAGCCCGAACATCGTCTTCGCCGACGCGGACCTCGAGAAGTTCGCGAAGGAGTCGCCGTACTCGGTCTTCGACAACGCCGGCCAGGACTGCTGCGCGCGGTCACGGATCCTCGTCGAGCGTTCGGTCCACGAGCGGGTCGTCGAGCTGTTCGCGGCGGCCACGCGCAACGTCAAGGTCGGCGACCCCGCCGACGAGGCGACCGAGGTCGGCTCGCTCGTCAGCGCGAAGCAGCGCGATCGGGTGGCCGACTACATCGAGATCGGCCAGGCCGAGGGAGCGACGATCGTGGTCGGCGGCGCCGCCCCCGACGATCCGGCGCTGGCCGCCGGCGCATACCTGATGCCGACCGTGTTCGACAACGTCCGAAACGACATGCGGATCGCGGCCGAGGAGATCTTCGGCCCGGTCGTGTCGGTGATCCCGTTCGACACCGAG
>DATNBW010000256.1:0-5962 GCA_035607275.1 Verrucomicrobiia bacterium | reverse complement strand
CCACCAGCTCTACATCGATCCAGAGCTGATCGAGCTGCTCGACCTGCGCGACGGGCGCTGCGTCTTCGCGATCGAGAGCGATCTCGTGGTCCAGGAACAAGCCTGGTCGTCCGCAGACTGAGCGGCACGACTTCCGGCTGTCGCGGCTGAACGACGCTGGCGGCGTTGCCGCCTGCGGTCCTCACGACCTCGGGCCGACGGAGTCGCGGAGCTCCTCCTCGGACCTCGGTGGGCCGGCCGCAAGTCAGCTCTCGCGGATCCGCGGCGGACGTCTGCTCGCTCTAGCGCGAGCCGCCGACGACCGACTGCCGGACGGCGCCTCTCGGCGTGACGTGGTCTCCGATCCAGAGGGCGAATGCGAGCCGGTGATGAGCGTCGCCGCCGCCGCGGCCGGGCGCCCCCTTGACGACGGCATCGAGCTCGAGCAGCCCGTCGATCGCGGCGATCAGCTCGTCGGGCTGCCACTTGCGCGCCTGCTCGGCGAGGCGCCGGGCGCGGAACTCGCTCTTGATCCCCATCGCGAGCGCGGCGGCGCCGAGACTCTTCGCGGTCGGCATCCGGTCCTGGAGCTCAAGCAGCTCGCGGATCCGGCGGTGGAGGACGACGACGATGACCGGCTCGGGCATCGATTCCGCGAGGGCGTCGAGCAGCTGGATCGCCTTCGCCGCGTCGCGCTCGGCGACCGCGTCGGCGAGGGCCCAGGCGCTGCCGGGGACGGCCTCGGCCACGAGCGCCCGGACGTCGTCTGGCGAGACGATCGCATCGGGCCGGTAGAGGGCGAGCTTGTCGAGCTCCATCGACGCCCGGCGCGTCTGGTCTCGCCGTTCCGCGTCGCCCTCGCGGACGAACCCGCCGATCCGCGTGGCGAGCTCCTTGGCCGCGCCGACGCCGAGCCGGATGCCGCGGTCGTTGGCCTCGCCGTCGATCCAGGCCGACAGCGCCCCCTCCTTCGGCGACTCGATCCCGCGGACCTGGCCGCCGGCGCCGCGGACCGCCTCGGCCAGCTTGGTCTGGCCCGGATACTTCGCGCCGCTCTGGCTCTGCTCGACGAACGCGAGCGCATTGCCGTCGGCAACCAGCGGGATGACGGCGAGGAGCGCGTCCCGGTCCTCGACGCGCACGGCCAGCGCACCCGCGTTGGTCACGACCGCGAGCGTCCCTCCGCCGAACATCACCGGCGTCGCGACCCGGCCGTGAAGCTCGCCGATCTGGGCGCTCGCGCCATTCCGCGAGCCGCGGAGGTCCCAGCGCTCGAGCGGCTCACCGCCGTCGGCGAGCTGGCTTCCGAAGCGCCGGACGGCCCGGTCGATCGTCAGGTCGTCGTCGCCGAAGAAGTAGGCCACGCGGGCGATGCTCATCGGCTCGATGGTATCCCGCAGCTGAACGCGGCGGCCGGCGCGGACAGGACGGGGATCGCCCCGCCGGCAGCGGCGACCCGTGCCGGCGGGACCAGCGGCGCCGCGGCCGCCGCCTTGCGCGCCCCGGTTGTCGCCACCGCGATCGTTCCGTCGGCGGCGATCGACACCGCCACCGATCCGTCCGTGTCGGTCCGCAGCACGCGGGCGCCGGTTGCAGCGAGGCGCTCGATCGTCGAGCGCGCCGGGTGACCGTACGGATTGCCGGCGCCAGCCGACACGATCGCGACCCGCGGCCGGACCGCGTCCAGGAACGCCGGCGTCGAGGCCGTCGCGCTGCCGTGGTGGGCGACCTTGAGGATGTCGATCGGGGGCAGGCCGCGCTGCGCCAGGAGCGGGTCGACGTCGTCCTCGACGTCGCCGGTCAGCAGGAACCGCCGCCCGGCGACCTCGCCGAGGAGGACGATCGACACGTCGTTGATCCCGCGCCCGCCATCAGGCGGCTCACGCGGGACCCGGCCGGGATCCGGCCAGAGCACGCGGAAGGTGATGTCGTCGAGGCCGATCCGCGCGCCGGTCGCAAGGATCCCGTCGGGCGGCGCTGTCGGTCGGGCAAGGTCGCGGGCGAACGCCCCGTAGCCGGGTCCCGGTCCGCGCATCCCCGTCTCGAAGATCCGCCCGACCCGATATCGCTCGAGGAGGAGCGGCAGGCCCGCGACATGGTCCTCGTGGGGGTGGGTGAGGACGAGGATGTCGATCCGCCGGTCCCACGGCGGCAGGCGCCGGTCCAGCTCGACGAGCAGCCGATCGGGATCGGGCCCGCCGTCGATCAGCATCCGGCCGCCGCGGCCGCCCTCGACGAGGATCGCGTCGCCCTGGCCGACGTCGAGGACGGAGATGCGCGTCGTGCCGTCGGCGCGATGCGCAGCCGCCATCCCGAGCGACCCGACCGCGATCGCGAGCGCCGCGGCGGCAAATCGCGGGGAGGGTCGGTATCCAGCGTTCGGTGCTCGCGGTGTTGTGGACGCCGACGTTGGCGCCTGCGCCTCACGCCGACGTGCGCGGCGGCCGCGCCGGGCCAGGACGACGGCACCGGGCACGACCACGACGGCCGCGGCCGCGACGATCGTCCACGGCGGCCCGAGCGTGACGCTCGCGATCGGGAGGCCCGCGCCGGCGCGGATGACCGTGCACATCGCGGTCAGGAGCGCCCACGCCGGCAGGCCCGCGACCGTCGCGATCAGCGCCGGACCGCCGAGCACGGCGACCGCCCCGCCGAGGAGGGCAATCATCGCGGCGGCCATCGCCGGCGCGACGAGCGGCACGACGCCGAGATTGATGATCGGGGCGATGACGGCCAGACGGCCGAAGGTCGCCAGCACGATCGGCAGCGTCGCCGCCTGGGCCGCGAGCGAGACGCTCAGGGACTCTGCGAGCCAGCCTGGCAGCCGACCATCGGCGATCGCGCGGAGCCGCCGATCCAATGGGTCGGCCCAGGCGAGGATCCCGGCGGTGGCGAGGGTCGACAGCTGGAACCCCGCGTCGAGGACGAGGGAGGGCTCGACGATCAGGAGGATGGCCGCGGCCCAGCCGAGCGCGGCGGCCGCTCGACCCGCCCGCCCGGTCTCCCTGGCGAGGAGCACGACGCCGGCCATCGCCGCGGCTCGCACGACCGACGGCGAGGCGCCGGCGAACAGCACGTAGCCGACGATCGCGACAACGAGGATCGCGGATCGTCGTCGCCGGCTGACCCCACGCGCGAGGGCGGCGACCGTCGCCGCGACGATCGCGATGTTCCAGCCCGAGATCGCGACGACATGGCTCGCGCCGACCGTCGTGAAGTCCGCCGCCAGATCGCGATCGACCCGGTCGCGCAGCCCGATCACGATCCCGGCGGCGAGGCCCGCCTCCGGCTCGGGGATCGCTGCGGCGAGGGCATCACCGGCGCCTCGACGAAGCCGCTCGAGGGCCGCCCCCGGCCCTGCCACCGCCGCCTCCACGGTCAACGATCGCGAGCGGAGCGTCGCCACGACGTCGGTCCGCCGGAGGTAGTCGCCGTATGGGCCGTCGGGTGGCCGCTCGAGGGCACCGTCAACCGTCACGATCAGGCCGGGCTCGATCTCCGGATAGCGGGGGAGCGTCGCGGCGACGAGCCATGATCCCGGGCGGTCGCCGTCCGCGCTGGAGGTGATCCGGAGCGCGGCGACCTGCTGGCCGTCGCGATCGGAGCCGCGGCTCTCGACGACCGCGGTCCAAGGCCCGCGACCGAACGGGAGCTCGTCGGCCGGAATCGTGCCGGTGTCGATCGGGCTCGTCATGAGCCGGAGCCCGATCGCCAGCGCACCGATCGCGACCGCCAGCGGCGGTCGGGCGCTCCGTCGGGCTCGCCCGACCGCTCCGGCTTCCGCGCGCGAGATCGTGGCGGCCGCGAGCGCCAGCGACGCCGCCACAACCGCAACGATCGGCGACCCCACCCCGGGCGTCACGAGGGCGGCCAGGACCGTCCCGATCGCGAGCCAGCCGCTGGCGCTCACCGTGGCGACTCGATCGACCCCTGCCGCTCGCCAATCACCGGACGATCACGAGGTCCTTGACCTTCTCGAACGTGGCCGCACCCAGGATCTTCCGGGTCCGAAGATCGTCGACGGTGCCGAACGCCTGTTCGTCGCGCGCGGCGACGATCTTGGCCGCCGTCACCGGACCGATCCCGGGCAGCCCGTCGAGCTCGGCGAGGGTGGCGTGGTTCAGGTCGATCGGACCGCCGCCACCCGACGACCCGCCACCCGACGACCCGCCGCCGGTCGAGCCCGTGGTCGGCGCGGGGCCGGGATCGTCCCGCGACGGGACGATGACCTGGTCGCCGTCCTTGACGAGGGCCGCGAGATTGAGCGCCTGGCCGACGCGATCCGCCGCGACGCGCGGCCCGTAGCCCCCGGCCGCGGCGATCGCGTCCGCAACCCGCGAACCGGCCGGCAGGTGGACGATCCCCGGCCGGACGACCGCGCCCTGCACGTCGACGACGAGATCCCCGGAGGCGCCGACCGCCGACGATGCGCCCGCCTGCGGTCGGCCGCCGTCCGATCGTGCCGGACCGGGGCCGCCGCCCTCGACCACGACCGACCCGCCGCCGTTCGTCGCCACGAGCCAGATGGCGGCCCCGGCCAGGATCGCGGCGACCCCGAACACGACGAACAGCCAGCTTGCTCGAACGGTCGTCCGGCCCGCCGAGCCGTCGGCCGTCGCGGCATGCCGCGCATCGCTCCCGGCCGCCGGAGCACCGTCCTCCAGTGCGCGCCACGGCGCCGCCGACTGGTCCATCGATCCTCCGCGACGGGCGGGTTGCGGATCGTCGAGCCGCGGCGGACGGCACGACGCCCCGCGACGTTGGGGGCACTTCCGACGTCGGCGGGGCGTCTTGCGTCACCCTAGCGGCTACGGCTTATCTGCGGCTTAGCTGCGCGTGACAGATCCTTGACCGATCCTCCGCTCGCGCGAGACGATGTCGGTCCGGGCTGCTGACCCCCCTCCAGTTCGGGCGAAGGAGGGCGACCATGAGGCGAATCCGGCGCATCGCTACCCTGCGACGACTGGCGATCCCGATGGCGATCGTGGCGACGTTGGTCGCCGCCCCGGCCGCCGCCGCGGCGGGCCGTGCTCCCGACCCGATCGTGCTCGTTCACGGCTATCGCGGCGACCCGTCGACCTGGGCCGACATGAAGGCGTTCCTCGAATCGAACGGCCGCGAGGTCGTGGCGATCGACCTGCCGAGCGAGGACAACATCACGAACGCCAAGGCGATCGCGTCGCTGGTCAAGTCGAGGCACTGGGCGTCGGTCGACCTCGTCGGCCAGAGCATGGGCGGGCTGTCGGCCCGCTACTTCATCAAGAAGCTGCGCGGGACGACGGTCGTGGATTCGTACGTGTCGCTCGGGACGCCGCAGTACGGCATCTGGAGCGCGTGCCTGCTGCCGAGCTGGTACGGCGGCCAGATGTGCCCGACGAGCTCGTTCCTCGCGACCCTCAACAGCGGTGACGACACGCCGGGCAACGGCGCCTGGACGACGATCTACAGCACGAACGACGAGTACGTCCCGAATTCCTCGTCACGGCTCGACGGCGGGGCGTGCTTCTCCCAGGTGAGCGGACCGACCCACAACGACATGGACAACGATCCGGTCGTCATGGCGAACGTCCTCGTCGCGGTCGACGGTGGCTGCCCGGGCACGTTCGTGCCCTGAGCGTGGGTCAGTACAGACGATGACCCCGGCCTGATGGCCGGGGTCATGTATGCCAGGTCCTCGATGCGGGCCGGGCCCGCGCGATCGGGTCGGGCTCAGTGCGTCACGACCGGGAGGCGAGCCACCTCATCGTCCGCGGCACGGGCCACCGCGAGTGCGAAGCGCGCGATCGTCCTCCGAAGCCCTGCTGTCCGTGGCTCCACGGGATGGGCCCGCGCGGCGAGGCGCTGGGCCTCGGCCTCGCGAGCCCGCTCGTTGGCCAGCTCGAGGGCGAGGAATGCGTAGTAGTACTGCACGTGATGTTCTCCTGGTGCTGACGGCGGCGATGCGGACCGGTCAGCGGCT
The DNA here is from genome assembly GCA_035607275.1 of Verrucomicrobiia bacterium. Taxonomy (GTDB): domain Bacteria; phylum Chloroflexota; class Limnocylindria; order Limnocylindrales; family CSP1-4; genus CF-46. Next base: position 24 of record DATNBW010000256.1, on the reverse strand, counting down.
GTGGTCGTCCGGGAGCGAATCGCG
>DATNBW010000232.1:0-11773 GCA_035607275.1 Verrucomicrobiia bacterium | reverse complement strand
GCAGGACGCCGGCCAGGCGGAAGCGGCTGTCCAGTCGAGGGTCGCGCACGGCGAGATGACGCGGCCGGCGTTCGACGCGGCGACGCGCGCTCCCCGGCGCTGACGTTCGAGCTGCATCAGACCAGCCTCCGCGGGATCGTCTCGAGCCAGCCGCGCTCGAAGAACGGTCCGCCGTCGAGGGTCACCCGGAGGCCGACGTTCATGTGGAAGTCGGTCGCCGTCGTGCGGATCGTGCCGTTGGCCTCGATCAGGATCTCGGAGCCGTCCTCGCGCAGCCGGTAGACGACCTCGTTGTGCATCCGCGCATGCGCGGGGTCGGCGTCCCGCGCCGTCATCTCGAGCCGTTCGCCGGCGTACAGCGTGGTCCGCCCGTCCGGCAGGGTCGTCTCGCCGAACTCGCTCGTCAGGACCGTCACCGACCCGTCGATCACGTCCTCGATGACCTGCCAGACCGGAGGATCGCCGCGGTACGATCCCGGATCTCGCAGGCCGGCAGGCGTGGTCTTGAACGGAGGGACGTCGGCGCCCGCGTGTCCGGACGGAAGCACGGGCAGGATCAGCCGCGAGGCCGTCGACCCGCCGAGATGGAGCTCGTACTCGGCCGGGAACGGCGAGGGCCAGACGACCGGCCACATCGACGAAGCCACCGACAGGCGGATCCGGTGTCCCGCGCCGAATCGATGCGCCGTTGCCCGGAGGTTGATCCGGACCTCGGTCACGACACCCGGCTCGAGCGGCTGCGGCGTCTCGTGGGATTCTCGATGGGTCAGGTTCAGGATGCCGGCGCTGACCTGGAACGGGGTCCCGTCGGGCGCGACGTCCTCGAGTCGGACGACCGCCGTCGCGACCGGAACCGGGGATGCCCAGGCGAGGACGACCGAGGCGACCCCGACCACGTCGAGGTCGGCCTCGAGCGGCTCGGTCGTGAAGACCGGCCCAAGGGCGTCGTCCGGACGAAGGTCACGGGCCACACCGTTCGGCTGGCCGCCGGCCCCCCACGACAGGCCGGCCCGCGTCCCGATCGTCGCCCGATGGCGGAAGCGCTCGACGGCGGGCTGGCTCGGCGGCTGCGCGGCGAGCCGTCCGACGAGTGCCGTCTCGCCGGGCGCCGGGTGGTAGACCCGCTCGGCGAGATCGGCCGGCGGCCACGACGCCTCGGCGATCCACTCGCCCGGCCAGGCCGCCGGAAACGGCTCCGGCTCGGCCCAGTCGTGGCGGAACGCGACGAGGGCGGGCTCGTCCATGACGCCGTTGTCGATCCCCTTCAGCCAGTGGTCGAGGAAGCGGACCATCTCGTGGTACCAGTCGACGTTCGGGCCCGGGTAAGCGTCGTCGGGCAGGTCGTGGACCCAGTTGCCGATCAGCGCCTTCCGCGGCGCATTGGTGCAGCGCTCGAGCATCCGCAGGGCCGCATCGACGTACTCGTCCATCCAGCCGCCGATGAGGAAGGTCGGCGTCGTCAGCCGAGCCCAGTCCGGGGCGAGGGAGCCCCGGCGCCAGTACGGCCCGTCGTGCTGCTGGCGGAGCCATTCGAACAGCCAGATCGGCGTCTGCTCGAGCCGCCCCCGCCACTCGGCCGCCCACGAGGCGCCACGGAACTCGGCCCGCGGCGGCAGCGCGTTCATCCCGACCATCGAGACCGCGTATTGCGAGAGCTCCGACACGGTCGCGCAGCCGCCGAGATAGTGGACGTCGTCGGTGTAGCGGTCGTCGGTCGCCATCATCGGCACGATCGCGGCGAGGTGCGGCGGGTGGAGCAGGGCGACCTGGATCGAGGTGAACCCGCCATAGGAGATGCCCCACATCCCGACCTTGCCGGTGCACCACGGCTGGGCCGCGAGCCACTCGACGGCGTCGTGCCCGTCCTGCGTCTCGCGGGCCGTGTACTCGTCGAGGGCGATCCCGGGCGAGGATCCCGTGCCGCGGATGTCGAGCCGGCACAGGGCGTAGCCGCGCGCCGCCAGCCATTCGCCACGGCTCTCGTCGCTCGCCGCGCGCCAGTCGTCCTTGCGATACGGGATCATCTCGAGGATCGCGGGAAAGGCCTGCGGTCCAGTTCCGTCGGCGAGGGGCTCCGGCAGCCACAGGTTGGCCGACAGCTCGAGCCCGTCCGAGACGCGGATCCGGACGTCGCGCAGCGCCGCCACCCGGTGGACCGGCTGGCTGGCGGGGCGGAGGCGCTCCGGATCGTCCTGGGCCTGCACCGCCCGAGGATAGGCCGCGACCCGGCGACCGCGACTGGTCCGCCCGGGCCGTGCGACGATGAGGGCGATGTCCGACTCGTCTGGATCGTCCGACTCCGAGATCGCGAATCGCATCGGCCCGTGGACGCGCCGCTCGCGTGAGGTCGCCTACGACAACCCGTGGATCACGATCTGGCATGACGAGGTCGCGCGGCCGGATGGCAGCCCCGGCATCTACGGCGTCGTGCACTTCGCCAACCTCGCGGTCGGCGCGGTCGTCCTCGACGACGAGGATCGGGTGCTCCTGGTCGGCCAGCACCGCTACACGCTCGATGCGTACTCCTGGGAGCTGCCCGAGGGCGGTGTGCCGGACGGCGAGCCCGCCGTCGACGGCGCCCGGCGCGAGGTCCGGGAGGAGACCGGCGTCGAGGCGGACGGCTGGCGCGAGATCGTGCGGTTCCACCTGTCGAACTCGATCAGCGACGAGGCCGGCGTGCTGTTCGCGGCGCGGGCGCGGACGCACGGCGCCCCGTCGCCGGAGCCGACCGAGGAGCTCGAGATCCGCTGGCTGCCGTTCGACGAAGCACTCGCGATGACGACCGACGGGCGGATCACCGACGCGATGACGATCATGGGCCTCCAGCGCGTGGCCCTCGACCGCGTGGCGCCCATCCGTTCGACCCGGGAAACTCGCTCATGACCCAGCTTCACGTGCTCCGCGTGTTCGTCGGGCCCGACGGCCGGGGCGGCAACCCGCTCGGCGTCTTCCTCGACGGCGGAGCGATCCGGGCCGACCGTCGCCAGGCCGTGGCCATCGACCTCGCCTTCTCCGAGACCGTCTTCGTCGACGATGCCGCCGAGGGTGCGATCCGGATCTTCACGCCGGGCCGCGAGCTGCCGTTCGCGGGTCACCCGTCGGTCGGGACGGCGTGGCTGTTCCGCGAGACCGGGGCGCCCGCGACCACGCTCCGCCCGCCGGCCGGCGACATCCCGTTCCGCCACGACGCGGAACGAACGTGGATCCGGGCGCGGCCCGAGTGGGTCCATCCGATCCAGGTCGAGGAGCTCGCCTCGCCGGCCGACGTCGAGGCCGCCGCCACGCAGCCGATGGGCGATCCGGGTCGCTACGTCTGGTCGTGGATCGACGAACCGGCCGGCATCCTGCGCAGTCGCTACTTCCCAACCGACGTCGGCATCCTCGAGGACGAGGCGACCGGCGCCGCCGCGGTCCTCATGGGCCAGCGGATCGGCCGGGCGATCACGATCCGCCAGGGCGTCGGGTCCGAGATCCTCGTCAGGCCCCAGGCCGACGGCAGGATCGAGATCGGCGGTCGGGTGGAGCTGGTCGAGACCCGCGAGTACGTCACTCGTCGGTAGGTCTCCACGTCACGTGCTCCCGCGCGCCGCCGGCGGCCGACGACGGGCCGGAGCGCGATGCGCGCGACGAGCCTTCGGGCGACCCTCGCACGCGGCTACGATCGGGAGCGTGCGAAACGACTGGGACGCGATCGTCGTCGGGCTGGGGGCGATCGGCTCGGGTGCGGCCTGCTGGTTGAGCCGGCGACTGGGCGATCGGGTGCTCGGCCTCGAGCAGTTCGAGCTCGGCCACGACAAGGGCGCCGGCCAGGACCACAGCCGGATCATCCGCCTCTCGTACCACCGCCCCGACTACGTCCGGCTCGCGCGACGGGCCTACGCGACCTGGGCTGAGGTCGAGGCGGAAAGCGGCACGACGATCGTCACCCGGACCGGCGGTCTCGACATCGGGCCGCGCGAGGCGGCGATCCCGCTCCGTGACTACGTCGACGCGATGACGGCCGAGGGCGTCCCCTTCGAGCAGCTCGACGGCCCGGAGATCAGCCGACGCTGGCCGCAGTGGCAGCTCGGCGACGAGCATCACGGCCTGTACCAGGCGGACGCCGGCATCGCCGACCCGAACCGGGGCAACGCGGCCCACCAGCGGCTCGCCCGGGCCAACGGCGCCACGCTTCTCGAGCATGCGCCGGTCGCCGCGCTGCGTTCGGTCGCGGGGGGCGGGCTCGAGGTCGAGCTCACGGACGGGTCCGTCCATCGCGCGCCGCACGTCGTGATCGCCGCGGACGCCTGGACGAACGACCTCCTCGACGCGTTCGACCGGCGCCTGCCGCTGACGATCATCGAGGCCCAGGTGACGTACTTCGCCGCACCGGACCCGGCCCGCTTCGCCCCCGACCGCTTTCCGATCTGGATCTGGATGGACGACCCGTCGTTCTACGGCTTCCCGACCTACGGCGAGGCCGGCCCGAAGGCCGCCGAGGATGTCGGCGGCGACGAGGTGACCCCGGCGACCCGGAGGTTCGAGCGCAACGAGATCGGCTTCCGGCGCCTGACCGACTTCCTCGCGCGCCACCTGCCCGAGCATCTCGGGCCCGAGATCTACACGAAGACCTGCCTGTACACGATGACGCCGGACCGGGACTTCGTCGTCGACCGCCTGCCCGAGGCGCCCGGCGTCCTGGTCGTCCTCGGCGCCGCCCACGGCTACAAGTTCGCGTCGGTCCTCGGCCGGATCCTGGCGGAGCTCGTCGTCGACGGCTCGACCCCGTCGGCCGGCGAGCTGGAACGGTTCACGATCGACCGGCCGATCTTGCTCGAGGCGAACCCGGTCACGAGCTTTCTCGTATGAGTCTCCGATGAGCGATCGGGCCGACGACCGCGCAGCCCCCCGCAAGCCGCGTCGCCTGCGCGAGGGCGACACGGTCGCGATCGTCGCTCCGGCCAGCAGCTGGGAGAACCGCAGCGAGCTGCTCCGCGGGGTCGCGGCGCTCGAGGCGTGGGGCCTCACGCTCAAGCTCGGCGACCACGTCAACGATCGCCACGGATACATGGCCGGGCTCGACGAGGACCGGGCCGCCGACCTCCACGCTGCGCTCGCCGACCCGGAGGTCCGGGCGATCGTCTGCCTCCAGGGCGGCTACGGGACGCCGCGCCTGATCCCGCTCCTCGACGAGGCGGCGTTCGCGGCGAATCCCAAGGCCCTGTGCGGCTACAGCGACCTGACCACGCTCCACCTGGCCCAGCAGCGCTGGGGCAACGTGATCAGCTTCTACTCGAACGGCGCCGCCGGGATCGGTGCGGCCGACGTGACCGAGTTCTCGAAGGCCAGCCTGAAGCGGGCCCTGTTCAGCGCCGAGCCGTACGGGCAGATCGGCCCGAACCCGGACGATCCGTACGTCCGGACGGTCGTCGGCGGCCGGGCGACCGGACGCCTGACGGGCGGCTGCGCGGGCCTCCTCAGCAGCGCGATCGGGACGCGCCTCCAGCCGGACTTCCGCGGCCGGATCGTCGTGCTCGAGGAGATCGACAACGAGGGCTATGTCCACGACGGGATCCTGACCCAGCTCCGGAACGCGGGCCTGTTCGAGGGCGCCGCGGGCATCGTCGTCGGCGACATCAAGTCGAAGTGGTCGGGCGGGATCAGCGAGCTGTCGGCCGAGGACATCGTCGAGGACGTCCTGGCGCCGCTCGGGCTGCCCCTGATCTTCGGCCTGCCGATCGGTCACAACAAGCACCACGCGACCGTACCGCTCGGCGCGCTCGCCACGCTGGACGCCGATGCGGGCACGCTGGTCGTGGAGGAGGTGGTCACGGCCGATTGATCGCGGCCCACGAGACGGGCCGCAGTGTTGCGGCGGGCCGCGGAGCTATGGGACAGTTCGACGGCCGCCCGGGACCGGGGTCCGGAGGCAATGATGTCCGTGGTCGCTCGCGACACCGGACAGACGAGGAGGAGAGATGCGACAACCCCTGCGCGCACGGTTCGCACGCGCACTCGCAGCGACGGGCCTGATCGTCACGACGATGCTTCCCGGCGCCGCGGCGTCCGCGGCGGAGGGGGATCTGGTCCTGCGCGCCGGCACGGACCAGGATCTCCAGGTCCTGAACCCGTTCGAATCGGTCCTGGTGGCCGACTTCGAGGTGTTCACCCTGAACTACGACCTGCTCGTGAACTTCGGGCCGAACATCGAGCCGTCTCCCGGGTTCGCCGAATCGTGGACCCAGTCCACGGACGGCAAGACCTGGACGTTCAAGATCCGGCCGGGGATGAAGTGGTCGGACGGGCAGCCGGCGACCTCCGAGGACGCCAAGTGGACCTACGACACGATCCTCGCCGGTGTCGCCTCGGAGCGCGGGTATCTCGGTGAGGGCTATCTCGAGGGCTACCTGACCGACGCGGGGGTCAGCAAGGTCACCGCCCCCGATCCGACCACCCTCATCGTCCAGACCGACTTCGCGAACACCCTCCTGCTCCAGGCCTACGTCCCGATCCTGCCGAAGCACATCTGGTCGAAGTACACGCTCGCCCAGATCGGCGACCCGAAGGCCAAGGGCTTCTTCAAGAACGAGCCGCCGATCGTCGGCACCGGGCCCTACCAGGTCGCGGAGTGGAAGCCCGGCGACTTCATCCGCTTCGTCCGGAACCCGAACTCGTGGAACACGCAGGGTGCGGCCGACCAGGTGATCATCCAGCACTTCGCGAGCAGCGACACGATGGTCCAGGCGCTGAAGTCGGGTGAAGTCGACTACGTCCGCGGCGTGCTCGCCGACCAGTTCAATGCCCTCAAGACCGAGCCGAACGTCGTGGCCGTCCAGGGCATCGCGAACGGCTACACGGAGCTGTCGTTCAACACCGGCGGCAACAAGAAGGGCTACGGCGGGTCGACCCCCGCCCTCAGCGACGTCGCCTTCCGGGACGCCCTCGGATATGCGATCGACAACCAGAAGCTGGTCGATTCGACGCTCGGCGGCTACGGCACGCCAGGCTCGACGATCATTCCCCCGTTCCACACGCGCTGGCATGTCGAGCCGGATCGGCCACGCAAGTTCGACATTGCCGAGGCGAAACGCCGCCTCGACGCAGCCGGCTACAAGCTGAATGCTTCGGGCAAGCTCCTCGACAAGGACGGCAAGGTCATCAATCTTCGCCTGACCTGGCCGGACTCCGAGGCCGAGAACGCGACGAACGCCCAGTTCCTCGTCGAGTGGTTCGGCCAGCTCGGGATCACGGTCACGGCGGCCGTCACCGAGGAAGGCAAGCTGATCGACGACGTCACGGGCCCGCCGGCCGGCCCGGCCAACTACGACATCTATATGTGGGGCTGGGTCGGCGACCCGGACCCGACGTCGCTCCTCAAGTTCTTCCAGACCAGCGAGATCGGCGCATCGAGCGACAGCTACTACTCGAACCCGCACTACGACGAGCTGTTCAAGCAACAGCGCGCCGAGGCCGATCCGGACAAGCGCAAGGCGATCCTCGCCGAGATGCAGAACCTCGTCTACGACGAGGCGCCGTACCACATCCTCTACTACGACGCGGAGCTCGACGCCTACCGGACCGACAAGTTCGCGGGCTGGACGAACCAACCCGTCGAAGGCGGCACGCCGCTCTTCGGCTACGGCTCCCGCGGCTACACGGTCCTGACCGACGCGTCCGCAACGCCGTCGGCCGCGCCGTCCGTCGAGCCGTCGGCCAACCCCGGATCGAGTGCCGTGACGACGCCGGTTGCCTCGGCGCCGCCCGTCACCGCACCGGCGTCGAGCTCCAGCTCGTCGCTGCCCCTGATCCTCGGCGTGATCGCCCTGGTGGTCATCGTCGCGGTCGGTCTCGTCGTGATGCGCGGCCGGCGCCAGAGAATCGAAGAGGAATGACGGCTGCGGGCGGCACGCCGCCCGTCGAGCAGCCACCGCCGGCGGGGAGGGCCCTCGGGCGCTCCCCGGCCGGCGACCCGCCTCGCCATCGCGCCCTTGAGCGGCCGGGCGCAGCGCACCCGACCGCGCGCGGCCGCCGGCGGTGAAGGTCGGCTACCTCGGTCGCCGCCTCGCCTCGGCGTTCGTGACGATCGTCCTGATCGCGCTGGTCAACTTCATCCTGTTCCGGGCGATGCCGGGCTCGCCCGAGCGGGTGCTGCTCCACGGCACGCCGCGCGTCACCGCGGAGATTCTCCAGCAGACCCGCGAGCGGTGGGGCCTGGACAAGCCGCTCTTCCCGGACCAGTTCGTCGCGTACGTCGACGCAACGATCCACGGCGATCTCGGCTTCTCGTTCATCGGCGGTGGCCACACGGTGGCCGAGGTCCTCGCCCAGCGCATCTGGCCGACGGTGATCCTGTTCGGTCTCGGCGAGCTCGTGGCCATCGTGCTCGGTCTCGCGCTGGGCGCGTACACGGGTTGGAGACGCGGCGGCCCGGTCGACTATGTCGGCAACGGGATCTCGCTGGTCCTGTACTCGACGCCGTATTTCCTGCTCGGGATGGCGTTTCTCCTCGTGTTCGCGACGACCCTCCACTGGTTCCCGACCTTCGGGATGATGACCTCCGGTGCGCAGTACCCCGGGCTGTGGGAACGGCTCGTCGACTTCCTCGCCCACCTCGCCCTGCCGCTCGCGACCGTTGCGTTCGGGCTGGTCGGCCAGTACGCGATCGTCATGCGCTCCTCGATCGTCGAGACGCTCTCGGAGGACTACGTGACGACCGGCCGGGCGATGGGCCTGCGCGAAGGCCGGATCCTCCGCCATCACGCGCTGCCGAACGCCCTGCTGCCGACCGTCTCGCTGATCGCGATCAATCTCGGGTATGTCGTCGCCGGGGCGATCACGGTCGAGGTCGTGTTCAACTGGCCGGGTCTCGGAACGCTGGCCGTGACCGCGTTGACCGCCCGCGACTACCCGGTCCTCCAGGGCGTCTTCCTGCTCCTCAGCGTCTCGGTCGTGCTCGCGAACCTGGTCGCCGATCTCGTGTACGGCGCGCTCGACCCGCGGGTCCGGACATGACCGCAGCGTCGGTCCAGGGTGTCGCTCCGCGCCGGCTGCGCGGTGCCGTCGGCCTGTGGACGATCCTGCGCCGGCTGCTCCGCCGGCCGGAGGGCCTGATCGGGATGGTGATCCTCCTGGTCTTCATCGTCCTCGCGATCGCGCCCCAGGCATTCGTCGGGCAGCTCCAGACGGCGGTGACCGCGACCGGCCATCGGCTCGAGCCGCCGTCCGGGGTGCACCTCCTCGGTACCGACGAGCTCGGCCGCGACATGCTGAACCAGACCGTCCACGGCGCCCGGATCTCGCTCGTCATCGGCTTCCTGGCGACGGTCGTGACCGTCGCGATCGGCGTCGTCGTCGGGATCGTCGCCGGGTTCGTCGGCGGTTGGCTCGACGCGATCCTCATGCGGATCACCGACTTCTTCCTGGTCATCCCGACCTTCGTCCTCGCCCTCATCCTGACGCCGATCATCCAGCAGCTGGTCGGCTCGGCCGCGACCGAGGTGTTCGGGATCCGGATGACCCTGATCGTCATCGTGATCGTGATCGGGATCACGAGCTGGTCCTCGACGGCCCGGATCATCCGCTCCCAGACGCTGTCGCTCCGGGAACGGGCGTTCGTCGACCGGGCGAGGGTGATCGGGGCCGGCGGCGGCCACATCATGCGCCGCCACATCCTGCCCAACGTGATCAACCTGATCGTCGCGAACGCGGTCCTGACCTTCGCCGGGGCCGTGCTGACCGAGACGACGCTTTCGTTCGTCGGGCTCGGCGATCCGTTCCAGCCGTCGTGGGGCCAGCTGCTCGAAGCCGCCCGTGCGGCCGGCGCGCCGGGGCTCGGCGCGTGGTGGTACTTCGTTCCGCCCGGGGCCGGGATCGTTCTCGTCGTGCTGGCGTTCACCCTCGTCGGCAGCGCCCTCGACGATCTCCTCAACCCGAAGCGCGGTCGGCGCCGATGATCGGCCGGGCGAGCGCCGGGTCGAAGGCATCCGGCGCCAAGGTCCCGGCGCCGGTCGACGCGCGCGGGCGGACGCTTCCGAAGCAGGCGGATCCGGCCCAGCCGCTGCTCGCCGTCGACGACCTTCGGACCTATTTCGATCTCGAGGGGGCGACGGTCCATGCCGTCGACGGGGTCAGCTTCAACCTCCAGCAGGGCGAGGCGCTCGGGATCGCCGGGGAGTCCGGCTGCGGCAAGACCACGACCGCCCTCTCTCTCGTCCGGTTGCTCCCGTCCAACGCCCGGATCGCCGGCGGCTCGATCCGCTACTTCGGGATCGACCTCGTGCCGAAGAGCGCGGAGGCCCTCCGGCGCTACCGTTGGCGCGAGATCTCGATCGTCTTCCAGGGCGCGATGAACGCGCTGAACCCGGTCCACCGCCTGCGCGACCAGATCACCGAGCCGCTGATGGAGCGTCTGAACCTGTCGGAGGCGCAGGCCCGGAAGCGGGCGGGCGAGCTGCTCGAGCTCGTCGGGATCCCGCGCAAGCGGGGGAGCGCGTATCCCCACGAGCTGTCGGGGGGGATGCGCCAGCGGGCGATGATCGCGATGGCCCTGGCCTGCGACCCGGCGATCGTCATCGGCGACGAGCCGACCACCGCCCTCGATGTGATGATCCAGGCCCAGATCCTCGAGCTGCTCGAACGGCTCCGACGCGAGCTCGGGCTGTCCCTGATCCTGATCACCCACGACCTGTCGGTGATCGCCGAGACCTGCGATCGGATCCTCGTGATGTACGCGGGGCGGGTCGCCGAGGAAGGCCCGGTCGGTGAGGTGTTCCGCCGCCCGCGCCACCCGTACACCCAGAAGCTCCTCTCGGCGTTCCCCAACATCCAGGCCGATCGGCGCACGCTCGACGTCATCCCCGGCTCGCCGCCGGACCTCCGACATCCGCCGCCGGGCTGTCGCTTCGCACCGCGCTGCCCGTTCGTGATGCCGGTCTGCAGCGAGGTGATCCCGCCCGAGGTCTCGTTCGGCGGCGTCCGGGTCGCGTGTCACCTGTATCCGTCGGGCAGCGACGGGACCCCGGCCGGCATGCTCGCGCCCGGCTACGAGGCGCCGGCCGCGGTCGCGGCGCCAACCGTTGCCGGGCCGACAGTCGGCGCGCCGGCCGGGCTCGCCGCGCCGACGGTCGGCACGCCGGCAGCCGTGACGCATCCGGCCCCGGTGGAGCCGCCGACCGGTGGGTCGCTCGCATGACCGACGACCTGCTTCGCCTCGACGACCTCAAGGTTCACTTCCCGATCCGCAACGGGTTCGTCGACACGGTCCTGCGGCGATCCCACGGCGTCGTCCGGGCGGTCGACGGGATCGACCTGACCCTCCGCCGAGGCGAGGTCCTCGGGCTCGTCGGCGAGTCGGGGAGCGGGAAGACGACGACCGGCAGGGTCATCGTCAAGCTCACCCGCCAGACATCGGGAACGATCATGTTCGACGGCAAGGACGTCAGCAACCTGCGCGGGACGACGGGCCTGCGTCCGTACCGCCGGCGCGTGCAGCTGATCTTCCAGGACCCGTACGAGACCCTGAATCCCAAGCAGACGATCAACGACTTCGTCATGGAGCCGCTGATCGTCAACGGGCTCGGCATGGACGGCGCCGATCGACAGCGCCGGGTCTTCGGCGCCCTCGAGGCGGCCGGGATGCGACCCGCGACGGACTTCGCCTTTCGCTACCCCCACGAGCTGTCGGGCGGGCAACGTCAGCGAGTCGTGATCGCCGGCGCGCTCGTCATGGGACCGGAGCTGATCGTCGCCGACGAGCCGGTCTCGATGCTCGACGTCTCGATCCGGACCGAGCTGC
>DATNBW010000222.1:0-11977 GCA_035607275.1 Verrucomicrobiia bacterium | reverse complement strand
GCGGTGAGCTCATCGATCGCCGCCATCTGGCGGCCGGCGGCGCCGACGGCTCGCTGGAGGTTGGCCGACTCGGCGTTGATCACCCGGTTCAGGTCGCCGCGCAGCGCGCGCGATACCTGGCGGGCCTCGACCTCGAGCAGGGCGCCCGTTGCGCCGATTCGCCGCAGGAACGTGCCGACCAGGTCGCCGTTCTTCCAGGTCACGACCCCCCGGCCCCGGCGGATCCGCCACGACGCCGGGAGCCCGGCCTGGCCGAGCCAGCCGGCGAGGAGCGCCGCGTCCGGCGCGGCAACGAGGAACTCGAGGTGGGTCCGCCCGCCCGACAGGCTGAGCGACCCGTGGCCCAGGAAGAGCCCGCGCAGCCAGGCGAGCCGGCAGTGATCGGAGGAGGACGCCCAGTCGAAGGCGGCAATCCCGATCGGCGACGCGCCCACGGCGGAGGACGCCTCCCCCTCGCCCGCGCCGACACTCCGATCGACGCCCTCGCCAGCCCGGACCGCGGCTCGCTCGCGGGCCAGGCGCAGCAGCAGCCGGGCGAGCGGTCCGTCGCGCGCGGCGCGGACGTCGGCCAGGGCGAGCGCCTCCGCCCGCCGGTCGCACGGTCGCGACGGGTCGATCGCCGCGAGCTCCGCGCGGAGGGCCAGGACGAGATCGCGGTCGCTGCCGCTCATCGCCGGGCGCCGGTCGGTCGCGAGCTGGTCAGGACGCCACGGTTCACCGCTCGATCAGGCCGTCCGCGACGCGGAGCCGCGGCGACGGGCCGATCCCTCCCGGTCGAGGATCCGCATGACCGCGGCGGCCAACCGCTCCGGGTCGTGGCGCTGGGCGGCATCGGCATCGACGACGTCGTCGAGGACGACCCGGGGCGCCGTCACGAGGGTCGGCGGCCAGCGCAGGCGGACCGGCTGGGACGGGAACCGGAGCGACGCCGGGTCGCCCGGCCGGTTGTTCGCGAGGACGACGTCGACGATCCCGGCCCCGGCGTGGGCGACGAGCGCCTCGACGTGACCGGCGAGGTCGAGATCGGCCGTCTCGCCGTCCTGGGTCGCGACGTTGCAGACGTAGACGCGGAGGGCCGGCGATGCGGCGACGGCGTCGCGGATCTCGGGCAGGAGGAGGCTCGGCAGGAGGCTCGTGTAGAGCGACCCGGGCCCAAGCACGATCAGGTCGGCCTCGGCGATCGCGGCCAGCGCGTCCTCGCACGCGGCGACGTCGGTCGGGGTGACCCACGCCCGCTCGATCCCCTTCGTCCGGGTGATGACCGACTGGCCGTCCACGACCTCCCCGTCGCGCGTCCGGGCGTGCAGGGTGAGCGGGGTCGCCGCGGCCGGCAGGACCTGGCCGCGGACCGCGAGGACCCGGTTCGCCCGACGCACGCCTTCCTCGAAGTCGCCGCCCTCGAGCTGGGTCATCGCAGCCAGCAGGATGTTCCCGACAGGATGGCCGCCGAGCGGGCCGCCGGCCTCGGGCGCGGCATCGGTCGGCGAGCCGGCGAAGCGGTGCTCGAGGACCTCGCCGACGAGGTTCTCCGCGTCGGCCAGCGCCGCCAGGCAGCGCCGGATGTCGCCGACCGGCGGGATCCCGAGCTCCTCGCGCAGGACGCCGGACGAGCCGCCGTCGTCGGCGACCGCCACGATCGCGGTGAGGTTGCTCGTGTGCTCCTTGAGGCCGCGCAGGATCGTGGACTGGCCGGTGCCACCGCCGATGACGACGACGCGCGGCCCGCGGGCGAGCGACTTCCGCTGGTAGATCAGCTCGACGAGGCGGCCCCCGCCCCGGGTCGGCAGGAACGGGGCGGTCAGGGCGCCGATCGTGCGATACGCCCCGAACACGAGCAGCCCGAGCCCGACGATGCCGACGACCAGACCGCGGAGCGGATACGGCAGGAACTGGAACGTGACCGCGTCGAGGATGGCTCCGGTCACGCCTCCCGGCTCGACGTCGCGGGTCACCTGGCGGATGACGTGGGCCGCCCCGAGCGACAGCACGAGCAGACCCGCGAACGCGACGAGGAGCCAGCGCTTGACCCCGATCCCGGGGGTCAGCCAGCGCCGGAGGTTCGTCGCGGCCAGCCGCTCGCCCTCGATCGGTCGTCGGGTGTCGGTGCCCACGCGTCCGGCCGCATGCGGGATCGGATCAGGGGCGTCCCGGCGCTTGCGCTCGGTCACGTCCGGTCCAGCTCGCGATGGAAGATGGCGATCGGCCCGAAGTCCTGCTCGCGCAGCCAGTCGGCCAGGGCTTCGGTCAACGCGATCGAGCGGTGGTAGCCGCCGGTGCAGCCGAGGGCGATCGTCAGGCGGGTCTTCCCCTCGCCGACGTAGGCCGGGATCGCGAAGCCGAGGTACTCATGGAGGTAGCCGAGGAACTGCTGCGCGACCGGCTGGCCGAGGACGAACTCGCGGACCTCGGCGGTCAGTCCCGAGAGCTGGCGGAGCTCGTCGATGTAGTACGGGTTCTGCATGAAGCGGACGTCGAACACCAGGTCGGCCTCGAGCGGCACGCCGTACTTGAACCCGAAGCTGATCAGCTGGATCGCGAGCCGGTCCGGGTCCGCGGCCTCGCCGAGCCGGGTGAAGATCCGCTCGCGGAGCTCGCGCAGCGGCAGGTCGCTCGTGTCGATGACGACGTCGGACTCGCTCCGGACCGGATCGAGCAGGCGGCGCTCGGCGGCGATCGAGCTGGCGATCCCGCGCTGGTCGGCAAGGGGGTGGCGATGACGCGTCTCGGAGAAGCGCCGGATCAGGACCTCGTCGCGCGCCTCGAGGAAGAAGACCTGGGGCCGGATCCCGCGACCCTCGAGCGCCCCGCGCATCGCCCCGAACGCCATCGGCGCGTCACCGGACCGGACATCGAGGACGATCGCGACCTTCCGGAACCGCTCTTCGTCGTCGGCGACGAGCTCGGCGAGCTCGGGCAGGAGCTCGCCGGGCAGGTTGTCGACCACCGTGTACCCGAGATCCTCGAAGAGCTTCGCGGCCGCCGTCTTGCCGGCACCGGACAGCCCGCTGAGGAGGACGACGTGCTGGCCATCGCCGGGATCGACGACCGGGACGGGATCCGCGTCGACCTCCGCGTCGACCGGCGGGCCGGGCTCCACGATCACCCCCGGATCGCGGTCCGGGTTCATCAGCGGCCGCTCCGCCGGATCGCCCGGAGCGTCAGCTCGAACAGGATGTACATCGTCGTCGCAAGGATCGTCGGGCTGACGAGGTCGCCACCCGGCGTCGCGATCGTCGAGAAGATCACGATCCCGAGGAAGATGAAGCGCCGCGACGATGTCAGCCGCGCCGACGACAGGATCCCGATCCGGGCGAGGGCGTACAGCAGGATCGGAAACTCCATGAGGAGCCCGAACGCGAGGAACATCGTCGTCACGAAGTCGAAGTACGGCGTCGCCGCGAGGTGGGCGACGATCACCTTTCCGCTGAACGCCAGGAGGAAGCCGATCGCGAACGGCAGGATGGCGTACGCGATCGACACGCCGAGCACGAAGAAGAACAGGGCGAGCGGGATCCAGGGCCGGAGAGCCTTTCGCTCCGTCGGCGTGAGGCCGGGCGAGATGAACGCCCAGAGCTGGTAGAGCAGGACGGGCATCGCCAGGATGACCCCGACGACGACGGCGATCCGGACCTGGATCGAGAAGCCGTCGCCGGGCGACAGAAACTGGAGGGGCAGCGCGCTCGCCGGGAGCGGGGCGGTCAGGAAGTCCTTGATCGGGTCCGCGAACACGAACCCGACGATCGTGCCGACGACCACGGCGGCGATCGAGCGGACGATCCGCGACCGAAGCTCGGTCAGGTGATCGACGAGGGTCATCACCTTGCCGGGCTCGGCCGCGGGCGACCCGGGACCCGCAGCGGCGTCGACGGCCGGCAGGCGATCCGGCAGGCCGGCCCCGCGAACGGCGTCGGTGTCGGCCATCAGCTGGCGCGGATCTGGCTAGGCCGGCGGATGGGTCGGTTCGTCATCCGCCGGAGCGGGCGGCGCCGCGATCGGAGCGGGGACCGTCGTCGACGTCGGGGTCGGGACGGACGGCTCCGGCGTCGGCGCGGGGCTCGCGGTCGGCGGCAGCGGCGAGGTGTCGATCCGGGTTGCGTCGGTGAGATCCGATGAGGCCTTGCGGAACTCCCGGATGCTCTTCCCGAGAGCGGCGCCGACATCCGGCAACCGCCCGGGGCCGAGGATCACCAGGGCGACGACGAGGATGATGATGAGCTCTAACGGCCCGGGTGTAGGCATGCTGGCTGGTTTCGACCTCGTGTCCGGCCATGCCCCGAAATGGGGCTCGCGCGGTGGCTAGGGTAGCACGGGGAGCCGGGCGGCCCACTCGCGCGCAGCCGCCGCAATCGCCTCGCCGGGGTCGATCGCGGCCGTCCCTCCGGGTCGCGCGACGGCCGCACCCGCGATCCCCCGCGAGACGTTGACGAGCAGTCCTCCGCCGGGCCGTCCGCCGGCCGGAGCCTCCGTCGCCCGGCCGCCCGCCAGGACCGCCGTCTCGTCACCCCCCTGGGCGCCGACGCCGGGCACGAGGAACGCCAGACCGGGGGCCAGCCGGCGGATCGCGACCAGCTCGGCCGGGGCCGTCGCGCCGACCACGAGACCGACCGTCGCCCCGGGGCCCCAGCCCGCCGCGCGCCGGGCGACCCGGGCCCAGAGCGGCTCCGCCGGGGCGCCGAGCGCCGGGTCGGCCGCCACGACGAGACCCTGGAGCTCGGCCGCACCCGGATTGGACGTCCGGCACAGGACGTAGGCGAACCGGCCGGGTCGGGCGAGGAGCGGCGCGATCGCCTCCTCGCCGAGGTACGGGCTCACCGTGATCGCATCGGCGGCCAGCCCATCGAAGAGCGCGACGGCCTGGCGGGCGGCGGTCGACCCGATGTCGCCGCGCTTGGCGTCGATCACGACCGGGAGCCCCGCCGGGATCGCCGCCCGGAGCCGCTCGAGCGCCGCGATCCCGGCCGACCCGAACGCCTCGAAGAAGGCGAGGTTCGGCTTCACCGCGGCGGACACCGGACCCGCGGCGTCGAGCACGAGGCGGGCGAACGCCTCGACCCCGCGCAGGTCCCGGCTGAACCCCGCCGGCAGGGCCTCCGGATCCGGGTCCAGGCCGAGGCACAGAACGGTGCCGGTCGCCGCCGATCGAGTCGCCAGCCGGTCGAGGTACGAAGCCTCGCGTGCCTCGCTCATCGCCGCACCGGGGTCTCGCCCGGCTGCCGCGTCACGGGGCGGTCGAGGCCGCCGGCGATCCACCGGTCCCCGGGCCGGCGCCTGCACCCGGAAGCTCCGCCGGCGCGATGAACCAGCTCGGGCGGGAAGCGCCGTCGAGCGCCGAGACCTTCGTCAGGTCGAGCGTGTCGGTCACGGTCCACCGGCCCGTCGACTTGTCGAGCTTCGCCATCTTCAGGTCGACGATCGTGCCCTCGAGATGGAGGAACGCGATCGCATCGCCCGCCGGCGACCAGGTCGGTGAGAACGAGTGGCCGTCCGTCGTGACCCGGAGGACCTCCTTGCCCGCCGGGTCGAGGATCGCGATGTCGGTCCCGAACGCGTCCGTGTTCGTGGCCGCGATCCACGCCCCGTCCGGCGAGTACGCGGGAGCGAGGTAGCCCGGTCCGGTCAGGGCCTTCGCCGTCTTCGTCGAGGGGTCATAGCGATAGATCTGCGGTGCACCGCGGGTCTGCGCGCGGCCGTTCATCACGTACAGGAGGACGCGGCCGTCGGGCCGCCACGCCGGATCCTGGTGCCCGAGGTGGAGCGACTCGGGGAGGTTCAGGGACGTGAGCTTCTTCGAGGCGATCCCGAACGTGTGGAGGACGATGTCGCTCTGGAGCGGGTTCGGGCCATCGGAGACGACGACGACGGTCTTGCCGTCCGGGCTGGGCACGGGCTGGCGCAGCCAGTAGAACCATTTCGAGCTGCCCTGGACATACGAGCCGGTGAGCAGGCGCTGGGCGCCCGATCCGTCGGGCCTGATCCGCACGAGGCCGGGCGTCTCGAGGTCGTACCACGACCGATGCTGGTAGCCGCCCGTGGGGAACTTGGCACGGCTCTCGTTGATCCGGATGAAGTAGATCCACTTGCCGTCCGCGGAGAACGTCGGCATCGAGTCGTTCCCGGTGTTGGTGAGCTGGTGAGCGTCCTGGCTGGTCTGGATCCAGATGTTGCCGGCCTTGGCGTAGACGATCGAGCCCGGGAACGTGTTCGCGGGCACGGTGATCACCTTGTTCGACGGGGCCGGGCTGGGGGTCGCGTCGCTGCCGTTCCCGCCGTCGCCGTTCCCGCCGTTGTGGTTCGCGGTCGGGACGAACGGGATGTTGCCGTTCAGCAGGCTGATCGTGAACGCGCCGATCAGGACGAGCGCGACCAGCGCGATCGCCGGGCCGACGTAGCTCGCGACCGGCCCGATGCCGTACGGATCGCGCGGCGCCCGCGGGCTCCGCGCCCGGGCGGGCTCTGGGCGGCGGGTCACGAGGCGACCGGGATCGGGAGGGCGAGGTCCGTCGCCGGGTCGCCGGCGGCCACGGGCACGGCGTCCCGGGACCCGTCGCCCGGGGTCACGGCGGCGGCGGGCGTCGCGGACGCGCGCGGCGCGTCGTGGAGGCCGGCGCTCGCCACGTCCCGGATGTCGAGCTGCAGGGATTCGTAGCCGCCGAACGTGCGGCTCGTCAGCCGGGCGACCACGTCGACGCGGTCGCCCTCATGGACGGTCTCCGCCAGGTCGGGGCGCCCGAAGGCGATCCCGTCGAGGACGTCGAGCCTGCGCCGCAGGGTGAGCTGGGTATGACCGCCGCTGGCGGCCCGCACGCGTGTCACGATCAGGCCTTCGACGATCAGCAGGGGCTCGGGGTGACCCTGCCCGAACGGATCGAGGCGGCGCAGGTCGCGGTGGAGCGCGTAGTCGACCTCGAGGGCCGGCATGGCGAGATCGATCGCGAGCGGCAGGCGCGGATCGGCCGGGATCGCCCGGGCAGCCAGGGCGTCGAAGGTCGAGACGAACTCCGGCCAGCGGGCGGTCTCGATCTCGAAGCCGGCCGCGCCGGCATGTCCCCCGTGCCGGAGGAAGATCGGGCCGCACGCGTCGAGCGTCGCGCCGAGATCGAGCCGGCCGTCGCTCCGGCACGATGCCCGGATCACGTCGCCCAGGTCCGCCCCCACGATCGCCGGCCGGCCGTGGTCCTCGACCAGGCGCGACGCCACCAACCCGACGATCCCGACCGGCCAGGGCCCGCGCACGATCGTGCAGTGGATCGCGACCGGGTCCGGAACGATCCCGGCCGTCACCTCGACCAGCTCGTCGAGCGTCGGCGTCTCCATCCCGGCGATCGCGGCCCGTGCCTCGCCCATCGCCTGGCTCGTCAGGTCGCGCCGCGTTCGATTGGCCGCCTCGAGCTCGGCGGCCAGGCGGTCGGCCTCGGCGCGGTCGTCGGTCAGGAGCAGGGCGGCGGCCGAGGCAGACTCCCCCACCCGGCCCGCGGCATTGATCCGCGGGGCGACCGCGAAGGACAGCGTCTCCACGTCGACGGATCCCGCGATCGATGCCGCGGCGAGGAGAGCGGCGATCCCGGGACGTGGGCCGGCCGCGATCCGGGCCAGCCCGAGGCGGACGATCGCCCGCGTCTCGCCGAGGATCGGCACGAGGTCGGCGATGCTTCCGATCGTCGCGAGGTCACACAGGTCGAGCGCGGCCGCCGGCCCGCCCGGCTCGTCAGCGAGCAGGAGCTGGGCGAGCTTGAACGCGACGCCGCTGCCGGCCAGGCGCCGCTCCGGGTAGCGGCTGTCGGCCCGTTGCGGGTTGACGATCGCGACCGCGACCGGCAGCTCCGGCGGGAGGCGGTGGTGATCGGTGACGATGACGTCGATGCCGGCCGCCCGGGCGGCGGCGATCTCGGGCAGGCTCGTCGAGCCGCAATCGACGGTGACGATGAGCGTCGCCCCGGCCGTCCGGGCCGCGACGAGCGCCTTCGCCGACAGGCCGTGGCCCTCGTCGAGGCGGCTCGGGACATAGGGGACCGGGTCCACCCCCCACCGCCGCAGCGCGCGGACGAGGATCGCGAGGCCGGTCAGTCCGTCGGCATCGAAGTCGCCGAAGATCATCACGGTCTCGTTGCCGGCCCGCGCGGTGCGAAGGCGGGCGAGGAAGAGCTCGGCGTCCGGCAGGAGGCGCGGATCGTGAAGACCGGCGCTCGGCTCGGCGAAGAACGCGTCGAGCTCCGCGGCGGTCGACAGGCCGCGACCGGCCAGCAACCCGATCGCCCGCGCTCCGAGCCCGTGCCGGATCCCGGCATCGACGAGGTCGGCAGTCGGAGTGACGGCCTCCGCGACCCGCCACGAGAAGCGCGGTTCGATCACCCGATCAGGATGCCACGGGTCGGTCACCCGCGACTTACCGGCCGTTGCACGGCGACGTCACGCGCGGTCGCTCGTTCCGGCCGCGCGGATCAGGAGACGGCGCGGCGCGTCCGCGGTGTGCGCGAGGAACCGGTCCGGCCGAGCCGGCGATCCTCCCACTCGTGCCAGACGACGAGGAGCGGCGACGCGTTGAAGATCGACGAGTACGTCCCCGAGATGATCCCGATGAGCAGAGCGAGGACGAAGTTGCGGATGGCCGCCCCGCCGAACAGGTACAGCGACAGGAGGGTCAGGACGACAGTGAAGCTCGTCATGATCGAGCGGGCGAACGTCTGGAGGATCGAGTGGTTGACGATCTCGGCGAACGGCTCGCCGGCATGCCGCGCCCGGTTCTCGCGGATCCGGTCGAAGACGACGATCGTGTCGTGGACGCTGAACCCGATGACGGTCAGCATCGCGGTGACGAACAGGGCGTCGATCTCGATCCGGAAGATCGTGCCGAGCATCGCGAAGATGCCGACGACGACGATGACGTCGTGAACCAGGGCGACAAGCGCCGTCACGCCGAACTTCACGTCCTGGAAGCGATACGTGATCCACAGCAGGATCCCGACCGAGCCGACGAGGATCAGGATGAGGGCCTGGCTGATCAGGTCGGCCGACACGACCGCGCCGATCGTCGTCAGCGAGGCCTGCTCGGCGATCGGGCCGAACTGCGCCTGGAGGGCCTTGACCATCTCGCCGCCCCTGCCGTCGGTCGGGAGCTGGGTGTTGCCGGTCGGGGGAGTCGGCGAGGCCGACGCTGACGCCGAGGCTCCGGCCCAGGCCGCCGCGGACGGGGTGGCCGACGGCTCCGGGCTCGGCGTCGGCGTCGGTGAGGCCGAGGCGCTCGGCGCCGCCGATGGGCCGGCCGAGCCGGACGCCGAGCCCGAGGGCGCGGCCGACGCAGACGGGGTGAGGCTCGCCGACGCCGGCGGCGCGCTCGCCGATCCGCTGGCGGCGGGGCTCGCGGAGGAGTTGAGGGTCGGAGCCGGCGTGGGCGATGGCGGTGCCGAGAGGAGACCGATCGCCTCGGTCTTGATGTCCATGAAGCCGTTGTCCTGCTGCTTCACGACGATCGCCTGCAGGCCGTTCGCGTGGAAGACGCCGGCGACCGCGTCGGCGCTGACGTTCGGGTCGGCGAACCGGATCTGCCAGGTCGTCCCGCCCGTGTAGTCGATCGTGAACTGGAGCCCTTCTTTGCCGCCCGTCAGCGGGGTCAGGAGGATGAAGATGAGGCCGGGGATCGTGACCAGTGCCGAGATCAGGAAGAACCAGCGCTTCTTGCCGATGATGTCAAACACGCGAGCGAGCCTCTCCCCGGACGCGGCTCCGGCCGGTGACACCGACGCCGGCCACGAACTCCTTCTCGCCCACCCCGTAGAGGCTCGCCTTGCGCGACCAGCTGCGGGCGACGACGGCGCGCAGGATCGAGCGGGTCACCACGATCGCGCTGAACATCGACACGAGGACGCCCAGGATCAGGACGAGGGCAAAGCCGCGGATCGTCGACGATCCGAAGAGGTAGAGGATCGTGGCGGTGATCAGGCTCGACACGTTCGAGTCGAGGATCGAGTTCCACGCCCGCCCGAAGCCCGCCTCGACGGCCGCCGGCAGGGACTTGCCGACGCGCATCTCCTCCTTCATCCGCTCGAAGATCAGGATGTTGGCGTCGACCGCCATGCCGATCGAGAGGACGAAGCCGGCGATCCCGGCGAGGGTCAGGGTCACCGGGACGAGGCGGAAGATCGCCAGCACGACGAGCGTGTAGTAGATCAGCGCGAAGCTCGCGATGATCCCCGGCAGGCGGTAGTAGATGATCATGAAGGCCATGACGAGCAGGATGCCGACCAGCCCGGCGAGGAGGCTCTGACTGAGGAACTGCTCGCCGAGGGTCGCGCTGATCGTGTTGTTCGAGAGCTCCTGGATCGGGAACGGGAGCGAGCCGAACTGGAGGACGGTGACGAGATCCGTCGCCTCCTTGAGCGGATAGCCACCGATCGTGCCCTTCTGCGAGATCTCGACGGCACCGCCGGTGATCGCCTGGTCGATGGTCGGTGCGGAGATCACGCTGCCATCGAGGACGATCGCGAAGTACTCGCCGACGTGCTTGGCGGTGTAGTCGGCGAAGAGCTTCGCGCCCTGGTCCTTGAGCTGGAAGGTGACGACCCGGCCGAGGGTCTGGTTCTGGGCGATCGTCGCGGACGACAGCTCGGTGCCGTTGAAGAGGGCCGGGAACTGCGTCAGATCGACCTTGTCGCCCTTGTTCTTCGGCGTGGTCCCGAGCGGGACGAACTCCAGCTGACCCGTCTGGCCGACGAGATGGCGGACGGCGTTGGGGTCCGAGACGCCCGGCAGCTCAACGACGATCCGGTCGCTGCCCTGGGTCGTGATCACCGGCTCCGACACGCCGGTCGAGTTCACTCGGTTCTCGATGATCGTCCGGATGACGTCGAGGTCCTGCTGGCGCGGCGCCTGGCCCTTGACCGGCAGGGCCTGGTATTCGACCCGGAGGCCGCCCTGCAGGTCGAGGCCCACCTTCGTCTCGATCGGCCGGGTGCCCTCGACGTCGGGCAGCGTCAGCCCGGGAACGAAATCGATGATCAGGGCGAGGATGCCGATGATGAGGATGAGGATCGGGCCGGTCTTGCGCATCAGCGGCGGATGATACAGGAAAGGGACCCGCCGACCGTCCGGCCCGGGCCGGCGGCGGTGACCCGGCGCAACCCGGCGGGCGGTCGAAGGCGATCGTTCAGGCGGGCGCCGACTCCGATCCCGGCGAGCGCGGCGGTCTCGTCGTCGGCGGCCGGAGCCGGGCGTACACCCAGGCGGTGATGAGCAGGAACGTCCCGAGGGCGACCAGGGACAGCACCCGGTAGGCGACGTCCAGCGACGCCAGGTCGAACACGAAGACCTTGAGGGACGCCAGCCCGAGCAGGGCGAGCCCCGCCTGGCGGACGACGAGGTGCCGTCGGGCGAGACCGAACACGAAGACTGCGGCACCGAGGACGATCCACAGGACGCTCATCGCCACCTGGGCCTGGGTGGCGACCTCCTCGAAGGCGATCGGTCCGGGGATCCGCGCCTGGAAGAGGTCGACGACGCCGATCGACAGTCCGTAGACCGCCAGGATCCCCGCGCCGAGGCCGGCCCACGGGGCGAACTGGCGGGCTCGATTCAGGCGAACCCCGACGGCGAGGGCCGCCACGATCGCCGCGCAGGCCACGGTCGCCGAGCTGATGAACGGCGGGTGGTCGGCGACCTCGACGTCCGCGACGGTCAACAGGTCGAAGCCCGCGACGACCCTCAGGGCGGCGGAGGCCGCGATGGCCGCCAGGACGAGGCTCGCGCCGGTCGCCAGGCGCCAGGCGTCCTCGGCGACGCCGTGGAGCCGGCCCAGCACGAACCCGGCCGCCGCGAGGCCCGCGGCGATGACGATCGCCGCATCCGCGTGGACCTCGAACGCGCTGCCGTAGGCGAAGACCAACCCGGCGGCGACCAGCGCGCCGACGGCGGGCAGCTCGAGGGCCAGGCGGCGCTGGTAGACCCAGCCGCTGATCGCGGCACCGAGGACGAGGAACTCGAGGGT